>NZ_JAXHLN010000003.1:2179208-2490524 GCF_034522235.1 Thiohalophilus sp. | reverse complement strand
TATTCAAAATGGTGATAGGTGTCGCTTAAGAAGACCAGGTCAACGCTCTTCGCGGGCAGGTGGGTGGACTGTTGATCGTTCACTACCCCCTCGACATTATTCAGATCCTGTTCGCGGGCCGTACGCAGAGTGTTATCGATAAAGTTTTGGGCAATATCCACGGCATAGACTTTGCCGGTCGCGCCGACCTGCTGGGCGAACAATCGGGTGAACAGGCCGGTACCGGCCCCCACGTCGGCGATACGCATACCTGGTTCTAGATCGAGCGCCTCGATAATCGCGTGCCGTTGATCGTAGACTTCCCGTCCGCGCCGCTCAAAAGTGCTCTGCCAGCGTGCAAAATCCGGATCCTGATAATGGCGATTGATATCGGGATTGACGTTTTCCCCGGCCGATGCGACATCGATCAATGGTGCGGTTGACACTACGATCAGCAACAGGCCGGTTGCGATCCGTTGCAGTACACTGCGAAAAACAGGCTTCATGGCATGACTCCGTTTTGCATAATACCCGGTAACGTTATTCGACGGTTTTTGGTTAAACCACCTGGCCGGCCACCCAGCCCGAGGACCAGGCCCATTGAAAATTATAGCCGCCGAGCCAGCCGGTGACATCCACCACCTCGCCGATGAAATAGAGGCCGGGGATGCGTCTGGATTCCATGGTTTTGGAAGAGAGCTCATCACAGTCGACACCGCCCAGGGTGACCTCCGCGGTGCGATAGCCTTCGCTGCCGCCGGGGGTGATTTCCCACTGTTGCAGCTGCCGGGCGATGGCATCGAACCGGGTATGTGATATGGCTTGCAGGGGTGTTTCAATCAATGTGTCATCCAATATAACGGCAACCAGGCGTTTTGGCAGGATCTCGCCAAGCACGGTCTTGAGTTTGCTGCGCGGCCGGCTGTTTTGTTGCGCTTTTAACCAGCTTAACACATCCTGATCCGGCAGAAGATTAACGCTAATCGTCTCGCCCGGTTGCCAGTAAGAGGAGATTTGCAATATCGCCGGGCCACTCAATCCCCGATGGGTGAAAAGCAGGTTTTCCCGAAAGCTGATACGTGCATTACTGACGATACTGTCGACAGAGACGCCGGTTAATTCACTAAAGCGTGTCTTATCCTGTGGCTGCAAGGTAAACGGCACCAGCGCAGCCCGGGTCGGCTGAATCGTATGACCGAACTGTTCGGCGATCTGGTAACCGAAAGGTGTGGCGCACATTTTCGGGATGGACAGCCCGCCGCTGGCAATCACGACAGACTCGGCTTCAATCTTTTCCTGGTTTGTGTAAAGCGTGAACGTGTTGTGAGCGGAAGAGGGGGAGGCTTCGGTTTTCTCAATCCGTTCGACGCTGCAGTTGAGGCGGATCTCGACGCCGACCCGGCGGCATTCGTTCAGCAGTATGTTCAATACATCCCTGGCACTGTGATCGCAGAACAGCTGGCCATGGGCCTTCTCGTGCCAGGGAATGTGGTGGCGGTCGAGCAGGGCAATAAAATCCCATTGGGTATAACGGCTCAGGGCTGATTTGCAAAAATGGGGATTATGAGACAGATAATGGTCGGCACTGATGTCGTAATTAGTGAAGTTGCAGCGTCCGCCACCGGACATCAGGATCTTTTTGCCGGGTTTGTTGGCATGGTCCAGTACCAGCACCTTGCGCCCGCGTTTGCCGGCTTCAATCGCGCACATCAGACCCGCGGCACCCGCACCGATAATCACAACATCTGTTTGCATGAAGAGCCGACTCTGAAGATGACGATGAATTGAAGCGTCCAGTTTAACGGAATCGGCGTAGAACAGGGAAAGGTGCGGTCACAGGTCGGGATGAGGGCGTACCGTGAACGCCCGGAGGGCCGGAAATGACGTACAGGGAAGTACTAACACCCAAAACACTCGCTTTGCTCGCTGGGTGGGCTCTGTCGCGGGAGGACAGGTGCCCTGACCGATAGGTAGGGTTGCCCTGACGCTGGAAGCGTAGGGTACTCGCAATGAACCCGGAGGGTTCTGCGAGATAACATAATGAAACCCGAAGGGGTTCTATGAGACATGTCCGGAGCGATCCGGTCACCCTCATCAAACCGCCGGCAAGGTCCGGCGTGAAGAACTAAGAATTGGTCGGGGTGACAGGATTTGAACCTACGACCCCCGCCTCCCGAAGACGGTGCTCTACCAGGCTGAGCTACACCCCGAATTATTAGGCCGTATAAGCGGCCCTGACTGCGTTAAAGCGTCGGCTCGAAAATGACCTTTCCGATGTACGTCGCTACCGGCGTCCTGCCTCTCGCGACATACCGCACATCCTGTGCATAACTCCGCTTTTCTCGCTCGCTTTGCCTTGTCATCATCCGCTTATACGGCCTAATAAAACCTTATTAAAGCGGCTTTGACTCGAACCGTGTTAAACGGTTGTAATGCGGATTAATAATTGCGGTTGACGGCGAATTCGGCGAGGAAGCTGAGCGCGTCTTTGTATTCGGACGTCGGGATTCCACTCAGCGCCTCAATGGCCTGATCGGCCTCCGCTCGCGCGCAGCGCGCAGTGTAGTCGATAGCGCCGGTGGATTCAATCGCGGCGCGCACGGCGTCGATCTGCGCCAGCCCGCCGGTTTCGATGGCTTCACGGATAACTGCGGCCTGCTCCGGGCTGCCCTGCTGGATGGCGTAAATCAGCGGCAGGGTGGGTTTGCCCTCGGCCAGATCGTCGCCGATGTTCTTGCCGGTCTCTTCGCTGTCGGACCGGTAGTCGAGCACGTCGTCCACCAGCTGGAAGGCGCTGCCCAGGTGCATGCCGTAGCGGGCCATCGCCTGCTGGAGGCCAGCGGGCTGGTCGGTGATGACGGCGGCCAGTTCGCTGGCCGATTCGAACAGTTTGGCGGTCTTGTTGTGGATGACTTCCATGTAGCGGGCTTCGGTGGTATCGGCGTCGTGGATATTGAGCAGCTGCTGGACTTCGCCCTCGGCAATGGTATTGGTGCAATTGGCCAGAATCCGCATGATATCCATCTGACCGATGTCGACCATCATCTGAAAAGCCCGGGAATAGAGAAAATCGCCCACCAGCACGCTGGCTGAATTCCCCCACAAATTGTTGGCCGTCTTCTGGCCGCGGCGCAGTTCGGAGCCGTCTACCACGTCGTCGTGGAGCAGGGTGGCGGTGTGGATGAACTCGATAATGGCTGCCAGATCAATATGATAGCGGCCCTGATAACCGAGCGCCCGGGCGCACAGCAGATGGATAATCGGGCGCAGCCGTTTGCCGCCACTCTTTATTATGTAGGCGCCGATCTGGTTGATCAGCACCACCTCGGAGCGCAGTCGTCCGCTAATGCACTGATCGACCTCGACCATGTCGGGGCCGATCAATGTCTGAATGTCCTCGAGAGTCTTCAATGCGACAAGCCTGTGAGCAAAGCGCAAAATGCTAGGGAGCCCCCCGGTGCCTGTCAAGCTGGACGCGCGATTCGGGGCACTTAAATTGGCAGAAAATCAGGAAAATTCTTTGACCGGGGCGGCCCCAGACGCTAAAATTGCGCCCCTTTCCACAGTCGAGTCCGCCCAGCAGGCGGGGATATTTGGAGCACAGTATTATGTACGCGGTTATCGAAACCGGTGGCAAGCAGTACCGGGTAGAACAGGGCCAGAAAATCAAGGTCGAGAAACTCGACGCCGAGACCGGCGCCAGTGTGGATATCGACAAGGTCCTGATGATCGCCGATGGCGAGGACTTCAAGGTCGGCAAGCCCTACGTGGAAGGCGGCAAGGTTACTGCCACCGTGGCCAGCCAGGGCCGCGGCAAGAAGGTGATGATTATCAAATTCCGTCGCCGCAAACACAGCCGCAAGACCCAGGGTCACCGTCAGGACTACACGGAACTGGAAATCACCGGTATCAGCGGTTAAGTAAGAGGACGTAAAGCATGGCTCATAAGAAAGCAGGCGGGAGTACCCGCAACGGTCGCGATTCCCAGTCGAAGCGTCTTGGCGTCAAGCGCTACGGCGGTCAGGTGGTCAAGGCCGGTAACATCCTGGTTCGCCAACGCGGCACCAAGGTTCACCCGGGCGTGAACGTCGGCAAGGGCGGTGACGATACCCTGTTTGCCAAGGCTGACGGCACCGTGGTATTCGAGACCAAGGGGCCCCGGCAGCGCAAGCAGGTCAGCATTATTCCGGCCTGAAGACGCCGGGATACAAGCCGAACCACCAAAGCCCCGTCCCTCGCGACGGGGTTTTTGTTTTATGCAGGGTGACTTGATTCATCCACCACAGAGGACACGGAGGACGCAGAGACATTCACTCTGTAACCGCTGGGTCCTCCGTGGTTTAGTATTTCACAGATGATTGTGCCGGCGATGGCCGGGAAACCACGGGAAGGGACAGATGAAGTTTGTCGACGAAGCAGCGATCCGGGTCGAGGCCGGCAAGGGCGGCAACGGCTGTGTCAGCTTTCGCCGGGAAAAATTCATCGAATTCGGCGGCCCCGACGGCGGTGATGGCGGTGACGGGGGCGATGTCTTTCTGATCGGCGAGCGCAATCTCAACACCCTGGCCGATTTTCGCTATACCCGCCAGTTTCGGGCCGAACATGGCCAGCAGGGCAAGGGCCGCAACATGACCGGCAAGGGCGGCCAGGACCTGGTTATTCCCGTGCCGCTGGGCACCCAGGTGTTCGACGAAGAGACCCGGGAGCTGCTCGGCGACGTGCTGGAACACGGCCAGACGCTGCTGGTGGCCAAAGGTGGCTATCACGGTATTGGCAATACCCGTTTTAAAAGCAGCACCAACCGGGCACCGCGCCAGTCCACCCCCGGCACCCCCGGCGAAGCCCGTCAGCTGCGCCTGGAGATGAAGGTGCTGGCCGACGTGGGGCTGCTGGGGTTGCCCAACGCCGGCAAATCGACCTTTATCCGCGCGGTCTCCGCCGCCCGCCCCAAGGTGGCCGATTACCCGTTTACCACCATTTATCCCAATCTGGGCGTGGTCAGCGTCGAGGCGCACCGCAGCTTTGTGGTGGCCGATATTCCGGGCATTATCGAGGGGGCGGCCGAGGGCGCCGGGCTGGGCATCCAGTTTCTCAAGCATGTCTCGCGCACCCGCCTGCTGCTGCATCTGGTGGATGTGGCCCCGCTGGACACAGCCGGTGATCCGGCCACGGATGTGCGCACCATCGAGCAGGAGATGCAACGCTTCGATCCGGAACTGGCCGAGTATGCGCGCTGGCTGGTATTGAATAAAATCGACCTGCTGCCCGAGGACGAGCGCGAAGCCCGCTGCCAGGCGATTATCGATGAGCTGGGCTGGCAGGGGCCGGTTTACACGATTTCGGCCATCGGCCAGATCGGCACCCGGCAGCTCTGTTATGACATCATGACCTACATCGAGCGCCAGCGTGAACAGGCCCGCCCGGTGGCGACAGAAGAAGAGTAACGCGACAGCGGAAAAAGACGACTATGTCCAGACGACAACAACTGACAACTTCCCGGCGCTGGGTGATCAAGATCGGCAGCGCGCTGCTGACCGGGGACGGCACCGGCCTGAATCAGCCGGGGCTGGATGCGTGGGTGGCGCAGATGACCGCGCTGATGGCGCAGGGCGTGGAGGTGGTGCTGGTCTCCTCCGGCGCGGTGGCCGAGGGGATGTGTCGTCTTGGCTGGAGCCGGCGACCCAGCGAACTGCACCATCTGCAGGCCGCCGCCGCCGTGGGCCAGATGGGACTGATCCAGGCCTATGAGTCGCGCTTTGCCCGCAGCAACCTGCATACCGCGCAGATCCTGCTTACCCACGACGATCTCACCAGCCGCAAACGCTACCTCAATGCCCGCAGCGCCGTGCGCAGTCTGCTGCAACTGGGGGTGATCCCGGTGATCAACGAAAACGACACCGTGGTCACTGACGAGATTCGCTTCGGTGATAACGACACCCTGGCCGCGCTGGTGGCCAATCTGGTCGAGGCCGACACCCTGATTATCCTCACCGATCAACAGGGGCTGTACGATTGCGATCCGCGCCACCACCCCGACGCGACGCTGATCGACGAGGTGCTGGTCCACGAGGCCTCGCTCGATGCCATGGCCACCGACAGCGCCGGGGCGCTGGGCCGGGGCGGCATGAAGACCAAGCTGCGGGCGGCGCGTCTGGCGGCCCGCTCCGGCACCTCCACGGTGATCGCTTCGGGCCGCGAGGATCAGATACTGACCCGCTTGCGGGGCGGTGAGGCGCTGGGCAGCCTGCTGTATGCCGAGCAGGCACCGCTGGCGGCACGCAAGCAGTGGCTGGCCGGCCATCTGCAGATGCGCGGCCGCCTGGAGCTGGACGAAGGGGCGGTCAAGGTGCTGTGTCACTCGGGTCGCAGCCTGCTGGCGGTCGGGGTGCGGGGGGTTTCGGGCGATTTTGCCCGCGGCGAGATGGTGGCCTGCGTGGATGCCGAAGGGCGGGAGATCGCCCGCGGCCTGGTCAACTACAACGCCGATGAGGTGCGCCGTATCATGGGCCAGCCCAGCGAGGCGATCGAGTCGACTCTGGGCTATATCGACGAGCCGGAGCTGATTCACCGCGACAACATGGTACTGGTATAAAACTCAAGAGGTCGGGCGGGTGGTCGATAGTGTCAGGAACCATGAACGGCATGGACTTCGTGGTGCAACTGGGGCAAAAACAGCCTGATATACCGTGTATTTTTGTCACCGCGGCAGTGGATGAAATGGCCCGGGCCGCCATGGCCGTGGCCCGCGAGGCGGGCGTCAATATGCTCGGCACGCTGCGTAAACCCTTCGATCCCGAGCAACTCGAGGCAATGTTCAAACAGGCCCAGGTCGCCTGACACGTTGCTTAACTGCGCGGTGCCCATAAAAAAAGCCGGATAAAAATCCGGCTTTTTGCTATTCAGCGCGGGTGCCTGTTACATCGTGCGGATGCGAGCGTTCAGCCGGCTTTTCTGCCGGGCGGCCTTGTTCTTGTGAATCAGGCCCTTGTTGGCGGTCTTGTCGATGAGCGCGATAGCCTGTTTGTAGGCCTGCTCGGCCTGGGCCTTGTCACCCGCCTTCACTGCGCCCAGCACTTTCTTGACGAAGGTGCGGAACTTGGAACGGTAGGCGGTATTATGCTGGCGGTTATCTTCCGCCTGGCGCGCCCGCTTGCGGGATTGTGCTGTGTTGGCCAAAACGTCTCTCCTGACTCAAGCAATTCGGGTGTTTGAAGGGCGCGTATCATGGTGGTTTTGGCCCCAAATGTCAACGATCGGGCGAAATTTCCCCCTGTGCGTATTCAGCGCACCGGCGCCTGGGGTAAGATGCGGGACAGGGCCGGGCCGGGACGGGTCAAGGCTGGTTGGTAAGTCGTTACAAACTTATAAATATTCTTTAATAACAATAAGATAGAGACGCATTGATGGGACTGTTACGGTCCACGGCGGTATTTAGCGGCATGACCTTTATCTCGCGCCTCACCGGCCTGGTGCGGGATGTGGTGTTCGCGGCTGTCTTCGAATTCGGCAAGGCCACCGACGCCTTTTTAATTGCCTTCAAGATCCCCAATTTCCTGCGCCGGCTGTTCGCCGAGGGGGCCTTTGCCCAGGCCTTCGTGCCGGTGCTGGCCGAGTACAGGGTCAAGCGCGATATCGACGCGGTACGCGAGCTGGTCGCCTCGACGGCCGGGACCCTGGGCGCGGTGCTGCTGATTCTGACCGCGCTGGTGGTGCTGGTGACACCCTTGTTCGTCATGCTGATTGCCCTGGGCTATATCGGCGATCCGGCGCAGGTGGATCTGACCGCCGAGATGCTGCGCATCACCTTCCCCTATATCTTTTTTATCTCCCTGACCGCGCTGGCCGGCGGGGTACTCAACACCTACGGCCGTTTTGCCCTGCCGGCCTTCACCCCGGTGCTGCTCAACCTGAGTCTGATCGGCGCGGCCCTGTGGCTGTCGGACTATTTTGCCGTGCCGGCCATGGCCCTGGCCTGGGGCGTGATGATCGCCGGGGTGGCGCAACTGCTGTTACAGCTGCCGTTTTTGCTGCGTCTCAAGCTGTTGCGCTGGCCGCGCTGGGGCTGGGGCGATCCGGGGGTGCG
The DNA here is from genome assembly GCF_034522235.1 of Thiohalophilus sp. Lineage (NCBI taxonomy): Bacteria > Pseudomonadati > Pseudomonadota > Gammaproteobacteria > Thiohalomonadales > Thiohalophilaceae > Thiohalophilus > Thiohalophilus sp. Next base: position 2,482,462 of record NZ_JAXHLN010000003.1, on the reverse strand, counting down.
GCGCATCATGAAGCTGATGCTGCCGGGCATCATCGGCTCCTCCGCCATGCAGATCAATCTGCTGTTCGACGTGATGGTGGCCTCGTTTCTCGCCTTCGGCAGCATTACCTGGCTCTATTTTGCCGACCGGATGATGGAGTTTCCGCTGGGGCTGTTCGGCATCGGCCTGGCCACGGTGATCCTGCCCTATCTGTCGGAGAAGTTCGCCCGCCAGGACAGCCTGGCCTTCTCGCGCACCCTGGACTGGGCGCTGCGCTGGGTCTTGCTCATCGGCCTGCCGGCGGCGGTCGCCCTCGGTGTGCTGGCCGGGCCGATCCTGGCGACGCTGTTCCTGTATGGCGGCAAGGGCGACCATGATCTGAACATGATGGCGCTGGCGCTGATCGCCTACAGCTTCGGTCTGCTCGGCTTCATGCTGGTCAAGGTGTTGGTACCGGGCTACTTCGCCCGCCAGGACACGAAAACCCCGATGAAGGTGGCGCTGATTGCGATGGTGGCCAACATGATTTTCAACGTGATCCTGGTGGTGACGCTGGTGCAGGTGGGCTATTCCGCGCCCCACGCCGGGCTGGCACTGGCGACCACGCTCTCCTCCTTCCTCAACGCCATGCTGTTGCTGCGCGGCCTGTTGCGTGACGGGGTGTTCCGCCCCGAAGCCGGCTGGGGCCTCTACTTTGTGCGCGTGATCCTGGCCGCCGGGGTGATGGGCACCAGTCTCTGGGTTCTGGCCGGCGACTGGACGCAGTGGGTCGACTACACGCTGGCCCAGCGGCTGACGCATCTGGGCTGGCTGATCCCGGCCGGGGTGGCGATTTACTTTGGTGTGCTCGCGCTCAGCGGCCTGCGCTTCGGCCAGTTTCGCCGACCGGTGTCAGGTTAATTCCGGGTTGGGCGCGCTCACCACCGAAGACACCGAAAAGCACTGAAAATCACCGAACAGGGCATGATGCTCCGGCCAATCAGTATTCGGTGAATTCGGTGTGTTCAGTGCTTCGGTGGTTGATATCGGCCTTGAATTGCCCCGGGTTTTCCGCGCAGGGGGGTTCTTTATTTTTCGCTAACAGCCCCTTGTTTTTGTTATACTTTTGGCCTTTTTCCGGTGGTGTAAATCAATCATGGAGCTGATCCGCGGTCTGCATAATCTGCGCCCCCGTCACCACGGTTGCGTGGCCACCATCGGCAATTTCGACGGGGTGCATCTGGGCCATCAGGCGGTCATCGGCCAGCTGGCGGAGAAGGCCGATGAGTTGTGTCTGCCGGCGGTGGTGATCACCTTCGAGCCGCAGCCGCTGGAGTATTTCAAACCCGGGGCGGCCCCCTCGCGCCTGACCCGCTTTCGGGAAAAGATCCAGGCCCTGCGTCGCTATGCCGTGGATCGGGTGTTGTGTCTGCCGTTCAATCGCAAGCTGGCGCAGCTGAGCCCGGCGGAGTTTATTCAACAGGTGCTGGTCGACGGGCTGGGTGTGAGGTATCTGGTGGTCGGCGACGATTTTCGTTTTGGTCGCGGCCGGGCCGGCACCATCGACGACTTGCGGGCCGCCGGAGCCGAACACGGCTTTACGGTGGTCAACATGCACACCTTCGAGATCGACGGCGAGCGGGTCAGCAGCACGCGCATTCGCCAGGCGCTGGAAGCCGGCGACATGGGGGCGGCCGAACGGCTGCTGGGCCGTGACTACCGGATGAGCGGGCGGGTCGCACACGGCAACCGGCTGGGGCGTCAGCTCGGGTTTCCCACCGCCAACATTCATCTGCATCGGCGGGTGACACCGTTGCAGGGCATCTTCGCGGTGGACGTGTTCGGCCTCGATCGTGAACCGTTGCAGGGTGCCGCCAGTCTTGGTACCCGGCCGACGGTGGACGGTACGCGCGCTCTGCTGGAAGTGTTCATCCTCGATTTCGATCAGGCTATCTATGGTCGGCACCTGCAGGTCAGTTTTTTGCACAAGCTGCGCGATGAAGAAAAATACGATTCGCTGGAACGATTGAAACAGCAGATCAACACGGATGTTCAACAGACACGTGCCTACTTTGCCGCACGTCACAAAGAAACATACTGAATGCCAAAATGGATAACAATGTGACTGATTACAAGCATACCCTGAATCTTCCGCAGACCGATTTTCCCATGCGTGGCAATCTGGCCAAACGCGAGCCGGACTTTCTCAAGCGCTGGTACGAGACGGATCTCTATCAACAGTTGCGCGAGCAGGCCAAAGCGGAGCAGCGGCCGTTGTTTCTGCTGCACGACGGCCCGCCCTATGCCAACGGCGATATTCATATTGGTCACGCCGTCAACAAGATCCTCAAGGACATCATTATCAAGTCCAAGACGCTGGCCGGTTACGATGCGCCCTATATCCCCGGCTGGGACTGCCACGGTCTGCCGATCGAGTTGCAGGTGGAAAAGAAAATCGGCAAGGCCGGTGTTGCCGTCGCCCATGACCAGTTCCGTGCCGCCTGTCGCGATTACGCGGCCGAACAGGTGGACGGTCAGCGCAATGACTTCAAACGCCTCGGAGTTCTTGGTGACTGGGATCACCCTTATCTGACCATGGACTACCAGTTCGAGGCGGATATCGTTCGCGCCCTGGGCAACATCATCGACCAGGGCCATCTGCACAAGGGCTTCAAGCCGGTACACTGGTGTGTCGACTGCGGCTCGGCCCTGGCCGAGGCGGAGGTGGAATACGAGGACAAGACCTCGCCGGCCATCGACGTGCGCTTTGAAGTACTGAACGAAGAAGCGCTGATGAGCCGTTGTCATCACGTCGAAGGCCATGAGGGCGACGCACAGGGACGTGCTAGTACCCAAAACACTCGCTACGCTCATGGGGCAGGCTCTGTCGCGGGAGGCAGGAAGCCGGGAGCGACTAAGGGTCCGATCTCGGTGGTCATCTGGACCACCACACCCTGGACCCTGCCGGCCAACCAGGCGGTGGCGGTCAATCCCGAACTCGATTACGCCGTGGTCCAGTGCGACGGGGTGGGCGATCACGTGCCCGAGCGGTTGATCGTGGCCGACGCCATGCTGGGCGACATCATGGCGCGCTGGGAGGTGGAAGCGTATCGCGTGGTGGCCTATTGCAAGGGGGCCGAGCTCGAAGACCTTAAATTGCAGCATCCCTTCTATGATCGCGAAGTGCCGATCATCTGCGGCGAACACGTCAGCACGGAGGCGGGGACCGGCGCCGTGCACACCGCGCCCGGCCACGGCCAGGATGATTATGTGGTCGGCCAGCGTTATCACCTCAAGGTCGACAACCCTGTAGGCGGCGACGGCAAGTTCCTCGAAGGCACGCCCCTGTTCGAAGGCCAGCATGTGTTCAAGGCCAACGACAGCGTGCTCGATGCCCTCAAGGCGCACAACAAACTGGTGCACGAAGAGGCCTTTCGTCATAGCTATCCGCATTGCTGGCGGCACAAGACCCCGATTATCTTCCGCGCCACGCCGCAGTGGTTTATCGCCATGGATGGCGTGTATCCTGGTCTTGTCGGGAACAAAGACCAGGGTATCGCCATGGAACAGGCGAGCTTGCGTAAAAACGCGCTTGCCGCCATTGGTAAAACCCGCTGGATGCCACAATGGGGTGAGGCACGCATCATCGGCATGGTGGAGAACCGGCCCGACTGGTGTATCTCGCGCCAGCGCACCTGGGGCGTTCCGATTACTCTGTTCGTGCATAAAAAAACCGGCAAGCTGCATCCCAAAACCGGTGAGCTGATCGAACAGGCGGCACAACAGATCGAACAGCGCGGCATCGATGCCTGGTTCGAGCTGGATATCAGTAACCTCCTGGGTGACGACGCTGATGATTACGAACAGGTGCGCGATACGCTCGATGTCTGGTTCGACTCGGGGGTGACCCATTTCGCCGTGTTGGGTCAACGTCTGGGTCTGACAGAGTATCCCGCCGCCGATCTTTATCTGGAAGGATCGGATCAGCATCGCGGCTGGTTCCAGTCCTCGCTGCTGACCGCCGTGGCCATGCAGGGCAGCGCGCCTTACAAAGCGGTATTGACCCACGGCTTCACGGTCGATGCCAAAGGCCAGAAGATGTCCAAGTCAAAGGGTAACGTGGTGGCGCCGCAAAAGGTGATCAACAACCTGGGCGCGGACATCCTGCGCCTGTGGGTGGCGGCCACCGATTACAGCGGCGAGATGCGTGTCTCCGACGAGATTCTCAAGCGTACCGCCGATGCCTACCGGCGCATGCGCAACACCGCCCGCTATCTGCTGGCCAACCTGGGGGACTTTGACCCGAGCCAACACAGCGTGCCGGCCGATCAGATGCTGGCGCTGGACAAATGGGCGGTGGAACGCACCCGCGAGATCCAGCAGCAGATCGTGACCGCCTATGACAATTACGAGTTTCATAATATCTATCAGCAGATGCACAACTTCTGCGCGGTGGATCTGAGCAGCTTCTATCTGGATGTGATCAAGGACCGCCAGTACACCATGCCGACAGAGAGCGCGGCCCGGCGTTCGGCACAGACCGCGGCCTATTATATTGCCGAGGCAATGGTGCGCTGGATGGCGCCCATTCTGAGTTTTACCGCCGAAGATATCTGGGAAAACATTCCCGGCGAACGCGGCGCGTCGGTATTGCTCAATACCTGGTACGAGTTGCCCCGCATGTTTGGTGATGATCAGACTGCCAGCGATGAGCTGGCGTACTGGCAACGCATCATGCAGGTGCGCGACGCGGTCAACAAGGAACTGGAAAACCTGCGCGTTGCCGGCGGCATCGGTGCCAATCTCGATGCCGAAGTCGGTATTTACGCCGGGCGGGAAATTCACGATGCCCTGGCGCAGCTGGAAGACGAATTGCGCTTTGTCCTGATTACCTCGGAGGCCCGTCTCTATCTGGCCGGTGATCCACCCTCCGAGGCACAGCACTACACCCTGGCGGGCAACGACGAGATCTGGGTCTCGGTCTCGGCTTCCGCGCATCCCAAGTGCGTGCGCTGCTGGCATCATCGTGAGGATGTAGGCAGTCATGCCGATCATCCCGAGCTGTGCGGGCGGTGTGTCGAGAATGTGGACGGCGCGGGCGAGGAGCGGTTGCACGCGTAAGAACAGTGACGAGTTACGAGGTACGAGTGACGAGGTCAAAAAACGATATATTGAGGCGTAGGTCAGGTTGCGCATCGCGCTACCTGACATTCTTGCTACAGGACTGTGCCGTGAATGTTGACGGGCAGGCGAGAAGCGGTTGCACTATAAAATCAGTTTCTAGTTACTAGCCGCTAGCGACTGGAAACTGCATAGAGGATTTAGCATGTTGAGATGGTTGTGGCTTTCCGGGGTGGTGATATTGCTCGATCAGTTGAGCAAGTTTGTTGCCAGTGCCTATCTGACGCTGCATCAGCCGGTCGAGTTGCTGCCAATGTTTAATCTGACCCTGATGCACAACAGCGGCGCGGCGTTCAGCTTTCTCAGCGATGCCGGGGGCTGGCAGCGCTGGTTTTTCACGCTGGTCTCGATTGTGATCAGCGTGGTGATCTTTATGTGGATCAAACGCCTCAAACATGAGCATCTGCAGGCGGCTTCGCTGGCGTTGATCCTGGGCGGGGCGCTGGGCAATCTGATCGATCGCCTGGTGCACGGCTATGTCATTGATTTTCTCGATGTCTATTATCGCGGTACCAGCTGTTTGCCCATGTTTTTTACCTGGCATCGCGGTGGCCAGCCTGAATGTCACTGGCCGGCCTTTAATCTGGCCGATGCGGCGATCACACTGGGTGTGGTGTTGATTCTAATCGATACGCTGCGTCAGTACCGGGCCGATAGGAAACTGGCGGCAAAATACAAAGACGGATAAAACGAGCGGATTATTATGGCGGACATCGAAGCGTTGACCATCGGCCCGGGATCGCGGGTGACCATGCACTTTACCCTGAGCCTCACCGATGGCACGGTGGCGGACAGCAGCGAGGAGGGGGAACCGATGACCTTCACCATGGGGGATGGTACCCTGATCGAGGGACTGGAGATGGTCTTGTACGGTCTGAAAGTGGGCGACAAGCAGTGTCTGGAGATCGGGCCGCGCGATACCTTCGGTTTTCCTGAAGAGGATAACATCCATACCCTGGCGCGCAGCGAGTTTGCCGCGGAGTTGCCGCTGGAGGAGGGGATCATTCTCGGCTTCAGCACCCCTTCCGGTGAAGAGGTGCCGGGCACCATTCATGAAGTCCACGACGAGGAAGTGGTGGTCGACTTCAATCACCCCCTCGCCGGCCGACCGGTGGTCTTCGAGGTGGAGATTCTGGCCATTCAACCGGGTGAATTCACCCAGGACAGTGACGCATGAAAGTCATACTCGCCAATCCGCGCGGTTTCTGCGCCGGGGTGGATCGTGCCATCGACATCGTCGAGCGGGCGCTGGAACTGTTCGGCGCGCCCATCTATGTGCGTCATGAAGTGGTCCACAACCGTTTCGTGGTCGATGATCTGCGTAATAAGGGCGCGATCTTTGTCGAGGAGCTGGACGAGGTGCCGGATGACGCCACGGTGATCTTCAGTGCTCACGGTGTCTCCCAGGCCGTGCGCCAGGAAGCCGACCGCCGCGGCCTGAGTGTCTTCGACGCCACCTGCCCGCTGGTGACCAAGGTGCATCTGGAGGTCAAACGCTACAGCCGTAACGGCCAGGAGTGCATTCTGATCGGCCATGCCGGCCACCCGGAGGTGGAAGGCACTATGGGCCAGTTTGATACCGGCCCCGGCGGCCAAATGTATCTGGTCGAAAACGTGGCGGATGTGGCCGCGCTGCAGGTCGACGATCCGCAGCACCTGGCCTTCGTCACCCAGACTACCCTGTCGATGGACGATACCGCCGCGATCATCGATGCCCTGCGTGAACGCTTTCCCGCCATCCAGGGACCGCGCAAGGACGATATCTGCTACGCCACCCAGAACCGCCAGGACGCGGTCAAATCCCTCGCCGATCGGGTCGATCTGCTGCTGGTGGTCGGCTCCCCCAACAGCTCCAACTCCACCCGCCTCAAGGAAGTGGCCGAACGGCGCGGCACCAGCGCCTATCTCATCGACAACGCCGACCAGATAGAAAAAGCCTGGCTGGAGGGAATTGCCCGCATCGGCCTGACCGCCGGCGCCTCGGCACCGGAAGTCCTGGTCGAACAGGTAATCGACAAACTGCGTGAATGGGGTGTGGATGAAGTCGAGCGCGGTGAAGGGCAGTCCGAGAACGTGGTGTTCTCCTTGCCCGTCGAACTCAAGGAAGAAAGATTGCAGTCATCAGATGGCAGTAGGCCGTGAATTTTTAATGATGAATTTTGAATGTTGAATTCAACATTCAAAATTTAACATTCATCATTAATTCAGCCTGCCAACTTCTAATGATCCCACGTATCCTCATTGGCACCAACCGCCCCGTCATTGTTCTTGTCCCAGCCTCGCTGGCCGGTTGAGGTAATTTCCAGGTAGCCATCACCGGACTGGGCATTTTTTGGGGTGGCACGCAAGACAAAGGTTGTTGAGTCCGCGCTTTGAATTGTCAGGTCATAAGACTTTGAATCGCCATCCAGTGGTGCTTCAGTAGGAAAAATAGCCGGTGTGCCGGTATCGTTACCACCGGTGGCCGCACCTTCATAGGTATAATTTTCCGTATAGTGGCGTTCCATGGCATTGGCGAAGGAAACAAGCGCGCCCTTGGCATCGGCCCGGCGAGTCTTCTCCAGGTACCCCTGGTAGGACGGGTAGGCAATTCCCGCCAGGATCCCGAGGATGGCGGTGACGATCATCAGCTCGATCAGGGTAAAGCCGGATTCTTTTTTCATCAACATAAACGGTTACTCTGTTTGATTATTGGGGAATATCCTTCAAACCCTCAAGCACATGCAGCTCGGTGGTCACCGGTTGGTTGTTTTCCTCTTTCCACCTGAATCGGACCACCGTTCCGGGACTGATTAACAGTGGATCACGATAGGTATTGCTGTCCGAGGAGGTGGCCCGGGCATCCCTGGCAACCCGGTACGGCATATCATCAATATAAATCAGCCGTTTGTCACTGTTCAGGCCCGTAACCACACCGACGACATTGTGCGTTGGGGTTTGCGCCTGAACCAGCCCAGGCGCGGTTATCATGGCAAGGGCACAAATTGTTGTAGCAAGAATCTGTTTCATATCCATACCTCGCAGTGTGGGCAGCCATCAAGGCTGCCCATGGTTATTTCAGCTGCTCCCAGGATAGCCGGTTACTACCTGTGTTCTTGGGATTATTCTTGATGGACTCGGCTGTACCGGTAGAGCCGCTCATAAGTTTGATACAGAAATCATCGGAGCAGATAGGCGGCGGCGGTGCGCCTCCGGCCAGACCCTCTTTAGGCTGCATACCGGAAACCGGAATACTCACTGTTTCACCGCTGTCCGGATCGTATACAGTCATGAATTCCTGATTATCAAAATTGCCATCCGCATTCAGGTCGAAGACTGAGTAGCTCAGCCTGCCACCGCTGTTGGGATCCAATTCCATAAGCCAGGTCGAACCGCCCCAGCCACAGGGATCGTCATTCGGGATAATGGAGGTGATAATGATCCGGCCCGCCCAGAGCAGGGGAGCAGCAATGACACGTTCGCCCTGTGCGCCGAAGTTATTGGGTGCAGGGGAGATGAGATCCATATACCAGCCGGGTTGGGTGGTCATTTCCCTCGCGGTAATCATTCTGATGCCCCACTCGTGGTCCTCGTTGGTCTCCGGGTTATTAAAGGACTCGTTGGAATCCTCGTAAAAGATCTCCTGTTCGAGCAGATCGCCGCGGGCGACCTGGGCATCTTCGTCAAGAACCCCGTAGAAACTGTTGATGGGAATATCGCTAGAGGGGACGATATTGTCACCCACCTCGAAGTATTTGCCGGTCCCGAAATAGACCATGATCCCGCCATCATCGTGGTTCTTGGCCTGGGGTTTGGAGGTGATTGGCTGTACCTCGGAGTTGGGCCCTACGGCGGTAAACAGCGGTTCGGGTGTATTGCCCTGTTTGAAGGCACTACCCCACTGATTGGTGTTGCTGTCGTCGATGTCGAAACGCCACATGTTGCCGAGCAGATCGCCCGCGTAAATCCGGTCCGCGATCCGGTCATTGTCCAGGTCGATAACCAGCGGTGTGGCCATGCCGTTCGGATTGTTGGTATCCCCGGTATCGGTGTCAAAATATTCGATCACGTTACCGGTTTCGATATCGACCATGAAAATCCCGGCCTTCTGACTGTCGCTGTTATAGCCATTGCCAAAGATGGCCGCCCATTGCCCGGTATTTAGGCGAACAATGGTCGGCTGGCCGATGCTGTAACCCAGTTCGGGATGAGTGAATTCCCACAGGATATCCGACGCGCTGAATGTCGATGGATCAGTGACATCCAGGGCAAACACGCTGCGACCCCCCGCGCCGGTGCTGCCGAGCAGAACGGTGCGCCATTGCTTGCCGCTGCCCACATCGATATAGGCAGCACCGGCACGTGGGCTGCCGTCGACATAGAATTTGTGGTTGTAGCTGGTACTGGTCAGGTCGGCCAGGTTGTCATAGACCGCATTGGGCACATAAGCGAACAGTTCCTGACCGGTTTCGGCATCCAGGGCGTGCAGCATGCCGTCATTGCCACCGATATAGATGGCATTTTTCCGGTTTGTGTAACTTGCACTGCGCAAAAAGTCGACATAATCATCGCCTTCATCGCCCACCAGCAGCCCGTAGCCGAAGTTGGTTTCGCCGACGAACCAGGGATCGGAGTTGACAATGTCGCCGAGCAGGCTGTCACGGTTACGGAAAGTCCCGCCATTTCTGACTTCATTGCTCTGATCGCCGCGAAGATACTCGAGTACGTTTTGCGAGCCGAGCGCGGTCTGCTGGGCGGTGCTGATTGCGTTCCAGTCAAACTCGACACCATTTGTGCCATCAAAGGTGAAAATATTCCGGCTGGTATGCGGGGGCAGTTCATCGGCCGCATTCCATTCCGGATTGGTGGCAATGCTGCCATCCAGGTTGACCTTGAAGGCCTGGACCGTGCCGGACCAGACGGAACTGTCGAACTTGGCCTGGTAGATAAAGGTACCGGAATCAAGCCGGGTCGAGTTGGCCGCAATCGCCGCCGAGGAACTGGTTCGGCCGGAGACATTGTTGATGGTGGCCGCCAGCCCGTCGGCAAACTCTTTCGGGTTCTGGGCGCTGAAGAATCCCCCTCGGCTATTGACCGAGGCGTGCAGCAGGTCGTCGATTTTTGCCTCTTCCGTAGCAAAGGGGTCGGGCCAGGAAAGCGTCACACTGTCGTCGCCGATGGCATCGAAGGCATCCTGCGAATTAACAGTGCCGGTGACCCCGAAGCTGGCGCCGAAGGTAACCATGTGTTGCCAGAAGGCCGGGTCAGCCTCGTTGGTCGGCACGTCGTTGGTCAGATCGGTGCGCAGATCCCGCTTCCAGTAATACATGGCCACATCCGCCAGGGTGCTGCTGACATTGTCCTCGAACGGGGATTCGGCCGTGTATTGATAACTGGCACCGTCGGGGCCGGTAATCGTGGTGCCATCCTCGCCGTCGTTATTATCGCGCGCATCATCGGTGTCGGCATCATTGGAATCACCCGTTGACCAGTAACCGTCCGTCATCACGATGGAATAGCTCTGTCGACAGGATATGTCGTCACCGCCATCGGTACCCGGTGTTTCGCTCCAGGGACCGCGACTGTCGGCGCGGGAATAGTATTGACCGACGTCATCGAGTGCCTTGCGGGTTGGTGTGCCCGCGGCGGGGATGGTACGGGTATAAAGTTCAGTAAAGAAGTCATCACGATCGGTGCCGATGAAGGGCCGTACGCCATTGACCAGAGTGTCCGTGGTCACGCTATCGATGGACTCACTGCCCTTGTTGAGAGTGGCGAAGTTGACGCGTACCGCCGCGGCGGGATCGGTCGGATCGGCAAGCTGGGCAAACGCGGCGCCGGTGCCGGCCCGCGCGGTCAGGATCCGCGAGCGGTAATACTGATACCAGTTGGCGAAGTTCTGCATTTCCTCGTCATAGGTACAGGCCGTGTGATCGGCACAATCTTCACGCGCGGCAGAGCGGGAAAAGGGGGCGTTACCTGATTTGATTTCGACTTTGGTGTAATGATTCCAGTCCCATTCGCCGCCGCCGTTGTATTTGAAATAGGTGGCAGGATAAAAGGTCTTGCTTACATAGTTACCTGAATTGGAATAGTCACAGTCGGTGGCATCATTGCATTCTACCCACCAGGCGCTTTGAGAGTTATCCGTGGTCAAATCCCGGCTGCCAGCGCCGGTATTTTCCGGGTTGTGGAAGGCATTGGTCGGATCGGCGTCGGCATATTGCGAACCATCGGCCTTGGTCCACGGCTCATAGACAAATTCCGGATTATAATAAGTGGCATTGAAATCCGAAGAGCGGCTCAGAGCATTATATGGATTATTGTCTACCGTCGGAACCACGTTGTTGTAATCATCGCCACCATAGACCCCATTGGTACGAGGATAGATATACCTGGCAGGATAATATTGGTTACCCCCGTCCTTTATGTAATCCTCGGGCATGATTTCAAAATGCATGGAACCCGAATCGTCGAGCAGATAAGTAATGTTGGGTTTGATCTGTCCGCCCAGGGTCAGGGGGATGTCGGCAATATCGACGGTGGCCGAATGAGCCGGCAAGGCCATTATTAATGTCATCGTTGTGGACAGGGTTAATAATATTTTGCGCGCATAGCCAGTCATGTTGTTCTCCGGATGTGAGAGAGCCTGTTTGGGTGTTGGATTGAACATGATTATCTCCGGACAGTGGCTTGTAAAATGGCCACCGAGGTTGTGCTGCCACCGACACCTCTGGCCGTGATACGGTAAACTTCTGAATCGTGGGGGATACCCGCTTCCAGACTGCCGTCGCTGGGGGTGGCCGGCATTTCCTCGACATAATAGGCCGGCGGTGCGCTGACCTCATCGATTGTGGTGGTGACCTGTATGACGGCCGAAGTATCGCTCCAGTCTATGGTTTGCCACAGGGTGGAGTCTGTTTCGTAATAGCCATTGGTATTGTTAAAGGGGGGGAGCGATATCACCTTGATTTGCTGCTCGGCCTCACGCAGGGCGGACTCGGCGGAATAAAATGCCAGTTGCAAATCGCGCATGTTGCCGGCCATGCGTTCATCCAGGGTCGTATTGCGCATGCCGCTGATGCCCAGAAGGGTAATGACGACCAGCAACATCAGGCTGACAATAAGTACCACGCCCTGTTGTTTGCCAGCCAGATTCATCTGGATGGTTTTTGGGTTTTGTGCTTTGATCGTCATCGTTATTGCACCCGGTTCCTGATAGTGGTGGTGAAGCGAAAATCACGCTGAAGACGATTGTCAGTCAGGCTTGCCCCATTATAGTTATAGGTAACCGGCTCTTCGGTGACACCATCCTGCAGTGAACGAGTGAACAGGGTGGTGTTGACGGTCACAACGCCTTCCCAGTTGCCGACGTCAGCCGCTGTAACATAGCGGTTGGCGACATTGTCACCATCGGTGTCCAATCCGTAGAGAAGCTCCATGTCATAAACCCCTTCGACCAGTTCCTCGGCGACAAAGCTGTCACCCACGAGTCGGCGGCGAAACAGGGCCGGCTCATTGTCAGGGTTGAAGCCGAGGTAATAGACTATGGCGGTCATTTCATACATGCTGGAGCCGGGGCCATAAGTGTTGTTCAGTTTGGGCGTTTTGTTGAGATTGGCACCGTGCGCAATGTTTACTGTTCCGGTGCTGCCGACATTATTGGTTACGCCGTGTATATCCGCATTAGCGCAGTCAGAGAGCAGCACGATATCGTTTTGCTGTATCTGGCATTGCGAGTTATCCGCAATCTGATATTGAGCACTTGTTTGATTATGATCGAGGATGTCGCTGCCGGGGCAGCTGCTGGCGCGTTGAATAAAAACAATATCGGTACCTTGCACGACATCAGAGGGTGTGAGATTAAAATCGCCAAGTTCCGTGGGGAAAGTCGTGTCGTAGGTATAGCCTGTAATTGAGTTGGTGCCGTCGAAATTGCCGACAGAGTTATCGACATCATCGCTGTTTTTAGTGATATCCACATTGTTGGTCAAATTAACATTGTTGGCGCTGGCACAGCCCATGTATCCGGCCATGCGAACGTCCTTGATCAGAAACTCCATCCCAAAACGTCCGGTTTCCTGTACATTGGAGGAGGCTTGCAACAGACGATAAGAGTCCCGGTTGCCGAGAAAGACCTGCGCCACTCCGCCGAGTATGATCAGACTGATAACGGCGGCAACCATGATCTCAATCAGAGTGAAGCCCTGTTGCTGTTTGTATGAAATTATCTTCATATTGATTTCACATTGTTGTCGTAATAGAGAAGGAGGTCAGCTTATCTGCTGCGGCCGCTTCGGAACGATTATCCTCCCACTGGACGGTAACGGTAATCTCGGTACTATTAAGCTCAATGGAACCATCGCCCTTGGGTAGCTTGCCGGTCATGCCCAGCGCCTGACAGGAAGCATGGCTGTTCCAGTCGCCCAGACTGCATTTCCACTGGTTGACATCGTATTGTGCCAGTTGCGTTGTATTGCAATTGGAACCGCTTCCCCGACAGTCTGTTGCTGTCGGGGCGTCGGTCAGATTGGTGTCGTAATCACCATTGAGGGCACTGTCGCGATTGGCACGCATCCGGTCGATAATGTCATAGGTCAGTATTGACGCCTGTGAGCGTTCATAAGCACTGTTATTGTTACGCAGCGCTGATAGCTGTAACCCAGCCAGGCCGAGGAAACCAATGGCCAGGATTAAAACAGTGACCAGGACCTCGATTAATGTAAAGCCGGATTGTTTGCTTCGCATCAGCATAGAAAGGCCTTTTCCTGAAATCGATGGCATCATGGACATGTGACATCGCCCACGCTGACTCGTCCCGTGTTGGTGATGGTTATTTGCCGCCCATTTGCGCCACTTCGATCATCACACAGCATTAGTGTGTCACCGTTGTCAATCATGCCGGTGGCCTGGTACTGGTAACTGCCGAGATCATTGCTGCTGTCCAGTGTCAAAGTCGGGTGCAGGCCATCTGACTCGAAGAGCACATCGCCTCCCGAGTTTGTGACTTCCCAGCCGGGACCCCATTCGTTATTTCCATCGGAAGCATCGGCAGCGGTGATGTTGATAACATCCCTCCGTTTGACGGCTTCGCTTCGAGCCACGTTTAATGTTGAAACAAACTCATTCGCCTGGGTTGCCAGGCGATTGCTTTTGATCATCTGGGTGAAACTCGGGGTAGCCAGGGCGAGCATGATGCTTAGCACTCCCAGCGTTATCACCAGCTCGGTAATTGTAAAGCCGTTGTGCGTTTTCATACTTGAGTTTTAGCTCATTCTTTTCAAGATATCAGTGACTTATGGATAAACGTGTCAAATTTCCTGATAAGCGGTTATCCCGGTGCATCAGGTGTGAACGCAATCACATGACTGTTTCGTCGTCAGGACTTGCCTGATTGGTGGCATAATACCGGATTTGTCGGATGGCGGGGTGTACGCCGTCACGGGAGAGGAAATGTACGAGGTGATTATCATCGGCGGCGGCCTGCTGGGCATGCTGTCGGCCCGGGAGCTGGCGCGGGCCGGGTGCAGGGTTGCCCTGTTCGATCGGGGCCAAACCGGCCGCGAGTCGACCTGGGCCGGCGGCGGGATTCTCTCGCCGCTGTATCCGTGGCGGTTTGACGATGCGGTCAACGCGCTGGCCCGCTGGGGCCAGCCGCGCTATGCGGCTTTTGCCGGGCAGTTGAAGCAGGAGAGCGGCATCGACCCCGAATACGAGCCCAGCGGGCTGCTGATTCTCGACTGCGATGAGCGCGAAGCGGCCCTAACCTGGGCGCGGCGTTGGGAGGCGGATGTGCAACTGGTGGGCGCGGGGGCAATTCGCGAACTTGAACCGCGACTGGGGAGCGTGCCCGCAGAGGCCCTGTGGCTCCCCGAAGTCGGCCAGTTGCGCAATCCGCGGCTGGCTCGCGCGGCGCGCGGCAGTCTCGATGCCCTGGGCGTGGCGGTGTACGAGCAACAGCCGGTGGAGGAATTGCTGATCGAGGCCGGCCGCTGCCGGGGCGTGGTCAGCAGTGGCGGGACGACTTTCCACGCGGAGCAGGTCGTCATCGCCGGCGGGGCCTGGAGTGCCGGCTTGCTGGAAACACTCGGGATCGCCTTGCCGGTGAGGCCGGTACGGGGGCAGATGATCCTCTATCGCGGTGAGCCGGGGGCGTTGCGGCGGATCGTGCTCAGCCAGGACCGCTATATCATCCCGCGCCGTGACGGGCGGGTGCTGGTGGGCAGCACGATCGAAGAGGTGGGCTTCGACAAATCGACGACCGACGAGGCCCTGGCAACCCTGCGCGAGGCGGGCGAGCAGCTGGTGCCGGCACTGGCCGAGTGGCCCCTCGAACACCAGTGGGCCGGCCTGCGCCCCGGCTCGCCCCACGGTATTCCTTATATAGGTGAGGTGCCCGGCGTCGCGGGGCTCTATCTCAACACCGGCCACTTTCGCAACGGCGTGGTGCTCGGGCTCGCCTCGGCCCGGCTGCTCTCGGATTTGATGCTGGGACGGGAACCCACCGTCCCGCCGGCGCCTTACCAGCCCGCGGCGGGAGGGCCGAGGGACGAGTAACGAGGGACGAGGAAAGGCGGCGATTTCAGCGCCCTGCTGATGTTATCTGGAAATTTCACCACGAAGGCACGAAGCCACGAAGTTGTTATTGTTGCTCCTTCGGGTCTTCGTGCCTTCGTGGTTCATTTGTCCTCGTCACTCGTTACTCGGCCCTCGTCACTGTGTCGTCTATATCCCTGAATTTGTTGCCGTTTTCACACATGGGCGGGAGATGACGCTAGACTTTGTCTAAAAGGGTGGTCTATACTTGGCTAATGATGGATAAAAAGCCAACACCCCAGATGAGTGATGCGGCGATCGACAGCCGCTTGCGGGCACACGATATTACACCCACCCAGCAGCGGGTTGATATCGCCCGGATCCTGTTCGCCCGGCCGCAGCATCTGTCGGCCGATCAAGTGCTGTCCATCGTCAACCAGGAGACCCAGGTGGTCTCCAAGGCGACCATCTACAACACCCTCAACCTGTTCGCCCGCAAGGGGCTGGTCCGCGAGGTGATTGTGGATCCGAGCAAGGTGTTCTACGACTCCAACGTCAGCGACCACCATCATTTCTATAACGTCGATTCCGGCGAGTTGATGGACATCGACTCGCAAGAGCTCAAACTGGATCAGCTGCCGACCCTGCCCGACGGGACCGAAGCCGACGGGGTGGATATCATCATCCGGGTACGCAGCAGTGCCTGAGTAACCGTTGCCGCCGGTGTAGCTCAGTCGGTAGAGCAACGCATTCGTAATGCGCAGGTCGGGGGTTCGACTCCTCTCACCGGCACCATTTTAACACCCGGCCCTTTATGAACTTCCCCGGATTGAATCGACATATTCAAGCAACAACCCTGCTGTCCGGGATGTGCCTGAATACCCCGAAAAGCTAAACCCTGCACTATCCCTTTATCCCTGCTTAACACTGCTAATGGACGATGTGTCAGGTGTTGCCTGGCAGTCAGGTTGTTCGTGAACGGAGGGGTAGCTTCCTGTTTGATCTGTTTCGGCGGGTCATGATGTACCGCTGGAGCTGTCGACGGGGGATGTTTCCAGGGCGGCACAGGCAGGGCAATAGGTTTCGCCGGTACGAAGGTGATAGCGCACGCTCTCTCCCTTGTCGATTGCCTGCTCGCAACTGCTGCACAGCGTGCCTTCTTCCAGCACCATTTCACCAAGGATATTTAGGGTCAGGGTAAAAACTCATCGGCAGTGTCAACACCCAGCACGACTACAACCCCTGCGGTGAGATGACTGCGTACCAGGCGAGCTTCAACACCACGAGCCTGTACGACGTGAGCTATGTCCGTGATGACCTGGGCCGGATTACCCAAAAAACCGAAACCCTCGACGGCCGCACCACGGTCCATGACTACCAGTACGACCTGGCCGGCCGCCTGACACAGGTCAGCGAAAACGGCAGCCTCGTCGCCCGCTATGCGTATGTGTTCAGCGCATCCAATTTATCAACAGCTCGGCAAAACAGAACATGAAAGACTCCAGGGTTATCGGGAATTATTCCGGGGACATCTGGACGATTCGACGATAAACCGAATCCGGCAGGCCACGAATAAAGAAATGGCTCTTGGCAATGATCGCTTCAGGGAAGAGATTGAAAAATTAACAGGTCGGCGGGTTACGCCTATGAAGCGTGGTCCAAAACCAAAGGAAGAGAAGTTTTTACCCTGAACCCAAATATCATCAGAGAATTTCGTTCTTTGTTTTGGTCATTATGGCGACCCCTATGTGAAGGGGCGGGGGAGGCAGTAAAAATTCACTCCTTCCCCACCAAAACACCAAACAACCAGGCTCAGCTCAAACCGGTATTCAGAGTGTAATGACCTGGTCCAGACCGCCCGCCTTTGACAGCGCGCCATAGAGATTGGGAAAACAACCAATGGTAAAGGGCTCCTGGATCTTGTCATCAATACGGCGCAGTTCACAACACTGATCACAGCCCATCACCAGTATGCCATGTTCCCTGGCAAGCGCGGCCAGGCGCACTGCGGTGGGGTTGCCTTCCTCGAGCATGTAATTGTTATCCACGAAAAAGAACATTCCCACAACGGTCACGCCATGCGAGCCGGATTCAAGTTGCGGAAGTATCATCTTCTCCAGAATATAACTGGCGTTCCCGGTTGAAAATATGTAGGCGATACGCATCTCTTTGCTCCTTAGGTTCTTGTTAGTTTTATTGAGGATAGAGTTTTTATTCAGGCAATCAATGTGCGCGGCTGCCCGACCGGGCAGCCGCGACAGAGAGTTTAACCGCCACAGGGGTTCGGCGGCAGCAAATCACCATCGCCGCCACCGTCATCACTGCCATCACCATCACCGGTTCCAATGGATCCGGCAGCGCCTGAAGTGTAGGTTCCGATGGCGATCGAGCTTACCGAGCCGGAGAGACTGATAGTATCAACCACGCTACGACTTGCACGGTCAATGACCTCTATATCACCACCAACCGTCTGGAAGTACTTGCTGCCATCCGGCGAGAAGTAACCGGAAAAGGCGGAAGGAATATCCACTGTCTCGACATTGTATGGTGCTGATGTAGTCAGATCCACGATCTGGAAGGTACCGGGTCCCTGAAATGTGGTCAGCCATACCTCATCACTGAAGATGATCGTTTCACTACCCTCTCCGGATTTTCTGGAAAGAGCACCGTTACTTGTGCCGGCCCGGCCATTCAACCCATTGAGCAAGTAGTTCGGTCCCGGATCCGCATCGTCCACCTTGGCAAGATAAGCAGTGTTTTCGCCGCTGGCACTGGCACCGGTACCATCATCGCCGTCCAGAGCGACATAACGGTAAGTTACGGGAGTATTGGCCCCCCCGCTAGTACTGTAATCAATATCTACCGTGTAATCCGAGCCATCAACGAATTCACCGCCGGTCCCGCTTGGATCAGCAACATCCGACAGGTCGTCATAGATCCGCTGTATCTCGTACGCTGCGCTCGGGTCAGAGATGTTCCAGATACTTTCCGCGTTTTCACCTTCCAATTCCGTGAATAACAGCAACTCGTTGTCACCGGCATTACGATTCACCAGCGAGGCCATCCAGGGGCCCGCGGTTGCTATATCATTGTGGAAGTTGGCCTGACGTATAACCGGCACAGGTGTATTATAAACCTCGGGAGTGTCAGTGGTAATCGTATCAACATTCACACAGGTAAAGGCGTCACCGTCCACCTCCGGACTACAGGTCCATACCACCCCGTCGGCATCACGCAGCATGGTCGAGTCACAGGGTTCAACATAGGTTTCAGGATCGTCTTCACCAGGTGCGGCATTACCGGCGCGAGTGTGACGCCAATCTCCTGGTGCCGTACCACCCGCCTGATCATATGGAGAACTAAAATTCGCCACTACAGCATTAGTCTGATCTTTGACGTAACCGAAGCGGGGATAGACAAAGCGTACCGGTTGTCCGAAGGTTTCCGAATTCGGGTCGGTGTCCAGAAACAGGATATGATCCCCCTGACGCACCCCGTACATTACCAGTTTGCCGTCGGGTGCGGTTTCATTCCCTACAGGTCGATAGCCCATGTCATGGAACAATACCTCGTCCGTCTCCATGTGCTCGAGCGCGGTAAATTCACCGCCACCGGCCGCCAGGGTGCGCGACAGATTCGTGACCGAATGATTCAGTTCACAGAGATCGTAGCGCTGCATCTCTTCCTCGGTCCAGGAAGTGCGTTGCATCAGGCTGACGGTTTCTTTGTCGAAAATACGTTGATTGGTATCCGTAGACTGGCCGCTCAATGTCCCGGCACTGCTGACCAGCGCGGATCCCACCTCGCCGGAACGGTTACCCTGAACAAACGGCCCGGTTTGTCCCTCAACCGGCTCAAGGGTATCGGGATCAAACCCAAACACCTCGTTGCCGGATCCTGTCCAGATATAACCCTCCTCGTAGAAATACGATTTTTGTTTGCCGCCCCCGGCGTTGAATGGGACATGTTTGATATCGAGAACTTCCAGGGTATCCGGATCGATGCGGGCCAGCTGATCCTGTCCATCGCCATCAACGTAAAAGGCAAAAAGTGCCTGTGCCGGATCACGCTTTGACGCGCTGATCTCACCTTCGTCACCACTACAACCAGCCAGTATCAAGGCAAGCACCGCTAGTGGCGCCACGGCCAGGGAGCCCAGTCGGTCCCGGATAAAGTTGAAATAAGTCATTTGTGCATCCTCCTGAGGTTGTCTAGTCAGTCAATTGCCATTACAGACTTGAGGAAAGCTGTGACTGCTATTTCTATCAATTTGATATGGTTATTATTTGTGCAATTTGCGGGCCATATACCCTATGAAAACAATAAGGTATTGATTTGGCTGTGAATTATGCGACGGACAAACAAAGAGGGGGGAGCAGATTCAAATTGCAGAATGAGAGTTCCCCGGGCCTGATTGCGAATTTTGCAATATTACTCCTGCGGGGCGGCGGTGCGACCGGTCCATCTGGCGGGAATCCGGGCGCGTAACCAGCGTCCCACGCCCCACACACACAGACCGGCCACGACCACCGCGCTGGCGATAGCCAGTGTCTCTGGAATAACAAAGCTGACCCGGTCGGCCAGATCCCCCCAGCGCATGCTGTCAACGGGCGCCAGTTGCGGCGAGAACGCCGGCAACAGCCACAGGTTCAGTAACCAGCCGGCTCCAATGGAAGCGACTACCAGCGATATCACATACACCGCGATGGTCCGTCGCCCGAGAATGCGTTGCAGTGCAATAAGTTCGGGAAGATTGGTCACCGCGCCGGTCACAAGAAAAACCACGGCGATGCCGGGGCTGGCGCCTGCCGCCAGTAGCGCGGCGACCAGCGGAATGTGTGCCACAGCGCAAACGTAAATCACCATTCCCAGCAACGCGACGATCAACAGCGAACTGAAGGGGGCCGCGCCGCCCAGGTGTTGCGGGATCCAGTGGGTGGGTGACAGGGTCATAATGATCGAGGCCAGCGCGATACCGACGGCAAGATAGAGGCCCAGGGTCGGGCCCAGTTCGGTGAATCCCCAGCGCATGGCCCGGGTAAAACGGGCCCGGCCGGCCACTTCAGTCCCGGCATTTTGCGTTTCGTTGCCACCGCAACAACATTGTTTGAGGCGGACCGCTTCGTCCGTCTCCCCTTGCGTCCCGAACCGTTCAACCACCAGCCCCACAAGCACAGGGACGGTCAAACCGAACAGCACATAGGCCAGGGTGATATGGGGCCCGAGCAGGGCGTAGGAGAGCAGTACCGCCGCCGGATTGATCACCGGCGTTGCGGCAGTGAAGGTCATCACTGATGCCAGGCGCACTCCCGTCAGGCGCAGGCTCACGGCGAGGGGAACCACACCGCAACTGCACATGGGCAACAATGCCCCGGCCCCCAGGGCACCGGCAATGCTGCCGGCGCCCTGATGACGCATAAACCGGCTCAGCCGGGACGTCCCCAGGTATTCATAAACAATACCGGCGGCGACCAGACTGACCACGATCCAGAAACCCGCGTCCAGCAGGATAGACGTTCCTGTAAAAACCAGTTCACGGGCTGTTTCGAAAAGTGACGAGGAAGCCATGGGGGTCAGCCGAGCGTCCCGACCTGGGCCTGCAGTCGGGCAAGCTGGGCACGCAGCTGTCGCATCAGATCCGGCGGACAAACGATATGTCCCGCCCGGTGACACGCCGCCGCGGCATCCAGCAGCGCCACCATGAGAATCATGTTTTGATGCCGCTCACTATCCCCACTTTCTGCATTTTTGACGATCTCGCGCAGGGCTTCGCGGCTTTGTTCCACCTGACGCTGGAACGAACGTGCTTCGGCCCGGCCACTGGCGGCGGCCTCTACCAACTGCTGCGCTTCTTCGATCCAGGCCTGCTCTTTTTCACTGACCAGCGGCTCAGCTGTCAGGTTCACTGGCAACAGGCAGAGCAACAGTCCAAATCCGCAAGTTCTCCCGAGTCCCAGCATGGCTTTCTCTCCCGAGTCGGTACCCTGTTTACTTTTAACGACAAGACAGCCTGGTCAATTTCGGTATAACCTCCCGAGCAACAGGCCTTCAACTCAATATCTATGCTGCACTATCCATGCCACCTGGTATCAGGTGATTTCTTTTCAATCTCAATAACTTATTTCATATCAAAAGGATTTGTCCTGTTGCAGAATAAGAACGTTCCCGATCTGAATTGCAAAATACAGGGCATAACGGGTTTTCCGTTTTGGCAGGCCAGAAGCTTTACATACTAAAGAATCATAGTACGTCCCGGGCGACAATTCGACGGAGCTTGAGCAGGGTGCAATTGCGCCGGGGATATATGGCACAGGGAGACTGTTGGTATCTGCTGAGTCGGTATTGAAGTCGTTCAGGTCGGAACAGGCGGCAGCGTGATATCAAAAACACGGGGACTGATTACCATCACTGTCCTTTCAGGCAGGATCAGTCTTCGCTTTCATCGGCTTCTATTTCCGGGATGAATGTGTAGGTTTCTGCCGGAATGTACGTTGAGGCCGCCTTTGTCGCCAGCTCGACAATATTACAAAACGTTTCCCTGAGAGCGACCTGCAACATAAAATCCGAGTTGCATTCATACTCCCGGCAAATTTCCGGGCGCTGTTCCCAGATACCGCACAGCGACGTTTTTTTATCGAAGTGAATACAGTAGCCTTCCTCATCCTTGTCGATAAAGCTTTTCGGTGGCGTTCCGTCGGCTGGTTTTTCCATTTCATGGGGTTTGAGCCGCACCAGCATGCGACAGCAGAAGGATTGGCAACCCATTCTTCTGCCGGCGTCACAGTCGATCAGTCGTGTCTTGTATGCGTCGTTGGCAGCCATGCGCCAGCGTGCCCCAAATATGTAATTTACATACTACAAATATAGGTAGCGAAAACCGGACGTCCAGCAAAACCGGATAAAAAAAATGGTGAAGCCAGTAACAAAATTTAAAGTTAATTTATTCGAATATGCTGATGGAGAATGGATAGTCCAGGCAGGGCGTGAGCAGGTTTTATGTTATCCGCCGGCCGACGCCAGCTTGCCGCACTCTGTGCCGACGCATCTTAATATTCCGTAATCAAATTTGCCGTCGAGGGCGGTATACACATCCTTGAGTCGACCGCTGGCGCCGGCCAGATCAAACGCCGCGCGGATGGTGTTCAGTTGCTCTTCTTTGAGTTTGATCACGTCGTGCAGTTGCACCTCGCCCTGTTCCAGGGCGCGGGCAAAGTGGGTGTAGATGGTGCTTTCGGTCAGGCCGCGCTGGCGGGCGATTTCGGCGGCGTCGTGGCCCTCGCGCAGCAGGCGCAGGGTTTCGTCCACAGTGTCGGATCGCTCGCTCGGTGGGTTGCGATGTTGGGCTAACAGATCCAGCACCGCCTGGCCGTAGGCGGCGATCTTGCGTTCGCCCAGGCCGGCGATGTCAGCCAGTTGTTCCAGGGTTTGCGGTCGCCGTTCGACCAGTTCCATGAGCGTGGCGTCGTGGAACACGACGTAGGGCGGCACGCCCTGGGTTTCGGCCAGTTGCCGGCGCAGGCTGCGCAGCGCTTCGAACAGTTGTTTGTCGGGATCGCTGGCCGGTTCGCTGCCGCCCCGTGCGGCGCGGCGTTTGCGCGTGGGTTTTTGTTCCACGCGCAATTGCAGGGTCTGCTCGCCACGCAGCAACGGCCGGCAGCTTTCCGCCAGGCGCAGGCTGCCGTGGCCGCCGACATCGACCTGCAGGTAACCGAGCGCGATGAGCTGGCGGAAGATACCGCGCCATTCGGTGGCGTTGCGTTCCTTGCCGGCGCCGAACAGCTGGAGTTGATCGTGGCCGTTGCGTTCGATGCGCGGATCGCTTTTGCCCAGCAGGATATCGATCTGGTAGGTCACGCCGAAGCGCTGGCCGGTGCGATAGACGCAGGAGAGCGCTTTGCGCGCGGTTTCGGTGGCATCCACTGTCTGCGGCGGGGTGAGACAGGTGTCGCAGTTGCCGCAGGGTTCGTCGCGGGGCTCGTCGAAATAGCGCAACAGCGCCTGGCGGCGGCAGGCGGTGGTTTCGCACAGGCCGAGCATCGCTTCGAGTTTGTGGCGTTCGATCCGCTTGCGCGCTTCATTGGCCTCGGACTGCTCGACCATCTGGCGGAGGGTGATCACATCCTCCAGTCCGTAGGCCATCCAGGCATCGGCGGGCAGGCCGTCGCGTCCGGCGCGGCCGGTCTCCTGATAATAAGCTTCGATACTCTTGGGCAGATTCAGATGCGCGACAAAACGCACGTCCGGTTTGTCGATGCCCATACCAAAGGCGATGGTAGCGACGATGATCACCGCCTCCTCGTTTTGAAAGCGGTGCTGGTGATGCTGACGTAACTCGCTGCCGAGCCCGGCATGATAGGGCAGCGCGGTCAGGCCCCGATTGCCGAGCCACTCGGCGGTGGTCTCGACCTTCTTGCGGCTCAGGCAATAGACAATGCCCGATTGACCGGGATGCTGTTCCTGGATAAAGCGCAACAGTTCCTCGCGGGCATTGCCGCGTTGATTGATGCGATAACGGATATTGGGCCGATCGAAACTGCTGATGAACTGCCTTGCCTGTTGCAGTTGCAGGCGGCTGACGATCTCCTGGCGGGTCAGCTCGTCGGCGGTGGCGGTCAGGGCGATGCGCGGAATGCTGGGATAGCGTTCGGCCAGCAAGGATAGCTGGATGTATTCGGGCCGAAAGTCATGACCCCATTGCGACACACAATGCGCCTCGTCGATGGCGAACAGCGCCAGCGGAGTCTGATCGAGTTTGGCAAGGAAGCGTTCGGTCAGCAGCCGTTCGGGCGCGACATACACCAGATCCAGTTCCCCGCGCTGCATCTGCGCCTCGACCCGGGCGGCCTCTTCCGCGCTCAGGCTGGAGTTGACATAGGCCGCGCGCACCCCGGCCTGGGTCAATGCCGCGACTTGATCCTGCATCAGGGCGATGAGCGGGGAGACGATAATGCCCACCCCGGGGCGGGCGATGGCCGGGATCTGGTAGCAGAGGGATTTACCCCCGCAGGTGGGCATCAGCACCAGGGCATCGTCCCCCGCGATCAGGGTATCGATGACCCCGTCCTGCGGCGGGCGAAACTGTTCGTAGCCGAAGATCGTCCTGAGTATGTCGGCCGGGTCGTCCATGTTGTCAGTTGTCGTCAGGGAGTTTGTGCCATTCTGCCAGTCGCCCGTGAGGACCACAAGGGTCTCCCGGGCTCAGGGCCGAGTGACGAGTGACGAGGAAAAATATGTGGTTCCCTTCGAAACTCGTCCCTCGTCACTCGGCCCTGCCGGTGCGCCTGCACCGGCCAGGGGTAGGCCGGACATAGTGTAACGGTGTCCGGCAATCCAGGCGTGCCCGATACCGCGGAGTTTATGCCCGCTGGGTGCTATATCGGGCCTACGTCAGCCGGTTTGTCGGGGGACAAGAGCAAACCACCAAGACGCCAAGACACCAAGGTAAAAAAATCATTCTTTGTGTCCTGGTGGTTAAGGGGGGTCCTCGTCCCTGGCAGTGCGATCACACCAGGAGTAGGCCGGACATAGTGTAGCGGTGTCCGGCAATTCGGATGGTGCCCGATACCGCGGAGTTTATGCCCGCTGGGTGCTATATCGGGCCTACGCCAGCCGGTTTGTCGGGGGACAAGGCAAACCATCAGGGCACCAGGACGCCAGGATGAAAATCATTCTTCGTGTCTTCGTGTCTTCGTGTCTTGGTGGTTAAAGGGTTTCCTGGCCCCTAGCCCCTGGTTTCTGCCGGCGCGACCGCGCCGGCCAATGGATCGTCTTCTTCTCCGCACAAGGGCAGATCGGGATGCCGTCGGTCGGCGTTGAGCTGGCGGCGAATGCCCTGCAAGGCGCTGCGCAGACCCTCTTCCAGAACCGGGTGGTAGTAGGGCAGTTGCAGCGCGGTTTCGACGTCGATGTTTTGCTGGATCAGCCAGGCCAGTTCGTGGGCGAGGTGTTCGGCGCCGGGGATGGCCATTTGCGCGCCGAGCAATTGGCCCTGTGCATCGGCGTAGACCCGCAACAGGCCGTGATCCTGATCGAGTATCACGGCGCGACCCTGATCGCCGAAATCGGTTTCACCGATCAGGGCATCGTCGGGGAGTTCGTCAAATCCGATACCGACCTGGGCGATCTGCGGTTCGGTGAAGACGATGCCCAGCGCGGTGCGCCGTTGCAGGCACTCGGTGTCGGGATGCAGGGCGTGGTACACGGCGATCCGTCCCTCGTCGGCGGCCTCGTGCATCAGCGGTCGGATACCGTTGACGTCGCCGGCGAAATAGACCGGCGTGTCGCCCGCGCGCAGGCGTTGCGGATCGATCGCCGGCAGGCCGTTGTCCTGCAGGGGCAGGCCCAGCGCGTCGAGGTTCAGATCCTCGATATTGGGCCGGCGGCCGACGGCGGCCAGCAGGGCCTCGAATTCAAACTGTTGTTCGCCGAAGTTCAGTAACACGCCACTGTCCGCGGCTTCGACGTCGACATCGTGTCCGGTATGCAGGGTCATCGATTGACCGAGTGCCTCGAAGGCGGCCTGGTTGACGGGCTCATCGTCCAGTCCCGCCAGACGGTCGTCACGGCCGAAGGCATGGACCTCGACACCGAGCCCCGCCAGCGCCTGCCCCAGTTCGGTGCCGATGGCACCCGGCCCCACCACCGCCAGGCGTTTGGGCAGGGTCTCAAGATCAAAGATCGTGTCGCTGGTGATGAGTCGCTCGCCCAGTGCCTGCCAGGGTTCGGGGACGACCGGGCGGGTGCCGGTGGCGACGATAATGGCATCGGCGCTGAGCTGTCGGCCGTTGATCTCCAGGGTATCGGGCGCGACAAAGCGTGGATGCCCCTTGAGATAACGCTCGCCCAGTTTCTTAACCATATTGATCGACCCGCTGGCGAAACGATCCCGCAGGGTGCGGACATGTTGCATCACCTCCGCGCCGTCGGGGACCGGCGGCACATCCCGGGTTAATCCGCGTTCGGCCAGGCGGCGCCCGGTATGAAACTCCCTGGCCACCTGTAACAGCACCTTGGAGGGCATGCAGCCGACCCGCGCGCAGGTGGTGCCCAGCGGGCCGGGGTCGATCAGCAACAGTTCATCGGTATGGCGGCTGGCTTCCTTCCAGGCGACGAGACCGGCGGTGCCGGCGCCGAGGACGATCAGGTGATAATGTTCGGACATGGCTTCCCGCTTATGGTAAGGGCGTCAGTCGATAGTAACGGGCGGCGGGCGACAGAACAATCAGGCCCGTGGCTCTGTTACACTGCGCCCATGCTGAACTTCTCCCATCTTTCCCTGCGCCGCGGCAAGCACGAGCTGTTGCGCGATGTCACCTGTACGGTACAGGCGGGCCAGAAAGTGGGTATTACCGGCGCCAACGGCGTCGGCAAGTCCAGCCTGTTCGCGCTGATATTAAATGAGTTGCAGCCGGATGCCGGTGAGTTCTCCCTGCCGCCGAACACGGTGATCGCCCATGTCGCCCAGGAGATGCCGGCGACGGACAAAAGCGCGCTGGAGTATGTCATCGACGGCGATACCCGTTTGCGCGAGATCGAACAGCAGATCCGCGACGCCGAACTGCAGAACCGCGGCGAACAACTGGCCCGGCTGCACAGTGAACTGGAACATATCAACGGCTACAGCGCCGCCAGTCGTGCCGGCAAGTTAATGCACGGGCTGGGTTTTTCCGCCGAACAGGAATCGGTGCCGGTGCGCGAATTTTCCGGCGGCTGGCGCATGCGCCTGAATCTGGCCCAGGCGCTGATGTGCCGCTCGGATCTGTTGTTACTCGATGAGCCGACCAACCATCTGGATCTGGAAGCCGTGGTCTGGCTGGAAGAGTGGTTGCGTGCCTATCCCGGCACGTTGTTGCTGATCTCCCACGATCGCGACTTTCTGGATCGGGTGACCACCCACATCGCGCATATCGAGCAACAGAGAATGACGCTGTATACGGGCAACTACTCCGCCTTTGAAGTCCTGCGCGCGCAGCACCTGGCCAACCAGCAATCGGCGTATGAAAAACAGCAACGCGAAATCGCCCATATCCAGAAATTTATCGATCGCTTTCGGGTGCAGGCCAACAAGGCGCGCCAGGCGCAAAGCCGGATCAAGGCGCTGGAGCGCATGGAAGTGATCAGCCAGGCGCATGTCGACTCGCCTTTTCATTTCCGGTTCTACAATCCCGATCAGTTACCCAACCCGTTATTGCAACTGGATGAAGTCGATATCGGTTATGCGCAGGAACCGGTACTGAACCAGGTCAAGTTGACCATCGCCCCGGGGGATCGCATCGGTCTGCTGGGTTACAACGGGGCCGGCAAGTCGACCCTGATCAAGTTACTGGCCGGTGAGCTGATCCCGCTGGCGGGAGAAATCACGCCGGCCAAAGGACTGGCAGTCGGCTACTTTGCCCAGCATCAGCTGGAGCAACTTGATCCGCAGGCCAGTCCCCTGTTGCATTTGCAGCGGATCGATCCCAGGGCGAGCGAACAGGCCCTGCGCAATTATCTGGGCGGTTTCGGCTTTGGCAACGAGATGGCCCTGTCGCCGGTGGCGCCGTTCTCCGGCGGGGAAAAATCGCGCCTGGTGCTGGCCATGCTGGTCTATCAAAAACCCAATTTGTTATTACTCGACGAGCCCACCAACCACCTGGATCTGGAAATGCGTCATGCCCTGACGCTGGCGCTGCAGGAATTCGACGGTGCCATGGTGGTGGTCTCGCATGATCGCTATCTGCTGCGCAGTGTCGCCGATACCCTGTTGCTGGTTGCCGATGGGACGGTTTCGCCCTTTGACGGCGATCTGGACGATTATCGCCAGTGGGTACAGGAACAGGAAAAAGCCTTCGCGGCGGACTCCCGTGGTAAAACCGCACCCGGGCTCAACAAAAAGCAGCAACGCCAGCAGGCCGCCGAACAGCGCCGTCAGATGCAGCCGTTGCGCAACAAGATCAAAAAACTCGAGCAGCGGTTGGATATCCTGGCCAAACGTCAGGAAGAATTACATGCCGAGCTGGCTGATAACAGCCTGTACGAGGAGGCGAACAAGGACGAGCTACAGGAACTGCTCGCCAAACAGGCCGATCTGCAACAGCAGCAACAGGCGGCCGAGGCCGAGTGGCTGGAAGTCACCGAACAGCTCGAGGTGTTCGAGCCGCTATAAAGATTCACCACGAAGACACGAAGACACGAAGACACGAAGAAGTAATTATGAAAAATATGATCCCCGGATGTCCTGGTGGTGAAAGGTTTTCCGCACAAGGCAGGCTGGACAGAGCAACGCGGTGTCCGGCAATCCGGAGGTGTGCCCGATACCGCGGAGTTTATGCCCGCAGGGTGCTATATCGGGCCGACGATTGGAAAGAAAAATCGGTTCCATTGATTGTAGGAGCGCCTCTGGCGCGACAGGTTGTGCCGGCGGTGAGGTCTATCGCGGCGCAGCCGCTCCTACCTCATCATTTCACTGCCAACTCAGCACTCAGCACTATCTCAGGGTTTACCCTGAGAATATGATGGTGTTACAGGGATGGCAGGAAAGAAGAATTGTTATATGATTAGCATAGAAAATAGCCACTGATCAGACACGGAGGCCGGCGCCTGTCGACACAACATAACTGACGCCATGCTGTTTACAACAAAACCCAAAACCGACAAACCCGAGCCGGATCTCGATAGCAGCCAGTTTGGCCATTTCGGCAACCTTACCAGGCCTTACAAGGATGCCGAGCGCAAGGATCTCGACAGGGAGCGTTATCTGCAAACGTTGACCAATTACCAGCGGGCGCCGGTGCGGCTGCTGGAAGAGGCGGTGCGCATCCAGGCCAGTCTCAATCGCCTGAAAATGAAACCGGAAAAACGCGAGCAGCTGACCCAGACGGTACTGGGGCAGATTTATCCGGTGGTGGCCATGTGGTACGAGAAATTCCAGGCGGAGCAAAGCAGCCTGCCGGAGAGTAATGAACGGCGTAATGCGCTGGAGACCAGTATCAAGGCCGTTGAGCAGGTGGCGATCAGCTACAAACTGCTGTTTCACGCCGATTACAGCGCCAGTCCTTCAAGTTTCGCGCGTAACCAACAGCAGCTGTATGCCCGGGGCCTGCGGATTATCGAGCTATTGCGGTTGATGCAGCGGTTAAAGGCTCTGCGTTATCAGAAGATGAGCAAAACCGACTGGCTGGACGTCAATCAGGTGTTTTTCTCCATGTTGTTGCACAATGCCGTGAACGATAAGCTGGATCTGCTGGGCACGGTTGGCGCCAGAAGCCGGCAGAACAAATCGGAGCGCAGCAGCACCTCGAAAGGCTCCATGCAGGAGATCTACCTGTCTATCCAGCTGTTTGGTCTGCTTGAAACCAATAGTTGGTCGACCCGTTTGTTGCATATACCGGATGCCTGGCTGAATACGTTGGGCATGGAGAGTTTCCGGATAGTGGCGGACACTCATGCCCCTTTGCAGCCGGGAAACCTGATTACCTATCTAAATAATAACAGTCCGCCGCAATTCCAGCGTCGCGAGGACATCAAAGGCCCGAGTATACTGATCGACTATACCGGGTTGTACAACGCGCTGGTCAAGGAACATGAAAACATTGGCAAGATGAGATTTATCGGGGCTGTTGATCCGAAAAAACTCACCAAGCCTTTGCAGGAACTCAACGACGAAGAGCGGTTACCGGTTATCGAGTCCATGCTGATCGCACTCATACAGCGCAGCCGGCAGAAGAAACGCCACCGTGTCCACACTTATGATGCGCTACGCGTTTATTTCGGGCTTAACGAAGTTTTTCGATTGTTGAGAGATATTTCTTCCAAAGATATGCAGCGGATTATCGACTCGCGTCAGTTTGTCGACAAACTGGCCCGGCAATCCTCGTTGTTGGCCGATGATGCAAAGTCGCACATGAATACCCAGTGGGCTATGATCAACTTCAGTTCCGGCGGCTTGCTGATCGGGACCGAAGAAACCGCCTTCAGTACACCCATCAAGATTGGTCAGCTGGTCGCTTTCGGTCCAGTTGACGCAGAATTGCATCGGATTACCCTGGGCTATATTAACCGGTTGCATCGCACCGAAGACCACCGTGTGGAAGTCGCCATTGTCCGGCTGTCGAGCCATGCCGAAGCGGTGGTAATTCAGACTGAACAGGATATTCAGGAAAAATCGGGCCATACTGCAATATTGGTGAAGGATTTGCGTGGCCAATGGCAGTTAATTGTCAATACTGGCCTGGCGGTCAAAAGTGGCGATCCACTCAAATTGATCCGCAACGACGGTTCCCGGTTGCCGGTCAGGCTGGGCGAAGTCTGGCTGGTGGAAAAAGAGTTCACTATATACGAGCTGCGTTCGCCGGGACTTAGATGAATTTTGAATTTTGAATTTTGAATTAATGTAAAACAACGCTGGCGCAGCCAGCGTCTCATCAACTCAACATTCAAAACTCAACATTTATCATTCGCTAACCCGCATCGACAGATCCACGGCCTGGATGTCCTTGGTCAGGGCACCGACGGAGATGAAATCAACACCGGTCTGTGCGACATCGCGAATATTTTCCAGTGTAATCCCGCCGGAGGCCTCCAGTATCGTGCGGCCGCTGTTCAGGCTGACAGCCTGCCTCAGTGTCTTGAGAGACATGTTATCGAGCAGGACCCGTTCGACGCCGGCTTCCAGGGCCTGCTCCAGTTGCTCCAGGGTTTCGACTTCCACTTCGATTTCGAGTTGCGGTGATAATCGTCGCGCCGTTTTGACCGCTTCCAGCAGGGAACCGGCGGCAGTGATATGATTCTCCTTGATTAATACCATGTCATACAGGCCGATACGGTGGTTGGTGCCGCCACCGCAACTGACCGCGTATTTTTGTGCCAGACGCAGGCCGGGCAGGGTTTTTCGTGTGTCGAGGATTTGCGCACCGGTATCGGCTATCTGATCGACATAGTGGCGCACAGATGTAGCGGTGCCGGAAAGCGTTTGCAAAAAGTTGAGCGCGGTACGTTCGCCGGTTAACAGCGAGCGAACCGGGCCGTGCAACTCACAAAGTAATTGCTCGGGTTCGACACGCTCGCTGTCGTTGACCTGCCAATGGATAGTGATAGTCGGGTCGAGTTGTCGAAATACCTCGTCAAACCAGGCACGGCCGGCGATTATCGCGGACTGGCGACAAATGACCCGCGCATCGACCTGATCGGCTTCCGGTAACAGGGCAGCGGTGACATCACCGCTGCCGATATCTTCGGCCAGAGCGAGTTCGACCTGTTGTTGAATTTTCTCGGGGGAGACGGTAAACGGCATAGTCTGTTTTTACCTGGCTTCGGCAAAACCGGTAATGACATCGCGCAACTCATTATTGAGTCGATCATTCAGACTCTGGAGTGCCCGTTGACGAGCAAGCAAGGGTTGACTGGCGGCCTGCTTGATCTCCCAACGATGGCTGCCCTGCACGGACTTGTTGGACAGGGAGCGTAGCACGATGGTCAGGTTACCGTGCACCCAGTGCCATTGTTGATCCGGGAAGGAGGTCAGATCCAGACTGGCATCAAGCTGGTAATTGGCATGGTCATCAACCTGCCGGAAACCCGCTTCGGCCAGGGCGCCATTGATAATGGTCGGTAATTGCCCGCTCGCATCCTGTTCGATATGGGTACGGATGCGGACTCGCTGGGCCAGATTATTACGGTCATGCAGCAGTCTTTCGAGTTGATAACGGCTCGGCACGCCCCTGCCGATGGGATCGATCACCTGCAACTGGCGTTGCAGGGCACGGCGCTGCAGCTGGGTCTCGACGGCGCGATTGGCCCGCGCGAGCTGGCGCAGCAGTTCACTTTGCTGCCAGGCATCCTCGATCACCTTACCGGTCAGGTTATCCAACTGTTGGATTGCATCCCGCAGCTGTTGTCCGGCCTTGAGGCGATCGAGTACGGCAAGGGCGTGATGGCGCCCGCTGTCGGGGTCCTGCCATATCTCGGCGATTTCGATATTTGACAGGGTCTGGTCGGTGCGGGTGGCGATCTGCCGTGAGATGGCAGTCTCCAGGCTGGATTGGGTTTGCTCGCCGCTGCCGGTGGTTCGACTGTATTCGGTGATATCCCGGCTCTGTTCGCTGATGCTGACCTCAAATATCTTGGCCAGATCAGCGCGGGCCCGATCCCGGGCCACAGCGGCATGTTCCGCTTCACCGCGGCCAATCAGGTATTGTTCGGTCGGATAGGCCTTGCTGTTACCGCTGATCCACGCGGGTCTGTCGTCACCCGTGCCAGGACCGGCACAGCCGGTCAACATCATGACCAGCGCGGTCATGACAAGGGGAGAAAAAAAACTGGCGGGGTTGTTCATGCTAGTGCCTCGTTGTTGGGTAAGCCGGGAACCATAAATAGGACAGATAACGTTTGCCGCCGCGTGTCAGATTGATTCGATCGAGCTGCCGGGTAGCAGTCACCTGGCCGGCTTGTCCGATCAGCTCCAATGTCACATTATAGTCGCCCGGCGGCAGTGTGACACGCGCCATCTGGATCTCGCCGGGCAGGGTCAACCAGCTGCGGGTATCGGCCTGCTCGGAGATCACGCCGGCGATATTCATCAACAGGCCGGCAAGCCCGTCGTTTTCCCCGGCCTGGCGTGACATCTTGTATTTGATCACCGCGCGGGCCAGCGCGCGGGCGGTGATCGCGGGCATACTTTCCTGCAGGGTGCGCAGGGCGATGCCGCTGATGTTTTCCATGGGTTCGGTACGGACCCGTTGCTCAGCGACCACAACCCGGGCATGACTGAGATAGCTGTGGCGTGGTTCATAAACCGGCACGGCAAAATGGACCAGATAGCCGCTAGCGGGATCGACCTGGGCGATCCGTTGTGAGCGTTTGATAGGGGCCAGGTCCTTGTGAAACAGCACGATTAGCTCGGCCCCGTCCCGGTCAAACTGTCGGGCATCGGTGTCAAAGCGCGCACGATATTCAGCGTACTCTTCGGTGAGTCCCAGTTGTCGACTCAAACGTAACAGATCCTGCTGGAGGATCCGGGGGACATTGATAGCGTAGACTTTTCGGTGTTCCAGGTAGGCGTTATAGGCCTTGCGGTAGGCGATCATGGCGTTGTCGCTTTCACCCAGTTGCTCGTAGATCAGCCCGGTGAGATAGCGGACAAAGGGATCGATGCTGAGAATACTGTCGGGATTGGCATCCTGTAGCTGGCGCAGGCGCACATCGATCTGCAATGCCTCGACCCGGGCCGCATCCACCTGATTTTGCAACAGATAGTTGATGGCCGCGTAGACGTGCAGCATCAGCTGTTCGAGTGACGAGCCGGTGTAGGTGCGGGTACCGTCGTTGATGAAAAATGCCGCACTCTCCTCAGAGATACTGGCTGCCTGGTAGTGCTCAATAATTTTCTTGGCCTGCTCGAACTCGTTGTTGCTCTCAGCGTAGTCGCCGAGCATGTGCAATAACATGGCTTTGTTCAGGTGATAGAGCAGCTGGTTGCGTTCGGGATGGTGCTGTTTTTCCAGTACTTCGAGAGCGGCAGCCGGATCCCGGCTGGCAAGGTTCTGAACTTCCTGTTCAAAGTTGCGGCTGTAGGTGGTACAGCCGCTTTGCTGCAGAAGCAGAACGCCGGCCAATAGCCAGCCGGCATAGCGAACAGGGCGCTGTGGCAGGCGCAGGCGCATGAGATAAGCCTGGCGGCGCCATCTAGTAACGCAGCTTGCTATTGACGACCTCTTTTTTGATCTTCTTCTGCCCCACCCAGGCCTTGCGATTATCCGTCAGACTGATCAAGGTGAGATCCACCTGGTAGTAGCGGACCTGGGTGCGCCCTTCCATGTCGATGATGGTGTTGATCTGGCCGCTGAGCATGTAATCGGCGCCGTATTCCTGACCCATAGCTTTGCGGGTTTCCGCACTGGCATGAATGTCCTGATCCAGCCGTTCATCACGAATCTCGTCACGTTCGACACGCGAGGCGACGAATGTGACCCGCCCGGAGTTGGTCAACTCGCGCTGGATATCGTTGACGAAAGTATTGGTGTTGATGTGTTCGTGGCTCAGGTTGCGCACGGTGCCGACGATGACCACCGGCTGCTTGCCGGTCTGGCGTTTGAAATCATTCACCCAGGGACGTGACAGCATGTCGCTGATCATCTCCTCCGAGACCAGGCGCGAGTCGGTATCGTTCCAGGCCCCGCTGAGATCGCGTACCTCTTCGGGCTCCAGTCGCTCGACCTGGGTGCCGCAACCGGCCAGCCCCGCCATCAGGAGGACACCGCCGAGTAAAAGGAAAAGGGTTCGGATAGTACGATACGGCATGCTCAGTTCTCCTGCGCCAGTGAATCGAAAATGTTGCCGCCCTGATCGCTGATATAACGTTTCAGATCGGCGTTCATGTCGTCGACCTTGTCCAGCGTCTCGGCTATCCGGGCCATGTCCAGTTCCGCGATGGACCAGATATTCCCGGTCTGCTCGTTTTGCCAGTGGCCGATGATCCTGACGCCGGTCAGGTTCACCCTGGTCAGATTATTAATCTGCCGCGAGACGTTTTGCTGGTTGATCGAACGGCCGGCACTGGCGGCATGGGCGCTGTAATCATCGCTGACCACATCCATGTACGAACTGAGAATCCGGGCTACTTCCGCGCGGGCCCGGTTATCGGCGGTGGCGATTTGCAGCGACTTGTCACCCATTGGCGGGGTATGGCCGACACCATGGAACAACCGTCCGTCCCGGTCGTTCAGATACTGGGTGCCTTCGTTGACCCATTCGGGCCCGCCACGGATACCCAGATCGCTTTCCACCTGAGTCTTGCCGCCGCAGGCCGCCAGCCCGATGACGAGGCTGATGAGCAATCCCTGTTTCAGGAGCTGCAATTTGTTCATAGGTCGATCTCCTTGTCGATAGCTGCCACAGCAGGCCGAATTCATTCTTTCATTCTAGCGCGTTCAGCCCGGCATGCGACGGAAATAATCGTCGGACAGCTTTTTCGCCAGCCCGGCGAGCAGGATCAGGCTGATCAGGTTCGGGGCCGCCATCAAAATATTGGCGATATCGGCAAAGTTCCACACCAGCTGCAGCGGTACATAAGCACCGACCACCACCAGGACGGTGAATATAACGCGATAGGGCATCACCGCCCGTTCGCCGAACAGGAACTCGGCACTGCGATCGCCGTAATAGGACCAGGCGATCATGGTCGAGTAAGCGAAAAACACCAGGCCGATGCCGACGATCCAGCCGCCGATGCGACCCAGCCCCTGTTCGAAGGCGTAGGCCGACAGGGCCGCGCCTTCCAGTCCGTCGGGCCGGGCCTCGCCCCAGGCGCCCATGATCACGATGACCAGCGCGGTCATGGTACAGATGACGATGGTGTCGATGAACGGCCCCATCATGGCCACCAGCCCCTCGCGCACCGGTTCGCTGGTGCGCGCGGCGGCGTGGGCCATGGGTGCCGAGCCCAGCCCTGCCTCATTGGAAAAGACCCCGCGCGCCACGCCGTACTGGATGGCGGCACCGATGGCCCCGCCGCCGGCGGCCCAGGGATTCAGAGCCAGGTTAAAGATGGTGGCAAAGGCGGCCGGAATCTGCTCGATATGTAAAAACAGCACCAGCAGCGCCGCGCCGCAATAGAACACCGCCATGAAGGGGACGATGCGGGAGGTCACCTTGGCGATACGCTTGATGCCGCCGATGATCACCAGGCCGACCAGAATGGCGATGATGACGCCGATCCCGAGCCGGTAGTCGATGATGCCGGGAAAGACATAGGCCAGCCCGTCTACCACCGAATTGGCCTGCACCATGTTGCCGATACCGAACGAGGCGATCAGGGTAAAAGCCGCGAACAGGACAGCCAGAGTCTTGAAATTGAGTCCGTACAGCAGGGTGTACATCGGCCCGCCGGAGACCGAGCCGTCGGGGTGAAAACGGCGAAACTTGAGCGCCAGCGAGCAGGAGGCAAATTTGGTCGCCATGCCCACCAGCGCGGTAATCCACATC
The DNA here is from genome assembly GCF_034522235.1 of Thiohalophilus sp. Taxonomy (NCBI): domain Bacteria; kingdom Pseudomonadati; phylum Pseudomonadota; class Gammaproteobacteria; order Thiohalomonadales; family Thiohalophilaceae; genus Thiohalophilus; species Thiohalophilus sp. The sequence continues at coordinate 2,445,849 of NZ_JAXHLN010000003.1, read as the reverse complement.
CAGAACACGGCGCCGGGCCCGCCGAAGGCGATAGCCGTGGCCACGCCGGCGATGTTGCCGGTACCGACCGTGGCCGACAGCGCCGTGGACAGCGCCTGAAAGTGACTGACTTCGCCGGGGTCGGCCGGCTTATCGTAGTTGCCGCGAATGATTTGCCAGGAGTGCTTGAAGCCGCGCAACTGCACAAAGCGCAGGCGAATGGTCAGATAGAGTCCGGTGCCGACCAGCAGGATAATCGAGGGAATGCCCCAGGCATAATCCGAGACCGTGCCGGTCCATTCGGTCAATGCGGCCAACAGGTTGTCCATGCGGTTCTCCCGTGATGGTTATTTTTGTATTCAGGACAGGGCGGGGTGCTGTTGGTGATATTAACAGTCTGTGGCGGATGGTGTAATGTGAAGTACACAAAATTCAGGCTTGTCATAACCGCACAAGCGGGCTTACCACAGGAACGTTGCAGGGTGATGGAATAACCGATGCGGATCGATCTTCAAACCGGGCTGCTGCAGGGCGCACGACAGTGCCCCTCCCCCAATTACAACGCGCGCCCCGATCCGGCGGATATTTCCCTGCTGGTGATCCACGGTATCAGTCTGCCGCCGGATCAGTTCGGCGGGGTCGACATCGACCGGTTCTTCACCAATTGTCTGGATCCCGACCGGCATCCCTATTTTCGGGAGATTTGCGGTTTGCAGGTCTCTTCCCATTTATTGATTCGCCGCGACGGCGAGGTAGTGCAGTATGTGCCATTTGGCGAGCGGGCCTGGCACGCCGGTGACTCGGAGTTTGGCGGACGGACCAACTGCAACGACTTTTCCATCGGCATCGAGCTCGAAGGCAGTGATGAACTGCCTTACGAGCCGATTCAGTATCAACGCCTGCAAGAAGTCACCCGCCTGTTGCAACAGGCCTATCCGGCGATTACCCGTGAGCGGATTGTGGGCCATTGTCATATTGCGCCGGGGCGCAAGACTGATCCGGGGCCGGTTTTTGACTGGGGTCGGCTGCTGGCCGGGCTCTGATCACCCCCGGAAATGGGGAACAAGGCTTGATATTTACACCTTTTATATAGACACTTGGCATCATGAATCTGATAAGTATATTGCTGGCACTGGCGGTGGAGTTCTTCTACAAGCCGGTGTCCGATCTGCGCCGTTACGACTGGTTCGATCGTTACCACGAAACCCTCTATCAGAAACTCGAGGGCCAGCCGCTGCGCGACGGGCCGGTGGGGGTCATCCTGCTGATCGGGCTGGTGGCGCTGGCGGTCTGGATCGTGCTGGCGGCGCTGGGCGCCCTGACCGGGTTGCTGGCCTTTTTATTCGGGCTGGTGGTACTGATTTTCACACTCGGTCCGCGCGATCTGGAAGAGGATGTTCAGCCGGTACTGGACGCCCTGGAGCGCGACGATCCCGAAGCGGCGGCACTCGGTGCCCGCCAGCTCGGCGACGAGGCAGAAATCACCGCCGAATCACCCGCTGAACTGGTACAGCAGGTACGCGATCGGATTCTGGTGGAAGCCAACACCCGCATGTTCGGTGTGTTGTTCTGGTTTTTGATTCTCGGCCCGATCGGCGCGGTGTTGTTTCGATTAAGTTGTCAGGTGCGCCAGCAAGCCCCGGTCACCGACGAATATCGCAATGCCGCCCGCGATCTGTACCGGATACTCGCCTGGATTCCTGCCCGGCTCACCGTAGTGTGTTACGCCCTGGCGGGTAATTTTGTCGACACCCTCAGCCGCTGGCAGAGCCCCAAAGACCTCTGGGAACAGGACAGCGACACCTTCTTGATCGTCAGCGGTAACGGGGCGATACAGGGTGAATATACCGAGTCCGACGATGAAGCCGCGATCAATATTGCCCCGGCTCAACATGCCCTGGCGCTGGTCAAGCGGTCGCTGGTGGTCTGGGTGGCACTGCTCGCGCTGCTGACCCTGATGGGTCTTACTTTCTGATTTTCGTTCCAACTCATGCAGCAATTGATCCTTGGCGGTGTCCGCTCCGGTAAAAGTCGCTATGCCCAGCAATTGGCGCAGGACAGCGGCAAACCGGTCATCCTGATCGCAACGGCCACCGCCGGCGATGCCGAGATGGCCGAACGCATTCGTCGCCATCAACAGGATCGACCCGCCGCTTGGCAGGTCATTGAAGAACCGCTGGCGCTGGGCGATGCCTTGCAGAAAAGGGATGATCCCAGGGCAATTATACTGATCGACTGTCTGACCCTGTGGCTGACCAACCTGTTACTCGACAGCGATCCGCAACGGCTGGAACAGGAACAGAACAAACTGCTGGCCTGCCTGCCGTCGTTGCAGGCCGATCTGTTGTTTGTCAGTAACGAAGTGGGGCAGGGCATCATTCCCGCCGATCCGCTGTCGCGTCGCTTTGCCGATGAAACCGGCCGCCTGCATCAGCGCCTTGCCCGGGTGTGTGATCGGGTGACCCTGATCACGGCCGGATTGCCGCAAATACTCAAAGGATAAGTCATGACCTCACCCTGGCTGCAGCAGCCTGTCCACACGATCGATGTAAGTGCTCGGCACGCCGCGCAACAGCGGCAGGGCCAATTGACCAAGCCACCGGGGTCACTCGGTCGACTGGAGTCACTGGCCATTCAACTGGCCGGCCTGCAGGCGAACCCGACACCGGTGATCGAACACAGCTGGATCGCGGTATTTGCCGCCGATCACGGCGTCGCCCATCAGGGCGTATCCGCCTTTCCGCAAATCGTCACCACCGAGATGGTGCGCAACTTTACCCGTGGCGGTGCCGCGATCAGCGTCCTGGCGGCGCAACAGCATGCCCGCCTGGAAGTGGTCAATGTCGGTACCGCGCACGATCCGGGTAAACTGCCGGGGGTGGTCGACCAGCGCATTAGCGAAGGCACGGCCGACTTCAGCCGGCAACCGGCCATGACACCCCAACAGGGAGAGCAGGCGCTGAAGGCGGGCCGCGATTCGGTACAACGCGCACTGGAAGACGGAAGCCAGATCTATATCGGTGGTGAGATGGGCATCGCCAACACCACCTCGGCCGCGGCACTGGGGTGTGTATTGTTGCAGCAACCGGCCCGGGAACTGGTCGGACCCGGCACCGGACTGGATGATGCCGGTGTGCGACACAAGGCCGAGGTGATCGACGCGGCGATCGCCTGGCACGCGCTCGATCCCGATGATGTGCAGCAGATGCTTTGCTGTTTCGGCGGCTTTGAGATCGCGGCTCTGAGCGGGGCGTTTATGCATGCCGCCCAGCGTGGCCTGCCGGTGCTGGTGGACGGGTTTATCTGCAGCGTCGCGGCGCTGATCGCTGAACGATTGTTACCCGGCTGCAGTCAATGGTTTATCTACAGCCACCGCTCCGCCGAGCCGGGTCACCGGGCGATCCTGGATGCGCTGGGAGCCGTGCCGCTGCTCGATCTCGGCATGCGCCTGGGCGAGGGCAGCGGGGCGGCCGTGGCCCTGTCACTGCTGCGCCATGCCTGCGCGTTGCATAACGGCATGGCCACATTCGAAGAGGCGGCGGTCTCAAACAAAGAGGCGGGGGATGATTGACTGTCATACCTCTTCTTTAAGATATTCTGGAAATTAACGCAGAGGCAGAAAATAATTTTGAATTTTGAATTTTGAATGCTGAATTAATATCAATTTGCGGCGGAGATCATTGGCTTGATATCTCCCAGGTATGAGAGCTACTGGATGTGTTCACGTCCCCGGGTACAAAAATTCAAAATTCAAAATTCAGAATTCAACATTTATAGCCAGACCCTGGCGTCCTCTGTGGTAAAAAAACGAACTTGATTATGGCTGAAAAATCTGTAGTAACGACGGTTGACCTGCTGCGCCACGGCGAACCGGTGGGCGGCAAGCGCTATCGCGGGCAGATCGATGATCCGTTAAGCGAACTGGGTTGGCGGCAGATGCGCGAAGCGGTGGCCGATCACTGCCCCTGGGATCGCATTGTGACTTCCAGTTTATGCCGATGCCATGACTTTGCACGGGAGCTGGCCGAACGTCATAGCCTGCCGCTGCGGCCGGAACCGCGTCTGATGGAGATCGGCTTCGGCGAATGGGAAGGGCGTAGCGCAGAAGAGTTGATGGCCGAGGATCAACAGCGGTTGTTTCGTTTCTGGTCCGATCCGCTTAACAATACGCCACCCGGCGCCGAGACCCTGCACGAGTTCGAGCAGCGGGTGATCGGTGCGTGGGAAGACCTGTTGCAACAACATGCCGGCGAACATCTGCTGGTGGTCGGGCATGCCGGGATGATTCGAATGATCCTGCGCCATGTGCTGAATATGCCGTTGTCGAGCATGTTTCGTTTGCGCGTGGACCTGGCCGGGATTACCCGTATCGAGATCGAATCCCACGAGGGTCAACAACTGCCCCGGCTGATCTTCCACGGCGGCCAGCTCAAATGAGCGCGCTGCAGGCCCTGATCACCGCACTGCAATTGCTGACGCGTATTCCCCTGCGTCTGCCCCGTTATGCTACTGCCAATCAGGCGGCGATCGCCGGCTGGTCGGTGTTGTTCTATCCCGTGGTGGGATTGTTGATCGGGGGCCTGTTGCTACTGGTGTGGTGGTTGCTACAGGTTGTTGCAAACAGCGAGGCGTCTTTGCTGCTGGCCGGGTTACTGGTGTTGTGCTGGGTGGGCATCACCGGTGCCCTGCATCTGGACGGACTGGCCGACAGCGCCGATGCCTGGCTGGGCGGGTTCGGCGATCGCGAACGGACCCTGGCGATCATGAAAGACCCTTACGCCGGACCGGCCGGGGTAACGGCGATCGTCGTGGTTCTGCTGCTCAAATTCGCCGCGCTCGGCGAAATGACCTGGGCATTCTGCCCGCAGTTGCTGGTCATTCCGGTGCTGGCACGCTTGCAGGTGATGTTGCTGTTTCTGACCACGCCCTATGTTCGCTCCGGCGGCATGGGCTCGGCTGCCACCGAACACCTGCCGCGCAAGACAGCGTGGCTGTGGCTATTGTTAATCGCTGTGGCCGTGACCGTGTTGATCGAGACGGGCTGGTTGTTGATCGTCGGGATGGTCGTGGTCTTTATCGTGTTGCGCGCGATCATGCAACAGCGGCTCGGTGGCACCACCGGCGATACCGCCGGGGCCCTGATCGAAATTACCGAAGCGGTGTTGCTGTGTCTAATAGTTCTGAGTTCTGAGTTCTGAGTTCTGAGTTCTGAGTTCTGAGTTCTGAGTTCTGAGTTCTGAGATGAGTTGGCAGTTGGCAGTCATCAGTTGGCAGAGTGTAATAATTGGATGGGGGTTTGATATTTAGTTTATTTTTTTCATTACACCAACATGGATGAAAAATGACAAAATCAGGGAAGAAAGGTCCCCTCTCCCTCCGGGAGAGGGACAGGGTGAGGGGATCAAAATTCAAGGCACATGCACGATTTTGGAATCATGACGTTTTGGTAAATACCCGGGATGTCCTTGAAAGGATACGCCAGAGCCTGATTGATATCCCCTCACCCCCACCCTCTCCCTGAGGGAGAGGGAGTAGATTGTTCCTGTCTGCAGGATCGGCGCACGCGAAAAAAGCTAATGCTACTCCAGGCCTATAATGTTTTTTAGTTTGGCTATGTCCAGGTGCTGTTCGAGTGTAGTGGCCAGTCGGTCGATGGCGGCTTCCTGCAGTTGTTGATAGTCCGGTTGTGGTTCCGATTGCCGGGCAAGTCCGGCCCATTCCAGCAGGGCCTGGCAGGCCCGGGGTTCGTCGAATAGGCCATGCAGATATGTTCCCATGACATTGTTATCGCTCGATATCGCCCCGTCGTGGCGATCGTCGAGGATCACGGCCGGGGACGCGCAGGCGGGACCTTGCGTGTGGCCCATGTGAATTTCATAACCGCTGACCGGGACACCGGCAATGGTCAGGCGACCCTGCACGTTGTGCAGTTGTTTGACCGGTTCCAGGGTGGTTTCCATGGGCAGATAACCGAGTCCGGTTGTCGAACCGGGCGGCCCTTCCACTCCCTGCGGATCGTGCAGCTGCTCGCCCAGCATCTGAAAACCGCCGCAGATGCCGATCAGCTTGCCGCCGTAACGCAGATGCCGGGCGATGGCGGCGTCCCAGCCGTGCTCGGTCAGCCACTGGCGATCGGCGCGCACGTTCTTGCTGCCGGGCAGGAGGATCAGATCCGCCGGCGGGATCGGATCGTGGGGGCTGATATAGTGAAAGTTGATACGCGGATCCACGCGCAGGGGATTGAAGTCGGTATGGTTGCTGATCCGCGGCAGCAGCGGGACGATGACCTCAAAAGGCCGGTCAGTGTCACACTGCTGTTCAAGGTTGAGGCTGTCCTCGGCGTCGATCTGCAGATTCATCAGATAGGGAATCACCCCCAGTACCGGGATGCCGGTCTCTCGTTCCAGCCAGTCGAGGCCCGGTTGCAGCAGGCTGACGTCGCCGCGAAAGCGGTTGATGATAAAGCCCTTGATCCGTTTGCGCTCCGAGGGAGCAAGCAGTTGCACGGTGCCGACCAGCTGGGCGAAGACGCCGCCGCGATCGATGTCGGCGACCAGCACCACCGGGCAGTCCACCGCCTCGGCGAAGCCCATGTTGGCGATATCGTGTTCGCGCAGATTGATTTCGGCGGGGCTGCCGGCGCCCTCGACGAATAACAGCTCATACTGGTTCGCCAGCCGCTGCCAGGAGTCCAGCACCGCGGTTTTCGCGGTCTGTTTGTATTGGTGGTATTCTACCGCGTCCATGTTTCCCAGCGCCCGGCCCTGAATGATGATCTGCGCCCCGGTGTCGCTGGCGGGTTTGATCAGCACCGGGTTCATGTCCGTGTGCGGGGCCAGCCGCGCGGCCTGCGCCTGCACCGCCTGGGCCCGGCCGATCTCGCCGCCGTCCGTGGAGACCGCGCTGTTGAGCGCCATATTCTGTGGCTTGAACGGCGCGACGCGCTGGCCACGATTGGCAAACAGCCGGCACAGGCCGGTGACCATGATGCTTTTGCCGGCATCGGAGGTGGTGCCCTGGATCATCAGGGCGCGAGAGGTTCTCAAAATAACATCCGGTATCCAGTGAAACGAATCCGCTATTTTAATACAGAATGCCCCCCTGCCGGGTCACAAACCCGATGCTGAGCGTCGCGATCGTGCTGGCGGCCGTGGTGCTGGACCAGTGGCTGGGCGATCCCCGGCGTTATCATCCGCTGGCCGGGTTTGGTCGCCTGGTTCTCTGGCTGGAAGCCCGGGTTTACGGGCCACCTTCGGTGAGTGCCGCGCGGCGGCGCTGGCGCGGCCTGCTCGGTTGGCTGTTGCTGGTGGCGCCGCCGGTGGGGCTGACCGCCTGGCTGGTGATGGTTCTGCCGCTGTGGGGCGGGGCCGTGCTCGAGTTGCTGTTGCTTTATCTGGCCCTGGGCGGCCGCTCGCTGGCGCAACATGCGCGGCGGGTCGCCCGCAAGCTGGAGCAGGCGGATCTGGACGGGGCGCGCCACGCCGTGGCGATGCTGGTCAGTCGGGATACCGGGGTGCTGGATGCCTCGCAGATCAGCGCCGCCACGGTGGAATCGGTGCTGGAGAACGGCAACGACGCGGTATTCGCCACCCTGTTCTGGTTCCTGCTGCTCGGCGCGCCGGGGGTGGTGCTCTTCCGGCTGGCCAATACCCTGGATGCGATGTGGGGTTATCGTAACGACCGCTACCGGGATTTCGGCACCCTGGCGGCGCGTCTGGACGATGGTCTGAACTGGCTGCCGGCGCGGCTGACTGCCCTGAGCTATGCCCTGCTGGGCCACACTCGCCAGGCCCTGCGCTGCTGGCGGACCCAGGCGCCGCACTGGGAAGGCATCAATCCCGGCGTGGTGATGGCCAGCGGCGCCGGGGCGCTGAACCGGACGCTGGGGGGCCCGGTCAATTATCATGGCGCGCTGCGCGAGCGGCCGCCGCTGGGTGCCGGCCCCCCTGCCCGGGTGGGTGATATCACCCGGGCGGTGCGTCTCGTACAATACACGCTGATTTTATGGCTGGTGATCATCGCGATCGCAGGAGGTCTGTTTGCCACAACATGGGGGTAATCTGCTGGAAGCGGCACGCCGTTACGGGCGGGCACCGGACGCGTGGCTGGATCTGTCGACCGGGATCAATCCCGGGGCGTATCCGGTGCCGTCGCTGCCGCCGCGTGTCTGGCAGCAGCTGCCCCAGCAGGACGACGGTCTGATCGACATCGCCCGCGATTATTACGGTGCGCCCGCGCTGCTGCCGGTGGCCGGCTCGCAGCAGGCCATCCAGCTGTTGCCGGGCCTGCGCGCCCCCGGCCGCGTCGGGGTGCTCTCCCCGAGCTACAACGAACACGCCTGGCGCTGGCAGCAGGGTGGCCATACGCTGGTGCCACTGCGCCTGAATACCCACGGAGATACCCTCGAGGACAGCCTCGATTCGCAACTCGATACGCTGGATGTGCTGGTGGTGGTCAATCCCAACAACCCCACCGGCCACCGCTTTGCGCCCGCACAACTGCTCGACTGGCACCGGCGCCTGCAGGCCCGCGGGGGCTGGCTGGTGGTGGACGAGGCCTTTATCGATGCGACGCCCGAACTGAGTCTGGCCGCCCACAGCGCTCGGCCGGGGCTGATCGTGTTGCGCTCCATCGGCAAGTTCTTCGGCCTGCCCGGGCTGCGCGGGGGCTTCGTGCTGGGCGAGACCGGGCTGCTCGCGGCACTGTCCGAGCGGCTTGGCCCCTGGGCCGTAGCCGGCCCGGCCCGCTTCATCATGCAGGCGGCGCTGGCGGATGACGCCTGGCAGCAGCGGATGCGCGAGCAACTGCCCCGGGCCAGCGAACGACTGGTGCACTTGCTCAGTGAATACGGTTTGCCGGTCGGCGGTCATTCGCCGCTGTTTGCCTGGTTGCCGACATCGACGGCACGCGCGCTGCACGAGCAGCTGGCCCATGCAGGGATCTGGAGCCGCTATTTTGACCCGGCCGCCGGCGGTCCCGGTTTGCGCCTGGGGCTGCCGGGCGAGGAGGCCGACTGGCAGCGACTCGGGATCGCGCTGGCACAGATTCATCCATCGAAACGCAACCAGGCGGTGCAGGCATGAAATATCGTTGGATCGCAACAGGCTGGCTCTGTCTGTTCGCCGGGCTGGCGAGCGCCGGGACCTTCAGCGTCACTGATTATACCGGGCAGAAGGTCCAGCTGGATCAGCCGGCCCGGCGCATCGTCAGCCTGGCGCCGCACATTACCGAGTTGCTGTTCAGCATCGGCGCCGGCGAGCGCGTGGTGGGAGCGGTCAATTACAGTGATTATCCCGAGGCCGCCGAATCGATTCCACGAGTCGGCGGGTATAACGCGCTGGATCTGGAACGCATTGTAACCCTTGAGCCGGATCTGGTGGTCGGCTGGCAAAGCGGCAATAATCCGGCCGACCTGGAAAAGCTCCGGCGTTTCGATCTGCCGTTGTTCATCAATGAACCCCGCCGCCTGACCGATATCCCCGATACCCTGCGGCGCCTGGCGGTATTGACCGGTAATCAACAACAAGCCGAGACGGTGATCGTCGAGTTCAAGAATCGCCTCGAATATTTGCAGCGTTTCAGCGACCGGCAACCGGTCAAAGTCTTTTACCAGATATGGGATCGGCCGTTGATGACGGTTAATGATGAACACCTGATCGGCGATGTGATCCGTTTGTGCGGCGGGCATAATGTCTTCGGCGAGACGGTCAGTCTGACGCCGCAAATTTCAGAAGAAGCGGTGATCGCAAGAGCGCCGCAGGCTATCGTGATCGGCGGTATGGGCGAGCAACATGCCGAATGGATCGAACGCTGGCAGCGCTGGAAATCGATTCCGGCGGTGGCGCAGGATCACCTCTTTATGATCCAGCCCGATCATCTGCAACGCCACACCGTGCGCATCCTGCAGGGGGCCGAGACCCTGTGCCGGCAATTGGAGCAGGTCCGCACAGACCACGATACTTCTTCCCCCGCAAAGAACTAGGGTGCTTTTGCTCCAGACGCCCGGGAAGCTCGGAACAAATCCTTTCTCGTCAGAATCTAAATAACGAATTCTGTCGGTCACGCTGGCGTTAGCCTGCGTGACATCCCTGCCGATACGGAGAATGTCAGGTAGCGCTGCGCGCAACCTGACCTACACCTACACCTACACCTAGGAGCCTGGAGACTAGCAACTGTTCTGTATCTCCCGCAGTTTGGGCACCTTGAGATCGGCCTCGTCGGCGTAAGCCAGGGCACGGGCCAGCCGTTTCGGGGCGCTGCGGCCGGTGCACTGGTGGCGCAGATCGCCTTCGATCGCTTCGACCATGCCCTCGATCAGTTTGTCCCGTTCCAGATGATGCCCGACCAGCCAGGCCTGGATGTCCATCACTTCATCGGCCACCTGGCGGGCCAGATCCCGATGTTGATCCCACAGTTGCTCCACGTCGCCGCCGACCACCATGCCGGCAATGTTGGTGGTCAGGATATAGACATTCTTGCGCACCAGCTCGAACTCTATCGCTTCGGGCGTGGCGACTTCCCAGGTCGGAATCTCGAGCGTCGCCAGGGCGTTTTCCAGCAGCGGCGCCTGGGGGCCGTAAGTGGGGGAGGGAATCAGTACCTTGTAGTCCTGACCCTTTTTCTTCTCGAACCAGACCGAAATGACGGTCGGGTTGGCGATGTCGTGCTGCTTCCAGTCACCCGGCAGCAGTTCGTTCTGCAGCAGGCCGAGATGATTTTTCCAGGCATCTGGCAGGCCCTTGAGCGTGGGGTGCAGATCGTCCTCGCCGACCGACACCAGCACCAGCCGGGGATCGGGCACCGCGGCGGCGATCCTGTCCATGTCCGAGTGGCGGGTGACCGGGAAAACCGGGTGGCCAAGACGCAACAGGCCGCGGGTGAATACGCCGCCCATCTCGCCGATGCCGACGACTATGACAGGATCATTCATGAAGCAGATTCCTTGATTTGGCTTGGTTTATTTTGGGTCATGAGACGGATAGACTGAAATTGTACGAGTCGCCGGGACCTTTGGCCAGCATAGCCGTTTTTCGGTCAGGTTGCCGGGCAGGATAGCTCAAAAGGACAACAGGGAATGCCGCTATATAGAGTGAACCGCTGCTTGTATTGTATTTCTGTCTGGCAGGCGGAGGATATATTTGCCAGTATCGGGAATCACCGCACGGTGATGGCTACCTTATCTTTGGACAGGACAGTCGGCGATCGGGTTTGAATAACAAGACACTGCTCAATATTCCCAGCGTTCGCATCTCGGCCGCCCGTATCGCCGCCTATTACGGGCTGTTCGGCATTGCCTGGATACTGCTCAGCGACTGGTTCGTGTCGCTGGTGGCGGTAGATGCCGATGCGCTGAGCACCCTGCAAAGTGCCAAGGGCCTGATTTTCATCGGGCTGTCGACCCTGTTGGTTTTCCTGTTGTGTGTGCGCGAGAACTATCGCACCCACCGTGCCGCCGAGGCACTCAGCGAAGAGCGCCGGCGGCTGGCCGGCATCCTCGAAGGTACCCGCGCCGGTACCTGGGAGTGGCATGTGCCCAGCGGCCGGACGGTGTTCAACGAACGCTGGGCCGAGATGATCGGCTATACCCTCGACGAGCTGGCGCCCGTCTCCATCGACACCTGGTCGGAACATACTCATCCCGATGATCTGCGCAAGGCCAATGAGCTGTTACAACGCCATTTTAACGGTGAACTGGACTATTACGAATGCGAATGCCGTATGCGTCACAAACAGGGTCACTGGGTCTGGGTGCAGGATCGTGGCCGACTGCTTACGCGCACGCCGGAGGGCAAACCGTTGTTGATGCTGGGTACCCATATCGATATTACCCGGCGTAAACAGTCCGAGGCGGAGATCCAGCGTATGAGCCGTCTCTATGCGACGCTCAGCGAGACCAATCAGGCGATTGTCCGGATATCGGAACAGCAGGAACTGTTTCAGCGGATCTGTGACATCGCCGTCGAGCACGGCGGTTTCAGCCTCGCCTGGGTCGGCTTGCCGAATCAACGGGAAGAGAGTATTGAAGTGAGCGCGGCCAGTGGACAGACGGGCTATCTGGAAGGTCTCCATATCGCCATCGATCCCGAACAACCGGAAGGTCGCGGGCCGACCGCGCAGGCTTATCGAACAGGGGAACGTCGGATCATCAACGATTTTGCGCAGAACGAAATGACCCGGCCCTGGCACGAACAGGCGGCGCAATTCAATATTTGCGCCTCGGCCGCATTTCCCCTGCGACGCAACGGCATGATATTTGGTGTATTGAATATCTATGCCAGTGAACCCGGCTTTTTTCAGAACAAAGAGATCCATCTGTTGGAAGAGATGGCCGAGGATATCGGCTTTGGGATGGAGAACTATCAACGGACTCTTGAGCTGGCCGCCAGCGAGGCCCGCTTTCATGCTATCGCCGAGGGTATTGGCGATGCCATTGTCATGGCCGATCCGCAACGAAATATCCGGTGGATCAATTCCAGGGTTATCGAGATATTCGGTTACAGGCTGGATGATATTCAGGGCAAGCAGAGCGAGGCTCTTTACGAGAGTGCCGAAGAGTATATTCGACAAGGGCAGTTGAGATATAACCGGGACGCCAATACACATGAGGACCGCTACGAGGCCCGTTACCGACGCAAGAACGGCGAGATATTTATCGGCGAGACCATTGGAACCGCCTTGCGTAACGAGAACGACGAACTGCTGGGTTATGTGGCATTGATCCGGGATGTAACCGAGCAGCGGGCGACTCAAGAACAATTACGCATTGCCGCTGTCGCATTCGAAGTGGAAAACGGTATTATGATTACCAATCGGGAACAGATTATTGAGCGGGTTAATCGGGCGTTTACCCGCATCACAGGTTACGAGGCCGACGAGGTGATCGGCAGGGTTCCGACCTTTCTGAAATCGGGCCAGCACAGCAAGGCTTTTTACCAGCAGATGTGGCAAGAGATCAATGAGCAAGGTTACTGGGAAGGCGAAATCTGGAATCGAAAAAAGGGCGGGGATATCTACCCAGAGTGGCTGACCATCAGTGTTGTGAAAAATAATCAGGGCCAGGTCACCCACTACATCGGTTCGTTTTCCGATATTACTGAGCGTAAGGCGGCCGAGCAACATATCCATCAACTGGCGTTTTATGATCCGCTGACCCGGCTGGCCAACCGGCGGCTGTTCATCGATCGTATCGAGCATGCGAGGTTGACCGGTGAACGCAGCAAACAATATGGTGCGATTTTGATGCTGGATATGGACCACTTCAAGGTATTGAATGATACACGGGGACATCATGCAGGAGATCAGTTATTGATCGAGGTGGGGAAAAGACTCAAAGAGCAGGTGCGCGAAGCAGACACAGTGGCCCGCTTCGGTGGGGATGAATTTGTGATTTTGCTAGAAGGCCTGAATTCAGAGAGGGATGTCGCCGTTAACCTGGCCAGTGATCTGGCCGATAAAATCCAATCTGCTCTAACCATTCCCTACCATCTTGATGAAGTGAAGGACTATCGCATCACACCCAGTATCGGCGTGGTTCTGTTTCTCGGGCGTGATACCAGTGTGGAGGAGCTCCTCAAGCAGTCAGATGTGGCATTGTACGAAGCCAAGGCGGCAGGACGTAATGCCGTTCGCTTCTTCAATCCGGAGATGCAGGACAAGGTGGAACAGCGCGCCAGACTGGAAACGGCCTTGTCCAAGGCGCTGGAGCAGGAAGAGTTTCTGCTCTACTACCAGCCACAGGTCAACCACAACGGCGAGTTGCTGGGCGCCGAAGCCCTGTTGCGCTGGGTACCGCAAGACAGTGGCTCCATGGTCTCACCGGCGGACTTTATACCCCTGGCCGAGGATACCGGCCTGATCGTGCCGATTGGTTACTGGGTGATCGAGACCGCTTGCCGGCAATTGCGTGCCTGGCAACAACAAACCCCAAACAGGTCGTTCAACCTGGCGGTCAATATCAGTGCCCGGCAATTTCATCAACATGATTTTGTACATCGCCTGCAGGAAATTGTTCAGAATACCGAAGTTAATCCGAGCAGCCTGAAGCTGGAGTTGACCGAGACGGTCGTGCTGGATGATATCAACTACGTTATTGAACGCTTGCAGGAATTGAAAAAACTCGGCATCGGCACCTCGATGGATGATTTTGGTACCGGGTATTCATCATTGTCTTATCTCAAACGCCTGCCGATTGAGCAGATCAAGATTGATAACTCCTTTGTGCGGGATATCGCGCATTCCATGCATGACTCGGCAATCGTTCGCGCGATTATCGCCATGGGCCACTCGCTGGGACTTCAGGTTGTCGCCGAAGGGGTCGAAACCGAAGAGCAGAGGGCCTATCTGGAAAAATACCAGTGTGATGTCTATCAGGGTTATCTCTTCGACCGGCCGATGCCGGTGAGAGACTTCGAGAAGTGGCTGAGCTGATTCGGGTTATTTACTCATATTACGCAAGTATAGAAGGTGCAGTGACAGTACGCGTGCGGTGCTGCGGTAATCTTTCGATCCGGTCGTTGAATGAATAAAGGACCGCACTGGCTGATTTGTGAACTCCCCTGTATTCGACATTGCCCCGGAATGACTTGATCATTATCAAGGCGGCCTCAACGCCCGCCGGGTTGTGATGGCACAGATTTTGGTATGCTAACTGGATTTAGACCAGTTCTATTGCTACATCAAAAAATCATATGGCACGATAAAAGTGTTGATATGTATTGAATAATAAAACCGGATAGCATGCGAAATAATAACCATTTTTCATAAGGGAGGAAGCGGGATGTCTGGTGAATTGGTGTTTGCCCTGTTGTGCGCAGCGGGGGCCATTGGGTACGGGATCTTCTCCACGTTTCGGATTCTGGCACTGCCGGGCGGCAGTGACGAAGTCAAGCGAATCGCTCTGGCGATCCAGGAAGGGGCCGCGGCTTATCTGAAAAGACAGTACATGACGATCGGGGTGGTCGGTGTGCTGCTGTTGATTGTGATCTGGTTTGCACTCGGGTGGCTGAGTGCACTTGGCTTTGCGATTGGCGCGATCTTTTCCGGGCTGGCAGGCTTTATCGGCATGCACGTGTCAGTGCGAGCCAATTCGCGCACGGCCGAAGCCGCTAAATCCGGTATCAATGCCGGTCTGCAAGTCGCCTTTCGCGGCGGTGCGGTGACCGGCATGTTGGTGGTGGGCCTGGGCCTGCTCGGGGTTGCCGGGTTTTACGCGCTACTGGAGTTTATGACCGAAACGGGCGAAACCGTGCTGGCTCCCCTGATCGGACTGGCCTTCGGGGGCTCGCTCATCTCGATCTTTGCCCGTCTGGGTGGCGGTATCTTTACCAAGGGGGCTGACGTCGGCGCCGATCTGGTCGGCAAGGTCGAAGCGGGGATCCCCGAGGATGATCCGCGCAACCCGGCGGTCATTGCCGATAACGTCGGCGACAATGTCGGTGACTGCGCCGGCATGGCGGCGGATCTGTTCGAGACCTACGCGGTGACCATCATTGCCACCATGATTCTGGGCAGTTACTGGATGGGCGGCGACACTCTGCAGGCAACCCTTTATCCGCTGGTCATCGGCGGTGTTTCGATCATCGCTTCGATTATCGGTACCTGGCTGGTGCGGGTGCGCGAGGGCGGTAAGGTGATGAATGCGCTCTACAAGGGGTTGATTACCGCCGGCGTTCTGGCCGGTATTGCATTTTATCCGGTCACCGAAATGATGTTTCCCGGCAGCAGTCAGGAGACGATCAACGGTCTGTATAGCGCGGCACTGGTCGGACTGGGTGTGACCGGCATGTTGGTGATGATCACCGAGTACTATACCGCCACTGATTTCTCCCCTGTACGGCGGGTGGCCGAAGCCTCCACCACCGGTCACGCAACTAACATTATTGCCGGACTGGCCTTGTCCATGCGCTCCACCGCGGGACCGGTACTGGTGGTTTGCCTGGGTATTTTACTGGCGCACTATTTTGCCGGGCTTTACGGCATCGCTATCGCCGCCACCTCCATGCTGTCGATGACCGGCATCATCGTGGCCCTGGATGCCTATGGCCCGATCACCGACAACGCCGGTGGTCTGGCGGAAATGTCCGATATGGATCCGGAAGTCCGCAAGGTGACCGATGAGCTGGATGCAGTCGGTAACACCACCAAGGCAGTCACCAAGGGCTATGCCATCGGCTCCGCCGGTCTGGCCGCACTGGTGCTGTTTGCCGACTTCACTCGTGAGTTGTCCCACGTTGGCGGGGCGGGCATGACGTTTGATCTCTCCAGCCACAAGGTGATCATCGGACTGTTCATCGGCGGGCTGGTCCCGTATTTGTTCGGTGCTCTGGCAATGGAAGCCGTCGGACGTGCCGCCAGCGCGGTGGTCGTGGACGTGCGTCGCCAGTTCAAGGAGATGCCGGGGATCATGGACGGCACCCAGAAACCGGACTACTCGCTGACCGTGGACATGCTGACCACCGCCGCGATCAAGGAGATGGTTCTGCCCTCATTGTTACCGGTGCTGGTGCCCATCGCGGTCGGTTTCATTCTCGGCCCGCAGGCGCTGGGTGGCTTGCTGGTGGGTTCCATCGTCACCGGCCTGTTCGTTGCCATCTCCATGACCACCGGTGGTGGCGCCTGGGACAACGCCAAAAAGTATATCGAGGATGATCATCATGGCGGCAAGGGTTCCGAGGCGCACAAGGCCTCGGTGACCGGCGATACGGTCGGCGATCCCTACAAGGACACCGCCGGACCGGCAATCAACCCGCTGATCAAGATCATCAACATCGTGGCATTGTTGATCGTGCCCTTGATCTGAGGAGATAAGGATCTGAGGAGATAAGGATCTGATGAGAAGGGTATGCAGGTAATATCACATTTTTATAGTTCACTGTGAATAACGCGGAGGACGCAAAGGCGCAAAGACGTTTATGCCCGTTGTTTGGGTGCAGAGAAACAAAGGAAATTGGTTCTGACTAGTAGTTGGCATTAACGGTATGGGAAGGCGATCCGCCCGGGCCTTGTATCCGGCCCGCTCGCAAGCCCGGAGACCGGCCTGAAGTGAATGGTTGGTATTGCGGAGGGCGATGCGACGGCCGGCAGATCATTGACGCTGTTTCCGTCTGAATCACATTCTCCGCTGAACTTGTTATTACTGATACGCGTGGTTTGACGCGAGCGGAGGAAACTTCATGGTTTTTTGTCCCGCACTTTTCATTGCGGCACCGGCTTCCGGACAGGGCAAGACCACGGTGACAGCCGCACTGGCGAGACATTACCGGGATCGGGGGAACCAGGTCCGGGTGTTCAAGTGTGGACCGGATTTTCTTGATCCCATGATCCTGGAATACGCTTCCGGGGCACCGGTCTATCAACTCGATTTGTGGATGGGCGGGGAGCAACACTGTCGTCAACTTCTGCACGATGCGGCAAAGGAAGCCGATCTGATCCTGATCGAAGGGGTGATGGGGTTGTTCGATGGCGAACCGTCCAGCGCCGATCTGGCGACTTTGTTCGATATTCCGGTACTTGCGATCATCGATGGCAGCGCCATGGCCCAGACGTTTGGCGCCATCGCGCATGGCCTGTCAACGTATCGCGACGATCTGCCGTTTGCCGGGGTCTTTGCCAATCGGGTGGCGGGTGAGCGCCATTACCAGATGCTCGCCGAGAGTCTGCCGGCCGGGATGACCGCCTACGGCTGGCTGGCACGGGATACCGAACTTGCATTGCCGGAACGTCATCTTGGTCTGGTGCAGGCCACCGAGGTGGGCGATCTGGAGTCACGCATAGCCCGGGCCGCTGCGGCGCTTGGCGAGATGAATATTCCGTTACCGCCTGCGGTCGAAATCACCGCTCCGACACCGCACTCCCTTGAACCGCGATTGAAAGGGCGGCATATTGCTGTGGCAAAGGATGCCGCTTTTGCCTTTTTATATCGCGCCAATCTCGAGCTTTTACAAACTCTCGGTGCCCAACTTGAATTTTTCTCGCCGCTTGATGACGAAGCCGTTCCCGACGCCGATGCTCTGTATCTGCCCGGGGGATACCCCGAGTTACATCTTGAACAACTGGCATCCAATAGCGCCATGAAAAACGCCATCCTGGCATTTCATGCCAGTGGCAAGGCCGTCGTCGCCGAATGCGGCGGGATGCTGTATCTGCTGGAGTCGCTGACCGATGTCAAAGGTGAACAGGCGGATATGCTGGGCTTGTTGCCGGGGCAGGCCAGCATGCAGAAGAAACTGGCCAACCTGGGCCTTCACCATGTCGAATTACCCGAAGGCAGATTACGTGGACATACGTTCCATTATTCACAGGTGGAAAGTTCACTTGTTCCCGTTGCCTGGAGTGAGGGGCAACGTGCCGGGCGCCGCGGTGAGCCGGTCTATCGGGAAGGCAATCTGGTCGCCTCCTATTTTCACTTCTATTTTCCCTCTAACCCTCACGCCGTTGCGAAACTGTTTGCACCGTCGCTTTAATGCTCTCGCAGCCGATTGCCGGACACCGCGTTGCTATGTCCGGCCTACCACTGCGAGAGATAAGCTTTTTTAATTAACTTACCTTCGTGTCCTTTGTGGTTTAAAGTAGTATTAATCTGCTGACCAGTGGTTTTCGAAAACGAGATCATCCAGGCTGGCGCGTTGCGCCCAGTTTTCCTGTTCCAGCATGGGCTTGTCATAGAATGCTTTTACATGGCCCAGGCAAAGTATAGCGACAGGCTCGGCTCCTTCCGGGGCCTGTATCAATTGGGCCAGTTCGGCGGGATCGAACAGCGAGACCCAGCCCAGGCCCAGCCCTTCGGCCCGGGCGGCCAGCCACAGGTTCTGAATGGCGCAGGTAGCCGAGGCGAGATCCATGTGGGGCATGGTGCGCCGGCCAAATACATGCTTCTCGCGCCGGTCCATCAGCGACACCACCAGCAATTCGCCGCAATCGAGAATACCCTCGACCTTGAGCCGCATGAACTCCTCTTGCCGCTTGCCCAGCGCCTCGGCGGTGGTCACTCGTTCCTGATCGACCAGTTGATGAATGTTTTGGCGCAGGTTGTTGTCGGTTATTCGAACAAACCGCCAGGGCTGCATATAACCGACACTGGGGGCGTGATGGGCAGCCTGCAGCAATCGTTGCAGCAGGGTCGGGTCGATCGGATTCGGCAGAAAATGGCGCATGTCGCGGCGTTCTTCTATCACGCGATAAACCGCGTCGATCTCCGCTTGTGAATAGCGATGCGATCGGTCCATTACAGCTCGACGCCCTGCTGGGCGCGGATCCCGGCCTTGAAGGCGTGCTTGATCTCTTTCATTTCCGTCACCGTATCGGCGACCTCGATCAGTTCCGGTTTCGCGCCGCGGCCGGTGAGGATGACGTGTTGCATGGCCGGTTTGTTGGCCAGCGCGTCAATCACTTCATCCATCGGGATATATTTGTATTTGAGGGCGATGTTGATCTCATCCAGCAGCACCAGGTTGATAGCCGGATCCAGCAGCATGGCCTGCGCTTCTTGCCAGGCGTGATAGGCCATCTCGGTATCCCGTTCCCGATCCCGGGTCTCCCAGGTGAAGCCTTCTCCCATGACATGATACTGCACCTCGGGAAAACGACGGAAAAAGGTCTCCTCGCCGGTGGAAAAGCTGCCCTTGATAAATTGCACGACACCAACCTGCATGTTGTGGCCCAGGGCGCGCGCCACCATGCCGAAGCCCGCGCTGCTTTTGCCCTTGCCGTTGCCGGTATGTACCAGGATCAGGCCCTTGTCCTGATCGGCCCGGGCGACTTTCTCGTCCACCACGGCTTTTTTGCGTTCCATGCGGCGTTGATAACGTTGTTCTGCGGTTTCTTCATTACTCATGTTCTTCTCCAATCAAAATCAGCTTGCCGGTTTTGCGATCGCGGTAGACTTTGCCGACGGACTCATAGCCGGCGCCGGCTTCACCGGCGACGCTCGGCATCTCCGGGATCTCTCTGCCCTGTTCAATGGTTTGACCGCCGGCCCGGGTATAATCGGCCAGGCCGCCCTGGCTGGCGGCCAGCGCGGCGATCAGCCCGCAGGCGAAGACCAGCATAATATCCACCAGATTGGCCAGCGGGCCCAGCGGCTCCTGATCCGGCGGATCGAAGCGGTTGCTGTCGAGACGATGTCGGGACTCTCCGTGCATAGTGGTCGCCTCCCTATACCGCGCTGGGGATGGGGGTCAGCGTGCGGATTAACAGGATACTCATGTCACTGAACGAGTCGGGACAGCTGGCCAGTGTCCCCGACCAGTGATCCTCCTCGCCGCTGAGATTTTCCCATACTTCCAGAGGATGCCGCTCATCGACGCCCTGCTCGATCAGATAACGGCTGATCTCGTGCGGCATGAAATCCCACGGGCGGGGAATCACGATCGCGTTCCAGCCTTCCTGCAGGGTGTTTACCAGCCGTTGCTGGAAAGGCTGCAGATCGCCGCGTCGATGGAAGGTGATGAAAGTGGTCTCGTCAAAGCAGACATCGCCGGCGGCGGCGACCAGTTGCGCGGCGCTGATCCCGGGAATGCGTTCCACCCGCTCGCCGCAGGCCCGCTCCAGCCGTTCCAGCATCTGATAGCCCGAAAACAGGAAATCGCCCATGAACAGCACCGCGCAACGCGCGCCGGCGGCATGCCGGGCGGCCACGTGCGCCAGTTGATCTTCCTGGTTGCGGTAGGTCAGGACCACGCGCTCGGCGCTGGCGGGAATCAGTTCGCCGGCCAGTTTCAGGACCGTCTCAAAGCCGACCACGAGTTCGGCTTTTTGCAGACGGGCTTCGCCAAGGCGGGTCATGTAGTTGGGGTCGCCGGGACCGATGCCGATGGCGCTTATCATGCGGTGCTCTCCTGTGTGCGGGTTTCCAGGGTGTCGAGAAGCTGGTCGTACCAGCGGCGGCGCAGGCGACCGAGGATAAAGCCGGCGATCCCGACCAGCAAACCCAGGACGGTCGTATCGAAGGCGACGGTGACGGCGCGGGCCAGGGTCTGCAGATCCCCCTGGCCGAGCGCCGCCAGTCCCGGGCCCAGGGGGATCAGCGTGCCCATCAGGCCGAGCATGGGGCCGATACGGGCCAGCAGATCGGCCCGTTCGATCCGTCGGCGTCCCTGCGCGGCGCTGCGATCAGGATTGTTCTGTTGCACCAGTTTATTCAACCCGCCGAAACGTTCGCTCAGGGCGATACCGCTCTCCCACAGGGCGGCCAGTACCACGAACAGCAGGCAATAGATGACCGGTTGTAACAACCAGTCCACGGCATAATGCATCATCTGAATGGATTGTTGGGTAAACATACTCATCGACCTCGGTTTGTTGTCAGCCGGCGCCCCGACAAATAACGTTCATACAGGGCACCGCCGGTTATCACCAGCAGGGCAATGGCCAGGATCAGCCACTTTTCCTTGCCCGGTTCATGGGGTTCGGACGGTTTCGCTTCGCTCTCACTGGCAGGCGATTCGGTTTGCGTCGTGCTGGATTCAGGTTTGATTTCACTGATGGTGGTGGTCACGGTGTCCGGTTTAGCCGGCTGTTGGGGGCCGGCGGCCGCCGCCAGCACGTTTTCGAACGTCCGGCGGGTCGGTTCATCCAGCAGGGGCTTGATCCCCTGCAGCATGGGATGGTCCGCCCGGGTATGCCCGCTGCCGGGCAGGCCGTGGCGGTTGACCAGTTGCGCAAAGGCCCGGGCCAGTTCCTGTCGCGTCTGCGCGTCGACCTCCCAGAATTCCTTGTGCGCGGCGACCAGCATGATCGCCAGCATGTTGGTTTTCACATGCGCGTTCCGGCCCTGTTCCAGAAACTCGTCCAGGCCAAGCTGGTGACGATCGTCGATGTAGACCGCTTTGACCTCATCCCAGACCCAGGACTTGATGATCGCCGGGTTGGTGATTTGCCAGCCCCACAGGTATTCCATAAATTCACTGCCCATGGTGCGTGCGCCGGCATAGTCATGTTTCATCAGAGCTTTCAACCAGGCCGGATTGAGAAACCGGCCGCGCAGTTCCTGCAACAGGGCGCTGTCCAGGGGCTGGATACCGGCATTGTTTGGATCGGCGTGCTGGATGACGTGATTATCCGGTGCCGTGCCGGCGGTGTGTTCCACCGCCATGCTCAGGCCGCCCAGATAATCAAAGGCATCGTTGTTATCCATCAGCCCGTACAGGTTGCTGGCGCGGCCGAGATAGGTGTGCCGAACCTTGCCCAATGAGGCCCTGAAGCTGTCATGGGCGGGCAGGCCGTCAAGATCGGCGCCGTAGGCATGCCCCATGCGATGGATATAGGTCTGGCTCAGTTGCCGCCGATCCGACCAGGCGCCGGAACGCTCGGCGAGCCGGTTTACGCCGGCACCGTAGGATCCCGGCGCATCGCCGAACAGGCGCAATGTCGCCAGTCGGCCGGCCAGAGCCGCGTTTTTATTCTTATTAATAAGTTCCTGTGCCTGCTGGACCCAGTTGGCGGCGACGTGATTTTGGGCCAGGGATTCGTTGCCGGGATCGCGCTCGTCGCCCAGCGGGGCCAGCGCATGCTGCAGGGCCTCGGCCAGTTGCGGATGCTCGCGGCGGATGGTTTCGCTGGCGCCATTCAGGGCCAGCAGCACTGCCTTGTCCAGCCAGACCAGCAGGTTGGCGTAGAGATCGCGAAACAGGCCCGAGGTAGTGAACACCATATCACGACGCTGGCGACCCGCTTTCAGTTCGAGCCGTTCGATGCCCTTGAAGATGCCGCGACTGTTCCAGATTGGCTTGATCCCCAGCATGTCCATCCCGAAGGCGACCATCGCCCCTTCGTCGCGCACCGTATCGGAGGCCCACAACACCAGCGCCTCACTGCCCGGTGCCTCGTCGCGGTTGTTGTGACGGGCCTCGCGGGCCAGTTGCACGCCCAGTTCGTACCCGATCCGGGTGGGTAGTACGCTGCCGTCCAGTGCGTGAAAATTTCGGCCGGTCGGTAACGCCTCGGGGGTGCGGATCGGATCGTTACCCTTGCCGGGTTTGACGAAGCGGCCTTCCAGCCCGGCGAGCAGGGCGCGGATCTCCTGCGCCGGTGAGTTTTCCAGCGCCGCGCGGGTATCATCGCCGGGGCGGCTATCCCCGGATCGATCCGTCCCGGATTGATCCATCCCGGATTGCTCGATCCTGGATTGTTCGATCATGGAAGCGAGCATGGTGTCGACGGCCTCGCTTTCCCAGTCGCGACCGAACACATGCAGTCCCAGCGGCATGAAGCGTTCCTGCATCTCGGTCAGATAATGCCCCACTTCGTGGACCAGCAGATCGTCGTCGACCTGTTCGAAATCGATCTGGCGCACGGCCAGCTCTTTTTGCATCACCGCCTCGAGTTCCTCGCGCAGGTTGAGTTCGTCGATCAGCGCGCGAATTTTTTCCACGGCCTGCGTGCGAGTCGGGCTGTTATCACGCGAGGCTTCGAAGCTTTCGACCAGCTGGCGCAGCTGCAACAGATCATCGTACAGCGGCGTGGTCTTCAGCGGCGGCGTCAGGTGATCGACGATCACCGCCAGGCCGCGTCGCTTGGCCTGGATGCCTTCGCCGACGCCGTCGACGATATAGGGATATACCCCGGGGAGGTCGCCGGCCATCAGGGTCGGATAATCCTCGCCGGTCAGCCCGACCCGGCGTCGCGGCAGGAACTCGTACGTCGAGTGGCGACCCAGATGCACCAGGGCATCGGCCTTGAATTCATTTTGCAGCCAGCGATAGAAGGCCAGATATTGATGCAGCGGCGGAAAGGCGAGGTTGGCGTGTAGCAGCTCCTCGTTCACCTCCCAGCCGCGCGGCGGTTGCGGGCCGATAAAGACATTGCCGAAACGGATGCCGGGCAGCACAAACCGGTTGTCGTGTACCATCACCTTGCCCGGCGGCTCGCCCCAGCCGCGCAGTCCCTCGATCCCCGTGTTTCGCAGCGCCCGGTTCAGGCGCCGGATCGCGTTGTTTCGATCCTCGCCGGCCAGCGACGCCCGGTGGGCCGTCTGCAACTGCTCGAGCAGATCCAGCGCCCGTTGCCGGGCCGGGTGGTCGACACTCTCCAGCAGATGACGGATATCGTTCATCGTCCGTTCAAGTAGCGCCTTGCCGATCCGCGGTTGCTGGCGCTCGCGCGCCTGTTTCAACATGGCGGTGAGATAGGCCAGCGGTCCGTGGCTGAGCTCATCGCGGACCGCCTCGGGCAGGGTGTCGAACCAGTCTTGATAGTCCGCCAGGCTGAGCCGGCTTGTCTTGCCTGCCATCCGGGTCAGGGCAGCATGATCCTCGGGCAGGTTGAGCCCCTGATCCTGGATCCGCTCCAGCAGGGCTTCGGGGTCTTTGGGGAGCGGCCCGGTGCGGTAACCGGCCTTTTTTAAATGCTGCAACAGATCCCAGAGCGAGGCGGGCACATCGAGGTTGTCGGCGCCGACGTTGTGCCGTCCCGGCGGATGATTGTAGTAAATAACGGCAATGCGCTTCTCACTGTTGGGTTTGCGTTGCAGCCGGTGCCAGTTGGACAGGCGCGCAACGATCCGATCCACCTGACGGGATGCCGGTTCGAGCGGCGCAATCTCCAGCCCGGTCAGCGGATCGATAAAGGGTTCGCGGCGGGTGGCCAGCACCAGCGGCTGGCTGCTGCCCTGGATCTCCGGCATGGCGACCTTGTAATGGACGTCATTCCAGGGAACGCCGTCTTCGGAGAGTTGCCACTGATCCGCCGTGCGCTCGGCCAGGCGGATGCCTTTTAATACCGGGACATCGATCTGTTCCAGCAAACGGGTCGCCTCGCGGCGATGTTCCCCGCCGCCGACCGCGAAATCCTGCAAGTTGATGATGGCAACCGGTTTGCCGCCGGGGATCCCCTGTGACAATTGCCGCAGTGCCTGAACACTGGCCTGGCCCCAGCGGGCGAGGATGCCCAGGCACTGAAAACGTCGTTGTTCAAGCCGCTCGCACAACATCTCCAGCAAGTCGATATCCCCGGCCCGATCGCCGGTGTGGTAGTCGAGAATGGCGATCAGCGGTTTGTCGGGATCAAGCTCGAGTTTATCCGCTGACGTCATTCGCTCGTCATTGTAATAACGTACGGCGGCCCGGGGGTTCAGTGGCGGTACGCTGATTGTGGGGTCGGTCTTTTGTAAAAGACTGGCGATCAACCCGGCCACATTGTCGCTGCCGCGGTTTTGCCAGTAGGCGCGCAATTCCAGCCAGCGTTGTTGCGCCGGGTAGGCGTCGATCAGGTTTGCCAGATGCGCCCGGTACGCTTCGTCGTGCGCCGGGTTCTCGTTGATCGCATTCAGTTGCTTGTCATCGAGGTCTTGCAGTACGCGCTTGCCACCAAGACGGGAGAGGCGAATCAGTCGTCGGTCGCTGTGGGTGATGAACAGTGGGATATCTTTCGCCAGCGCGGTTTCGTCAAGCAGCCGCTGCAGGCGGGGAACCGGCTCGGAAAAGATCGCGGCGATCAGGATGGCGTCGGCCTTTTGCAGTTGTTCCACAAGCTGCTTGTCCGAATAAGCGGCGATCTGCGAGGGCGTGCGCAGCTTGAGCGTGTGTCCGGGGTGGCTTTCAGCGAATTGTCTGGCGCCGGCGACCAGGTCCTGGGCGGAGCGCTCCGAGACAATACCAAACAGCGTGGCGCTGCTTGCCGTGCCGGAGGCGAACAGCCCGGCGCAAAGCAGCAGCGCCTGAAGGATTCTTATTATATAGGCATTCATCGGGATCGCCTGTGAGTTGGCCGCGCGGGGAGGCGTTCCCCGCCTGTCGGGAAAGTGAGATCGTTATCGGTTCTTCCCCGGTTGCCACAGGACTTCCTCGCCGTTTTCAAACCGCGCCAGCACCCGGGCGACGACAAACAGCAGATCGGAAAGCCGGTTCAGGTAGATGAGTCCCGCCGGGTTGATTGCTTCACTGGCGGCCAGGGCCACAGCGTCGCGTTCAGCGCGGCGGCAGACCGCGCGGGCCAGATGGCAGGTGGAAGTAGCGATGCCCCCGGCGGGAAGAATGAACTCCTTGAGGGCCGGCAAGGTGTCGTTGAATTTGTCCAGCTCGGTTTCCAGACGCTCTGCATAACTTGCATCGACGGCTTCGTAGCCGGGCACGCTCAGCTCACCGCCGAGATCGAACAGATCGTGCTGAATCGCCACCAGGCAGTCACGCACGGCCTGCGGCAGCTCATGCGCCAGGATCATGCCGATCAGGCTGTTGAGTTCATCCACCGTGCCGAAGGTTTCCACGCGCGGGTGAGTCTTGCTGACCCGACTGCCGTCGCCCAGGCCGGTTTCGCCCTGATCGCCGGTGCGGGTGTAAATTTTCGATAAGCGGTGTCCCATGTTCAGCCCTCCGTGAGGATGTATTGGATGGGTAATTTTATTTTGACGCTGGGCTCATGCACCAGTTGGTTCGCCCAACCGACCGCCATGCGACTAGCCGCGTCTCTGGCGGCCAGATCGAGGATCCGGTAGCCGGAACTTTTCAGGATCTGAATCTCGGCGATATACCCTTGCCGATGCAGTTCGATTCCCAGGGTGACCGTGCCCTGGTAGCCCTGGCGGCGCGCCAGGCGCGGATAATAGAAATGATTGGGCATTTCCTGTTGCAAACGCTGCTGTACCAGTGCCCTGTCGGTGGTCGGTTCTGCCGGTGTTGGTTCTGCGTGTAAGGTCTCGGTCTTTTTTATCTGCCTGTTCTGTTTTTGATCGGGTGTCTTAATCGTTTCGGATTGGCGTTGCTGTTCCTTTTTCTGAGAATCCTTGTCCTGTTGCTCAGGTGTTGGTTCTGGCTTGTGATTTACCGGTTCTGGTTCTGTTTCAGATGGCATTTTTTGCCTGGCGACGGTTTTTGCCTCGGAGTCGTCCGCGGTCCGGTTGTGTGTGGCGCTTGCCGCGATCCGTACAGACATGCCCGGCGCCGAGTCGGCGACGGGCAGGATCACCGGCGCGGTAAAATAGGCGAGCAGGGGCAGGTGGAGCGCCAGCGAGAGTGGCAGCAGCAAGACAAGGCGTTGCCGTGACTGTGGTTGCCAGCGCTCCACCATGGCCTATTTCCGGTTATCGAAATAGTAGATAAAGTCGATAAACATGCTGCGTCCGATAGTGTTGTAGTCTCCACCGTAACTGCTGGAGAGCACATACTCCTCGTCAAACAGATTCTCGAAACGAATCCGGCCGGTGGCCTGTTTGGCATAATCCCACTGGTAGTTGAGATTGAAGATGTGATAGCCATCCAGCTCGACACTGCCATCCCGGTCCTTGCGCGTTCCCGCGCCAAGCAACTCCATGGTCAGTTTTTTATCATCTTCGCTCCACAGCGCCTGAAGCTTCATTTTTTCCCTGGGCCGGTTATCCAGTTGTACCCCCGTGGCATCGTTTTTGGCCGACAGCAGGGTGAACGAGCCGGACAGTTCCCAGTTCGACAGCCGCGTGGCAGCAATCAATTCCAGACCACGAATCGTCGCGTTTTCTATGTTGCTGGGCGTGGTTGTGAATTCGTCGGCGCCGGTCTGGGTGGTTTGCCAGTCGATCAGGTTGTCGAGGTTGGTCTGGTAGATGGAAACCTCATACCGACTGTTGGCAGTGAGCTGGTGGCGTAACCCCAGTTCCAGCGTGTCGCTCTCTTCCGGTTCGAGGTCCGGATTGCCTTCGCTGATATAGGTGGTGCCCAGGAAGGTACTGGTACTGTTGGGCCAGTAGAGATCATTGATCGAAGGCGCTTTAAAAGCCGTGCCGTAAGAGGCCAGATAACGCAGATTGCCGACCTTTTTACTCCAGCCCAGGCTCCAGGTTTCATTCGTGCCGGCATCGCTGTGATCATCGACGCGTGCACTGGCGGTCAGTTCGCCATAACGGGTGGCATTTGTCTGATGTTGAATAAATAAGGCCTGGTTATCAATACTTTCATCGATGATGCCGCTGTCGTCCTTGGTGGCATTATCCTGCCAGAAATCGATCCCGACGGAGGTCAATCCCCCGGACCAGTCTATGTCGTTTTGCCAGCCGGCACTGTAGCGTTTGGTTGTGATGGTGGAAGGTATCGTCGGACTGAAGGACTCGCTCCGGTCCAGGGTATAGCCCAGCAGGAACTGCTGCATCCAGTTGGGACTGCTGGTGTGGGTCAGCTTGCTGCTGACGGTCTGGTTGGTGTACCGGCTGTCGCCAGTGGAGGGATCCAGTTCGTTTTTCCCCTCGTTGTGATTCACCCGTAAATTCAATCGGTCGGCCTCGGAAAGGTTCCCCCGGATTGCCAGACTGGCATGGCTGTTGGTGAAGCCATGATCTTCTGTCAATGTGGGATTGGTCGGGATGCCGTCGGTAATGCTGCGCCCGGCTTCGAGGTTATAGCGCCAGTCTTTGCCACCGGCAGTAGTAAAAGTGGCTTCGCGGGTGCGATGACTGCCGCCGGTGATTTTAAGCGAGGTCCGTTCGGCCTCGCGGGTAAAAATCTGGATGACGCCGCCGATGGCGTCCGAGCCATAAAGTGCGGCGCGAGGGCCACGTACTACCTCGATCCGTTCGATATTATCCAGGGAGAAATTTGCCCAGGCGAAACTGCCCAGGGTGGCGGAAGCCGCGCGCACGCCGTCGACCAGAACCAGTACATGGTCTGATTCGGTCCCGCGCATAAATACCGAGGTATTCTTGCCATAGCCCCCGTTGCGGGTAATGTCGATGCCGGGTACATTGCGCAGCAGTTCATCAATGGACTGGGCCGGACTGGCTTCAATATCCTCCCGGGTTAACACCGTGACCGAGGCCTGACTTTCATCCGCGGTCTGGGCGGTGCGTGTCGCCGTGACCTGAATGGTGTCTGCGGTTTCGGCTGCCTGGACCAGCGGGCTAGTTATAAATAAGGCAACAGCCGCACTGACTGTGCGGCGGCAGGATGATACTCGCATGTTAAATTCCCCTGTTGGACGCTCACCCGCGTCGTGGTTGTTGTGTGGTGGCACAGAGGGGAATTCGGAAGGGTAAAAAAATTACAGCACGCCTTCGGCGTCGCCCTCCGCGACACATCCGTTCGCTTTCAGGCCGGTCTCCGGGCTTATGAGTGGAAGAAACTTCCGGGGTCGTCGCCTTCCCACATGAATATGCAGTGGCGCAGTGACGACCTTTGACTCAATCACCGTTGCGGGGGCAGCGCCGGACTCGTCGCGAGCGACTCACCGGCTTCCCGTTTCACCCCAGTACGACTTTACTGGGGCACCTGAAAGTGTGCGCACATTATCTGGGTATTCGAGCCGGTGTCAACCACAAGATATAGACCTCTTTTAAAACAATGATTTATGTTGATTTGTTATATAAACTTATAAAGGTCAGCGGAAAATTGAACCGCGAAACGTGAAGCAGAACACACCGCGATCGACGATGCTGACTGGTTAATGACTGACCGCTGGTGTAGTCTGAATAGACAAGCAACGGAAGCCGACGATGCAACGAATCCTGGTCCTCAACTCCAAGGGCGGCTGTGGCAAGACGACGATTGCCACCAATCTCGCCAGCCTGTATGCCGGCTATGGCTTTGCCACGGCGTTGATGGACTACGATCCGCAGGGCTCCAGCACGCGCTGGCACAGCCTGCGGCCGCAGGACAAGCCGGCCATCCACGGGGTACGCGCCTGGCAGCGGGCCGGCGGCGCCCAGACCAGCGTCTGGCAGTTGCGTTTACCGCCACAGACCGAGCGGGTGATCCTGGATGCCCCCGCCGGGATCAGCGGTCAGCAACTGGTCAATTACGTGCAGCGGGTGGATACCATCCTGGTGCCGGTGTTGCCGTCGCCGATCGATATTCATGCCGCGACTCACTTCATCAAGGACCTGCTGTTGATCGGCAAGGTGCGCAGCGCCGGGGTGCGGGTTGGCGTGATCGCCAACCGGGCCAAAAAGAATACGCTCGTCTATCAATCCCTGGAACGTTTTCTCAATTCCCTGCGCCTGCCGTTGCTGGGGACCCTGCGCGATACCCAGCACTATGTTCATGCCGTCGAACGCGGCATCGGTGTGCACGAATTGTGGGACAGGCGCGCCGAGGAAGATCGCCTGCAATGGGTCAATATCTTCGAATGGCTGGAAGACCGCCGTGCCGCCGTGACGGCGCAGCAGCGGCATGCGCCGTGAAACCAGGTGCTAGTCTCTAGGGGCTAGTTGCTAGGGACTGATAGCTAATAGGGTGCGCGGCACGCATCTGATTCACACGCAAATATTTAATACCTTCTCTCTTTCTTATGTCTGTTTTCCTGAAACGTGCCTACGAACCTTAGTCCTCAGTACTCAGTACTCAGTACTCAGTACTCAGTACTCAGTTCTCAGTATTCAGTAAGGAGCATTGCATGTCATTCCGGTCTTGAGCCGGAATCCAGCGGTGTGCCCCCATTCGAGACTGGATGCCGGCTTTCGCCGGCATGACGAGGAGAGTCGGCGGTGGTTTATCCTGCCAACTGAGAACTGCCTACTGCCAACTTTCTCTTCAGCACTTTTCACCCCGCCACAAAGACCGTCTGCTGTTGTGACTCAACCTGTTTGATCGGATGGCCGTACAACGCACTCAGCCTGTCCGGCGTCATCAGCGCTTCACCCGGCCCGCCTTCGACGCGGCCGTCTTCGTGCAATAACAACACATGATCGCAGTAACGGGCGGCGAGGTTGGGATCGTGCAGCACCATGATGACGCTCCTGTTTTGTGTGCTGCAAAGCCGTTGTAACAGGCCGAGGATCTGATGCTGATGGCGCAGGTCTAGATGGTTGGCCGGTTCGTCGAGCAAATAGAGCTGCGGTTGTTGTGCCAGCAGCGTGGCGATATACAAGCGGCGGCGTTCGCCGCCGGAGAGGGTCAGCAGGTTGCGTTGTTCAAAACCGGCCAGATCCACCTGGTGTAAGGTCTCGCGCGCCAGGGCGATATCCTGCTCGCCTTCCCACTGCCAGGCCTTGAGATGGGGGTGGCGGCCGGTGAGGACGGTTTCAATGGCGCTGCCGGGGAAGGCTTCTTCGTTGGTTTGCAGTAACAGGCCAACCTGGCGGGCGAACTGTTTGCGCGGGATCTGATCGATGGGGGTGCCGTCCAGATAGATACGGCCGGTGTAATCGTGGTGCAATCCGGCAAGGGTGTGCAGCAATGTGGTCTTTCCGCTGCCGTTGCTGCCGAGGATACCCCAGCACTGGCCGTCTTCGATGCTCAGATCAAACGGCTGACAAAGTCGCCGCAGCCCGCGCTGCAGTTGCAGTTGCTCAAGTTGCAGCTTCACTGGCGCGCCCCCCGATAGAGCAGATACAAAAACAGCGGCACACCGATAAACGCGGTGAGGATCCCGACCGGCAGTTGCTGCGGGGCCAGCAGGGTGCGGGCGGCGGTGTCGGCCAGCAGCAGCAGGCTGGCCCCGAGCAGGGCGGCGGCGGGCAGCAGAATGCGGTGATCGTGATAGCCCAGCAGTCGGATCAGGTGCGGCACCACCAGTCCGACAAAGCCGATGCTGCCGGCCTGGGTGACGGCGGTGGCGGTCAGCAGCGAGGCGATCAGATAAATCGCCAGGTGCAGGAGATCGGTACGAATGCCCAGCGATCCGGCCACCAGTTCGCCCCGGGTCAGGACGTTGAGCTGGCGGGCCAGCAGCAAACTGGCAAGCAGGCCCACGATCAGCACGAGCGAGGGCAGACCGCTGGCGCGGGCAAAGCCGAGATCCCCCATCAGCCAGAACATCATCCGCTGCAGGCTGCTGTCCGGTGTCAGACTGAGAATAAAGCCGATGGCCGCACCCCAGCCGGCGGCCAGTACCACGCCGGTCAGCAGCAGGCGGTTGCTGTTCCACTGGCCGTGCCCGCGCGAGAGCACGAACACCAGCAACATGGCCACCAGCGCCCCGACAAAGGCGCTGCCGGTCAGTAAGTTACCGCTTACCCCGGCCAGCATGGCGAGCAGGGCGGCCACCGAGGCGCCGCCGGAGATGCCCAATATATAAGGATCGGCCAGCGGGTTGCGCACCAGCACTTGCATCAGGCAACCGGCCACCGCCAGCAGGGCGCCGGTGGTCAGGGCGGCCAGGCTGCGCGGCAGGCGCAGCTCGCGGACCAGTTGCGAGCCGATATCCGTGCCCGGCGACCACAGGGCATCCCACACCTGACCGGTGCTTAGCGCCATACTGCCACTGGAGAGTGAGACGCCCAGGCTGAGCAGACATAACAGCCCCAGCAACAGCAGTAATCCCAGTGGGTGGCGTGCAAACATGTGAATGCTCACACGCGCAGGCTGATAATCGGCCAGCCCCGGGCCGTGGCGTGATCGGTCAGGGTTTCGTCGGGGTCGACCGCGACCGGGTGAGCCACCCGCTCCAGCAGGGGCAGGTCGTTGCGCGAGTCGCTGTAAAACCAGCTGTCGGCCAGGTTGAGACCGGTCTGTTTGAGCCACTGCTCCAGCCGCTCGACCTTGCCCTCGCGAAAACAGGGAATGCCGCTGACCCGGCCGGTGTAGCGGCCGTCGATCTGCTCCGGATCGGTGGCCAGCAGGTCATCGACCCCCAGCTCTTCGGCGATGGGCGCGGTGATAAAGCGGTTGGTGGCGGTGATGATCAGCAGAAAATCTCCCTTTGCTCGGTGTCGGGCGAGCAGATCACGCGTGGGACGGGTGATACGCGGACGGATTTCACTTTCCATGAACTGGCGATGCAGTTCGCTCAGTTCCGTCGGCGGGATTTCGCTCAGCGGTTTGAGGCTGAAGGCGAGAAACTCCTGGATATCGAGCTGACCGCGCCGGTACTCCTCGTAGAAGCGGTGGTTTTCCCGCTCGTAGGTGTCGCCGTCGACCCGGCCCTGTTCGACCAGAAAACGGCCCCACAGATAATCGCTGTCACCGTCGAGCAGGGTATTGTCCAGATCAAAGATTGCCAGCGCCACGCAGGTTGCCTCCGGTTATTCAGGGTTGCACAAAAGGGGGCATGATAACGCAAACCGTCCCCGGTGCGAGGAGAAGCGGTTGGGTGCGCCGCGGGGCGGGATGGCGTGGCGTCTATGAGCTCCGTCTGAATTATTTAACTCTATGAAAAATCAGCAAATATGTGCTCCGTGACGCAAGAATTTGCGGTTGTCCGGGGGCTGTGAAAGAATCTTGAGTAGTGTCACAAGAGGGAGCTGCAAGTGATTGATTCAGAAGGGTACAGAGCCAATGTGGGTATCATTCTGTGTAATCCCGCCGGGCATCTGTTCTGGGCCCGGCGTATCGGTCAGCAGGCCTGGCAGTTCCCGCAAGGCGGTATTCGCGCCCACGAAACCCCCGAGCAGGCCCTCTATCGGGAGCTGGGCGAGGAGATCGGTCTCGGTTGCGAGGACGTGGAACTCATCGGGGCGACCCGCGAGTGGTTGCGCTATCGCCTGCCGCAACACCTGATCCGGTATCATCGCGAGCCGGTCTGTATTGGTCAGAAGCAGCGCTGGTTTTTGCTGCGCCTGCTGGGCGATGAAAGCAAGGTCAATCTGCTGGCCAGCGGCAGCCCCGAGTTCGACCGCTGGCGCTGGATCGCGCCGAATGAGCCGGTCTGCGAAGTGGTGCCGTTCAAGCGCCAGGTGTACCGGCGCGCGCTGGAGGAACTGGGGCCGTTGTTGATAAAAGTGACCGGTAAACTCTCCGCCGGGCGACTCGCCTGACGCCGGAATCCGGCCGTCATGTGGTACCCTTCCTGAGACAGGTACAGACCTGATTCATTGTATGGAACCTTATGCTTGATACCTTACGTCGCTTAATCGAAGAGGTGAATCTGGCGCGCAATCTCGAGCAGGCGCTGGGAATCATCGTGCGCCGCGTCAAACAGGCCATGCAGGTGGATGTCTGTTCGGTCTATCTGACCGATCAGGACAATGAATATTATGTGCTGAAGGCGACCGACGGCCTCAACCAGAGCAGCGTCGGCAAGGTGCGCCTGAGCCAGGAACGCGGTCTGGTCGGACTGGTGGCCAAGCGCGCCGAACCGGTCAACCTGGATAACGCCCCCGAACATCACCGTTTTTGCTATTTCCCCGAATCCGGCGAGGAGCCCTATCACGCCTTTCTGGGCGTGCCGATCATTCATCACCGCAAGGTCGTCGGCGTGCTGGTGGTCCAGCAGCACGGCTCAGAAAAATTCGATGAAGACAGCGTCACCTTTTTGATCACCATTGCTGCGCAGCTGGCCGGCGCCATCGCCCATGCCGAGGCCAGTGGTGAGGTGGACATTGTCGGTCAGGTCTCTTCCCAGTCGCATGACAGCCGTCCGATCAGCGGCCAGCCGGGTGCCCCCGGGGTGGCCATTGGGACCGCCAAGGTGGTCTACACCCTGGCCGATATCAATGCGGTGCCGGATCGGCGCACCAGTAATCCCGATGCGGAGATCATGGCGTTTAACGCGGCGCTCAATGCGGTGAAAAAAGATATCAAATCCCTGTCGAAGCAGTTTGTCGACAAGTTGCCGCCCGAGGATCACGCCCTGTTCGATGTCTATATGCTGATGCTTGACAGCGACAGCCTGGCGGGCCAGACCCGGGAGCGCATCGAGGCCGGTAACTGGGCGCAGGGGGCGCTGCGCCAGACGATCTACGATCACGAACGGATTTTCCGCGAGATGGAAGACAGTTACATGCGCGAGCGGGTCGATGATGTGCGCGATCTGGGGCAACGCATTCTGTCCCATCTGCAACAGGATTCTCAGCGCCCGCTGGAGTATCCCGAGCAAACGGTACTGGTCGGCGAGGAGATCAGTGCCGCCATGCTCGCCGAGGTGCCGCCGGAAAAACTGGCCGGAGTGATCTCGGTACGCGGCTCACGCACCTCCCACGTGGCAATCCTGGCCCGCGCGCTGGGTGTGCCGGCGGTGATGGGCGCCACCGATCTGCCTGTATCGCGCATGGACGGCGCCGAGGTGATCGCCGACGGCTACAGCGGCCGGGTCTATGTGGCACCGGCCCAGCCCATCCTTGAGGAATACCGGCGGCTGGTCGACCAGGAGGTCGAACTGACCGAGGAACTCAAGGCACTGCGCGAGCTGCCCTCGGAAACCCTGGATGGCGAGCATATTCCCCTGTATGCCAACACCGGGTTGATCTCGGATATGACACCGACCCGGGAAAGCGGCGCCGAGGGGATCGGGCTTTACCGAACCGAGTTTCCGTTCATGATCCGCCAGCGTTTCCCCGGCGAGGACGAGCAACGTGTCAACTACCGGCAGGTCCTGGAAGCCTTTGCACCGCGGCCGGTGGTATTGCGTACCCTGGATGTGGGCGGCGACAAGGCGTTGCCCTATTTCCCCATCGAGGAAGAGAATCCGTTTCTGGGCTGGCGCGGGATCCGTATTACCCTGGATCACCCGGAAATTTTTCTGGTGCAGATCCGTGCCATGCTGCTGGCCAGCGCCGGGCTGGGTAATCTGAACATCCTGTTGCCGATGATCAGCGATGTCAGCGAGCTGATCGACAGCCTGAGTCTGATTCATCAGGCTTACGAAGAGCTGCTGGAAGAGGGGCAGGATATCCGCATGCCCAAGATCGGCGTAATGATCGAGGTGCCCTCGGCGGTGTATCAGGCGGGCAATCTGGCCAAGCGGGTCGATTTTCTCTCCATCGGCACCAATGATCTGACCCAGTATCTGCTGGCGGTGGACCGCAATAACTCCCGTGTCGCCGAGCTGTACGATTCCCTCCATCCGGCGGTGATCCGCGCCATCTTGCAGGTGGTGGACAGTGCGCGAGTTCACGACAAACCGGTGAGCGTCTGTGGTGAAATGGCGGGTGATCCGGCGGCGGCAATCCTGCTGCTGGGGATGGGCATCCACAGCCTGAGTATGAGCGTCTCCAGTTTGCTGCGGGTAAAATGGGTGATTCGTAATCTCAGCCGGGAGCGGGCTTCGGAGATTCTCAGCGAAGTGCTGGTGATGGAAGACGTGCATGAAATCCGCCGCTACCTCAATACACAACTGGAAGAGGCGGGCATGGGCGGTTTGATTCGCGCAGGTAAATAATATAATGCAACAACCTAAAGTCGGCACAGGTGATCGTCATCTCGGCCTGCATGAACTGATCCACGATCTGGTGGAAGATGGCCGGCTGGATAAAAAAACCTCTGATGAGTTTCTGATCCCGGCCCGGACCGGACGCCTCGAAATTCACCCGCTGGTGATCATCTCGCAACAGGAGTGGGACGATCTGGCCCGACCGGGCAAGAAGCTGACCCTCGAGGTGCTGACCCAATGGCTGGCCGAACGGGCCGGGTTGCCCTATTTTCGCATCGATCCGCTCAAGGTGGATGTCACTGCGGTGACCGCCGTTACTTCGTCGGCCTATGCCGGCAAACATCGTATCCTGCCGGTCAAAGTGGACAAGAACAAGGTCGTCATTGCCACCGCCGAACCGGATATCCGCAGCTGGGAGGATGAGCTGGCGCACATCACCGGGCTGCAGATCGAGCGGGTGATCGCCAACCCGCTGGATATCGCCCGTTATCTCAATGAGTTCTACTCGGTCAGCCATTCGATCCGGCGCGCCACCTCGGACAAGGACGCCGGACACATTCCCGGTATTACCAATCTCGAACAACTGGTGGAGCTGGGCAAGACCGGTAACCTGGATGCCAACGACAAGGACGTGGTGCAGATCGTCGACTGGTTGCTGCAATACGCTTTCGATCAACGCGCCAGCGACATCCATATGGAACCCCGGCGCGAGAAGGGCCATATCCGCTTTCGCATCGACGGGGTGATGCACCAGGTCTATGACATGCCCACCCCGGTGATGACCGCCGTCTCCAGTCGCATCAAGGTGCTGGGACGCATGGATGTAGTGGAAAAACGCCGCCCACA
The DNA here is from genome assembly GCF_034522235.1 of Thiohalophilus sp. Taxonomy (NCBI): domain Bacteria; kingdom Pseudomonadati; phylum Pseudomonadota; class Gammaproteobacteria; order Thiohalomonadales; family Thiohalophilaceae; genus Thiohalophilus; species Thiohalophilus sp. Next base: position 2,409,102 of record NZ_JAXHLN010000003.1, on the reverse strand, counting down.
GGACGGGCGCATCAAGACCCTGTTACCCGAAGGGGGCGAGATCGAACTGCGTTTGTCGACCATGCCGACCGCCTTTGGCGAAAAACTGGTGTTGCGTATCTTTAACCCGGATGTCCTGGTCAAGGATTTCACCGCGCTGGGTTTTTCCGCCAAAGACATTACCGGCTGGAACCAGATGGTCAACCAGCCCAACGGGATCATCCTGGTCACCGGCCCCACCGGTTCGGGCAAAACCACCACCCTCTATTCCACGCTCAAGCAACTGGCCCAGCCCGAGGTCAATGTCTGCACCGTGGAAGATCCCATTGAAATGGTCGAGCCGGCCTTCAACCAGATGCAGGTGCAGCACAATATCGGGCTCGATTTTGCCAGCGGGGTACGCACCCTGTTGCGTCAGGATCCGGACATCATCATGGTCGGCGAGATCCGCGACAAGGAGACCGCTGAGATGGCGATTCAGGCGGCCCTGACCGGCCATCTGGTGCTCTCCACCTTGCACACCAACGACTCCTCCTCGGCAGTAACCCGCTTGCGCGAGATCGGTGTGCCGGCCTATCTGATCAATGCCACGTTGCTGGGTGTGCTGGCACAGCGACTGGTGCGCACCCTCTGTCCGCACTGCAAACAGCCCGCCGAGGTGGACCCGGATCTGTGGCAGGCCCTGACCCGGCCCTGGAAGCTGAGCGGTGAACCGAAGTTTTACGGCCCGGTGGGTTGTGATGAATGCCGCAATACCGGCTATATGGGCCGAATCGGACTTTATGAAATGCTGCGCATGACGTCGCCAATCCGCAGCCAGCTGGGCCCCGACAGCGACGCCACCGAGATCCGTCGCATCGCCGTCAACGAGGGTATGATCCAGTTGCGCATCTCCGGCGCGCAAAAAGTCGCCCAGGGCCTGACCACCATGGAAGAAGTGCTTAATGTCGTTCCGCCGGACAGTGAAATCTAGAAATTAATTTCTGCTGTCTGAAAAGCGGCAGGCAATACTGGAACGCCTCCTTACGAGGCCTGGCACAATTTCACTGAATAGCGCTGGATCTGGCCAAGGAGTTCCGCATGGTTAAAGGGCTGGACAATGTAATCATCGGCCCCAAGCTGCAGACCGCTGCTGACATCCTCCATGGTATAGTGTTCCGCCAGCAGCAGGACCGGTGTGTCGCGCCAGCCGGGGATCCTGTGCAGGGTATCGATGAACCGGCACTGCCCGTCACTGACGAACGCCACATCCAGGAAGATCATGCTGGCAGGCGGCATTCTGCTCAGCAGCGCGGAGGCGGTTTCGCAAGAGGTAGTGCAGACCACGTTGTATCCTTCGCGACTCAACAGATAGTCCAGCAGGTAGGCGGTATGGGCGTCTTTTTCGAGAATCAGGAGGGTTCCCTGGTGATTTGTTTGAGCTCTGGCCATAGACAAATATCCGGTTGATTTAATTTGGTAAAATGGCGTAATGCCACACTCATGGCGTATACATCGGCGGTGAAATGGCCGACCTTGAGTACCGGCTGAGCTGGATGTGACCTATGCACGGGTTTAGCGGCCCGGCAATGATTAAGCGGTAAAACAACATCATGGATACACTGACGCATGGCCTGAGCAGTGTCCTGCTGGCACGGGCCACAGCCCCCGAATCCCGCCGTTTTGCGGACAGCCGGACCCTCTCTCTGCGTACCCGCCTGGCGGCGGGGTTTCTCGCCGGCATCTTCCCGGACAGCGATTTTCTGCTGCGGCTGATCGACGGGCCCCTGTCCTACCTGAAATATCACCGCGGCGTGACGCACTCTGTATTGATGCTGCCGTTATGGGCCGGGCTGCTGTCGCTGTTGTTTATGCTGTTATGGCGCGGCCAGTATCACTGGAAAGCCTTTTATGCCGTGTGTGTCATGAGCCTGGGGATTCATATCTTCGGGGATGTGATTACCTCGTTTGGCACCATGATCCTGGCGCCGTTCAGCCATGCCAAGTTTTCCCTGCCGTCTACCTTTATTATCGATTTCTGGTTCACTGGCATCATTGTGCTGGCATTGATTGCCGCCTGGGTCTGGCGCCGGCAGGGGCAACAGCTGGCGCTGACCGGCCTGGCCACGCTGGCGTTATATGTCGGTTTTCAACATTACCAGGCCTGGGAGGCGCGCGATCTGGGTCGGGAGTATGTCCGACACCAGGGACTGGAGCAGGCCGAAGTGCACGCCCTGCCACAACCCCTGTCGCCGTTTAACTGGAAGATCGTGATCGAGCAGCCACAGCACTATCACGTGAGTTATGTAAACCTGCATCGCGAGCAGGTGGTTCCGGAGCCGGATGAACAGGCCGGTATGTTCGCCCGCATCAACGCAATCTACCGCCCGCTGGACAATGTCGCCTGGCAAACTTTACCCCGTTACGGTGAGGGAATCGGACAGAAACTGGCGCAGGATGTCTGGGAACAGGATGTGTTAAAAGACATTCGCGAGTTCATGCTGTTTCCCGCGTTGTATCGCATTGAACAGCGCGAACAGGGGCTGTGTGCCTGGTACGAGGATCACCGTTTTATTCTGGGCGATACCCGCAATGTCCCGTTTCGCTTCGGCGCCTGCAATAATGGCGATGATGACTGGCGGCTTTATCGCCATCAGGGTGATCGTGTTATTCCGCTACGCTAGTGATCTGAGGGCAGGGCACAAAACGAACGAGGTGTTCCAATGAATGATATCTACCGGATCAATATCAGTCTGCGTATAGAAACGATCCTGGAGCCCGAAGCGGAGGCGGCCTATCCCCGCTGCCTCGCCGGTGAAGGCGCACGAAGCGCATGACGATGCGCAGGAATGGCTCGGGGAGGAATTCGACCCGGCCTATTTTGATATTGAGCATGTCAACGCAATGCTGGGCCTGGACATTGAGGATTTTCTTCCCTCATCCCCCGTTTATGAGGGTACTGAACTGGCGGCGATGTCGGAGTCGGGGTTGCTCGACAGCCTGGCGGAAAACGGCGATCGCGTGCCGCGCAATCTCATCGACGAATGCGCCCGCCGCGGCGATGCCATCTGGATGAACTGGAGTCTTTGCTGCAAACCCGGCCTTACTGGGATGAGGCAAACGATGAGGCCTGGTGGCTGCCGCTGCATGCGGTGATGATTCTCGGGTTGATGTCCGGCGAGCGGGCCGGACGACTGCTGTGTGACTATTTTTTCGCTATTGTCACAGGTGACGAAGACGATCTGCAGGACTGGCTCGCCGGTTACTGGCCGGCAATAATGCGTGTTCCCCACGCACGTGGGGATAAATGTGCAAGGCCTGTGAGATAGAGCTGCGCAACAAGTTATATCAAACTTGATATATTCAGGATAAGGGACTATCATGAGAAAGGTCGTATTCGAGGGCGATTCCCTGGACGTAATTCGTGCGTTACCGGGCGATGCGCGTCATCGTGCCGGTTATGAGATTGACCGCGTACAACGGGACAAGGTGCCGGAAAACTGGAAACCGTTTCCAACCATTGGTCAAGGTGTACGCGAGCTCCGGATACAGACAGGCAGGCAATTTCGGGTTGTTTATATCGCGAAGTTTGACATGAAGGTTCATATCCTGCATGTGTTTGAGAAAAAAACGCAGAAGACCCGTCAGTCAGACATTGAGATAGCGAGAAACAGGTTTAAGGAAGTGGTCAAGAGGTACCGTTAATCATGGTAAAGGAATTCGACAGTGTTTGGGACGCGATTGAAAACGATCAGGTGCAGGCCGCAAATCTGAAACTGCGCGCCCGGTTAATGATGGAAGTCGCCGACTATGTCAAACAATCCGGCCTGACTCAGGCCGAAGCGGCAAAGAAGCTTGGCATAACCCAGCCGAGGCTCAATGATGTGCTCAAAGGCAGAATCGAAAAATGCACCATCGATCGCCTGGTGAACATGCTCTCGGCGGTTGGCTATAAAGTGAATCTGGAGATATCACACGCGGCCTGATTCCCATCAGATAACCAATAAAAATCGCTCTTTAACAATTCGCATTATTATCAATTAGTTACAACAACGCACGAAAATTCGGGTAAAAAGCCCAAAAATACGTTAAGTGGTTGTTGTAACTTATTTTTTGTATGTAATATTGGTGTTCACTGCCGCACAGGCAGCTTAGAAAAGCTGGAATTCACCCGGATCGACTGTGAGACGAGGGTTTCCGTTTGCCTGATTCCGGCGTAATCGCACTTTGCTGGAAGAGGCAGCGATGATTACAGGGAGCGGTAAAGTGTGAAAATGGAAAAAGGCACAGCTTCGCGTCGTTCTTCATCGACTCATTCCGGGAACCCCGTTTCGATCATTGCGGATGATCGCGAGGCGCGGGGTGGCATGATTGATATTTTGCGTGGCATGCCGGAGTTTTCCGTCGGTGTTGAGCGGTTATCCGTCGGGGACTATCGGGTGGATAACCGTTTTCTGTTCGAGCGCAAAACCTTGCCTGATCTGGTGGCCTCGATAGCTTCTGGGCGGTTGTTTCAACAGGCATTGCGGCTTGCCGGGGTGGAGTCATGGCGAACCGCGATGATACTGGAGGGGACTGCCAGGGATATTGAAGGCAGCGGTATGTGCCGGGAGGCGATACAGGGGGCGCTTGTTACTGTGTCCCTGTTCATCGGTCTGCCGTTGTTGCGTACCCGCTGTGCCCGGGAGACAGCACGCGTCATGCTTTTTGCGGCGCGTCAGGGGCGGACAGTCGCCAGCGGTGGCCTGCCACGGCAGGGAAAACGCCCGACGGGCAAGCGCGCCTTGCAATCTTATCTGTTGCAGGGGTTGCCCGGGATTGGCCCGGCGCGCGCGGCGAGGTTGCTGGCGCATTTTGGCAGCGTTGAAGCGGTGTTGATGGCGGGTCGGGATGAGATTGAAGCGGTAGCCGGGATCGGCCGGCATATCGCCGCGCTGATGCGCTGGGCGGTTGAGGAGTCCGCCCCGCCATATCGGTCGGTTGACGATTGCGCGTGTGGTCGGGTGACTGAATGGGATGATCTGTTGACGTTTTTTCAATCCTCACCCTGGGCGAGAACGGATATTGATTTGATTCGGGGCTGACACAGGGGTGTGGGGCTGCACCTGGTAGCCCCGTGGGCGATGCGTGGCGGACTGCCGTTCCCGCCAATTTACCCCGGTGAGGACGGGTTTAGAACCTGTTGGGAGCCAGGCACATCCCTCAGTGGTAGGCCGGACATAGCAAAGCGGTGTCCGGCAATCGGAGGTGTTGCCCGATACCGCAGAGTTTATGCCCGCAGGGTGCTTTATCGGGCCTGCAGTACACCCCGGCTCTCGTGTTGTGAAGCTTACTTCGAGTTGCCCGATATCGCTTCGCTTTATCGAGCCTACGGTACTATTGCTCTGTGTGGTTATTTGAACAACGCCAGGATCTCGCCGGCAGTGTTGCGCTTTTCGCCGTTGCAACTGATGTAGCGCTGGACCTGAAAAGGCTTTCGCCGAGTGGCAGGTTTGTAGATTTTGCGGGTGTAGGCGGTATTGTGGTTGGAGATCAACACCGGGACGCCGCGCTGCGCGCAGGCCTGTGCCAGTTCGGCTAGCGTTTGTTGATCATCGAGGCTGAAGCCGCCGGCGCTGTAGGTGGTGAAGTTGGCGGAGGTCGACAGCGGCACGTAGGGTGGATCGCAATAGATCACATCGCCCGGTCTGGCCTGTTGCATGGTCTGTTCAAAATCTCCCAGCAGGAACTCGGCGCGCTGTGCCCGGTGATGAAAGGCGAGCATCTCCTTTTGCGGGAAGTAGGGGCGCTTGTAACGGCCGAAGGGGACGTTGAAACCGCCGCTGGCGTTATAGCGGCACAGGCCGTTGTAGCCGTGGCGGTTCAGGTAGATAAACAACGCGGCGCGCAGGTGTGGTTCGTCGCACGCATTGAACTGTTCGCGCAGCCGGTAGTAACGCTTTTCCTGGTTGTTGCGCGCAATGAAGTATTGCGCGCAATAGTCGATGAATTCGGCGCCTTCCTGCTTGAGCAGGTTGTACAGGCTGATCAAATCGGCATTGCGATCGCTAAGCAGATAGCGGTCGTAATCGCTGTTGAGAAACAGCGCGGCGGAGCCGGCAAACGGTTCCACCAGGCGTTTGCCCTCTGGCAGCATCGGGATGATGTGTTCCAGAATCCGGAACTTGTTGCCCGCCCACTTGAGAAATGGTCGCCGGGGCATCGGTCGTGCTGGTCGACCGGCTTTGCGCAGGGGGGCCACAGCGTCGGAGCGGACAGCCATCAGTCCAGTTCCTTGATGAACACCTTGGACTGGCGCTGGTAGTTATACAGTTGCTGGCGTTTGACCGGCAGATTTTTGATATCTTCCGGTTTGAAGCCGCGTTCGCGAAACCAGTGGGCGGTGCGGGTGGTCAATACGAACAGTTGCCGCACGCCGAGCTGACGACAGGTTTTCTCCAGATACTGTAACAGGGCGTCCCCCCGGCCCTGGTTACGGTAATCAGGATGGACCGCCAGGCAGGCCAGCTCGCCGACCTGTTCATCGATGAACGGATACAGGGCGGCGCAGCCGATGATCATGCCGTCGCGTTCGACCACGGTGAAATGATCCACCTCGGTTTCCAGGCGTTCGCGCGAGCGGCGCACCAGGATATCGTCCGTCTCCAGCGGTTTGATCAATTCCAGGATGCCACCGATGTCGTCAATAGTGGCGCGGCGCAGATCCTCGTAGGGATCGTTACTGATCAGGGTGCCGCAACCGTCGCGGGTGAACAGCTCCAGCAACAGGGCGCCGCCGGTATGTCGGTTGATGATATGCGCACGATTGACGTCGCGGCGGCAGGCATGGATCGCGCTGCGCAGGGCCTGTTGTTGTTCACTATTGAGTTTATTGCTTCCCGCCAGCAGGGCCTCGGCCCTGTCGGGCGTCAGCTCGCGTAACAGCCGTTTGCGGTTGTCGATAATTCCCTTGCTATCGATCAGCAGGATCAGTTTGTCGGCCTGCAACTGGCTGGCGGCGGCGGTGGCCACATCCTCGGCACTGAGGTTGAAGACCTCGCCGGTGGGCGAATACCCGATGGGCGAGAGCAGGACCAGATCGTTGTTATCCAGATGCTGGCGAATGGCATCCCGGTCCACCCGCCGGACCTCGCCGGTGTGGCCATAATCCACGCCGTCGCGCACGCCCAGCGGCTGGGCAGTGACAAAATTCCCCGACACCAGCCGGATACGCGCCCCGGCCATGGGCGAGTTGGCCAGCCCCATGGAAAGCAGCGCCTCGATATCGACCCGCACGCTGCCGGCCGCTTCCTTGACACAATTAAGCGCCGTGGTGTCAGTGACCCGCAGGCCGTTGACATAAACCAGCTCGGCATCGCGGCCTTTCAGGCAGGTTTCGATCTGCGGGCGGGTGCCGTGCACCAGCACCAGCTTGACCCCGAGGCTATTGAGCAGGGCCAGATCGTGCACCAGCGGCGCGAACTGCTCGTCCGCCAGCATCTCGCCGCCAAAGGCGATCACGAACACCTTGCCGCGAAAGGCATTGATATAGGGCGAGGAGTCGCGAAACCAGCGGACAAAATCGGTGTCGGTGGGGGGTGCTTTGGGAGCCATTTGCCGTGTCGAGTCAGGAGTTATTATCTGACGGTAGTATGACATATCGGACAGATACTAGGTACTGGGAACCAGGGCTATGAGCAGTGGGAGTAGTAAAACTCTTCTCCGGCTTTGGGAAGTGCCGAGGGCCGAGTGACGAGGTACGAGGTAGATCAAAACCTGAAGGATGGCAGGCGCTGCTTCGAGGTGGTGTCACGCAGGCTGTCGCCAGCGTGACCTACGCAGCTCTATTCCAGTATTGAGAAGGGCCGAGGGACGAGTCAGATCAAATCCCGAAGTCGGGCAGGAGCGGCTGCGCCGCGAAGGGACTTGCGTTAGCGCAGGAAATGTCGCGCCGGAGGCGCTTCTACATGGGAATTGCCCAGGGAGAGTTACGAAGTACGGGGTGATTCGGCAGGTTGTCGCCAGCGAGACCGATGTTGTTCCTCGTCACTCGTAACTCGTCCCTCGGCCCTCGGCCCTGTGTTGTCACCAACTGCTCTGTTTTTTCCAGCGGATGCGGGGGATCAGCAGGCCCAGCAGCAGGCCGCCGAGCAGGACCCCGGCACCGGCGATGAACCACTCGCGTTCGGCGCGATCCTTGAGCACCTGGTTTTCTTGGTTGAGGATCTGCAGCTCTTTTTCCAGGGCCACGTTTTTTTGCTGTAATTCACGGTTTTCCCGGTCCAGTACGAGCGGTTTGGCGGCGACCTCATTGAGATGATCCAGCTGCTTTTCGACTTCTTCGGTCTTGCCGAGCAGTTCGTCCCGCTCGCTGGCCAGTTGGGCGCGTTCTTCCTGGATTTCGCTGAGGGTGCTGCGCAGTTTTTCGTTTTCTTCCTGAAGGTTGTTCAGTTTGCGGGTGGCTTCTTCCAGCTGCATGGCCGAGGTGGAGTCGTCCATCAGATACTGGCTGCGCACCCAACCCTCGGTGCCGTCACTGGTACGCACCCGGGTATAACCCTGGTCGGTTTTCTCCAGTACTTCCAGCCTGGTGCCGGTCGGCAGGGTCTTGAGGACCTGATACGAGTTACCCTGGCCGTTGCGCAGGGTGATGATCAACTGGTCCGATACATATTGGTATTCGGCGGCCTGTACGGCGGAAGCGGTGGCGGCGAACAGCGCCAGGGTGATGAGCAAGTATCTCATGGTCAATTTCGGTCCTGCGGTGGTTTGTGCTCTAATATATATTGTACCGGCGGAATCCGGCCCGGATAGCGATTGTATAGTCTAGCGCGATTAGCCCGGTGCGTGCCAAATCACATTTTGCTGACGGCGGCCGGCAATCCCGGTGTCTGGCATCCGTCAGGGCGTTGTCATATGGTTGTCATATTCTTCGGCTGTAATGCCGGCGTGAAAGAGGCAGAGGCAAACCGTTATTATCACCCGGATGTCATAATCCCATGAGTCAGGATATTACGCTCCTGGTGGTCGAGGACGAAGCGGCCATCCGCGAAATGCTCGAATTTACCCTGGCGCGGGCCGGTTTTCGGGTGATCGAGGCCGGTGATGCCCGCGAGGCGGGCGAGCGCCTGGCCGAGGAAAAGCCCGATCTGGTGCTGCTGGACTGGATGCTGCCGGGTATCAGCGGGGTCGAGTTTGCCAAACGGTTGCGCCGGGATGAGGCAACCCGGGATCTGCCGGTGATCATGCTGACCGCCCGCACCGAGGAGGAGAGCAAATTGCGCGGCTATGAAGCCGGCATTGACGATTATGTAACCAAACCGTTTTCCACCCAGGAACTGGTGGCGCGGATCCGCGCGGTCCTGCGCCGCAGCAGTGCCGGCCAGGAAGCGTCCGAAACAATCGAGATTGCCGGTTTGACCCTGGATACCGCCAGTCACCGGGTAAGCCTCAACGGCGAACCCATCAATCTGGGGCCCACGGAATTTCGCCTGCTGCACTTTTTCATGACCCATCCCGAACGGGTTTACAGCCGCGATCAACTGCTCGATCAGGTCTGGGGCAATCAGGTGTATATCGAGGACCGCACTGTCGACGTGCATATTCGCCGGCTGCGCAAGGCGCTGGCCCCGCATGGCTTTGACCGGCATGTGCAGACCGTGCGCGGTGCCGGCTACCGGTTCTCAAAACAGGTCTGAGCTATGCACTACAACTGGATCAGCGAACTGTGGCGGATTCTGGCGAGTCTGGCTCTGGCCGTGTTTTTTGGCTGGGTGTTCAACAAGATACTGCCTGCACTGTTGCTGGCGGTCTCGTTCTGGTTTGCTATCTATTTTTTGCGTTTGAAGAAGCTGGATCACTGGCTACGTTTCGATCGCAAACAGGAACCGCCGCTTTCGAGCGGATTATGGGGTGAGGTTTTCACCGCGATTTACCGTTTGCAGCAACGGGCCCGCAAGCGAAATAAACGCCTGGTCAAGGCGATCAAACGTTTTCGTGAGACCACCGCGGCCTTACCCGACGGGGTGGCGGTACTGCGCGAGGAAGGTGAAATCGAATGGTGGAACGCCGAGGCCGGGCGACTGTTGCGCCTCAAATATCCGCAGGACGTGGGACTGCGGCTGGCCAACCTGCTGCGTCACCCGGATGTCTCCGCTTACTGGCGGGGTGAATGGCCGGATGAGCAGGTGACCATCAATTCACCGTATGATGATGCAACCCGACTCAGTATCCGGATGGTTGAGTACGGCAAGAACCAGACCCTGGTGATCGTTCGCGACGTTACCCTGTTCGAGCAGGTCGAGCAGATGCGGCGTGATTTCATCAGCAACATTTCCCATGAGTTGCGCACGCCCCTGACGGTGCTAAGCGGTTATATGGAAAGCCTGCTGGAAGAGAACGCCGACGACGAACAAATGCAACATACCTTCAAGGTGATGCAGCAGCAGACCCGACGAATGCAGCAGCTGACCGAAGATCTGATGTTGTTGTCCAGTTACGAGAACCAGCGTCGGGAACGCAAGCAGGTGGTGGTTGATGTGCCGCAAATGCTGAGCAGCCTCAGGGAGCAGGCCGAAATCCTCAGCGCTGAACGTAATCACACCATCCTGCTGGAAGCCGAGCCCCGGCTTTGTCTGCTGGGCGAGCAGCGTGAACTGGACAGTATTTTTACCAACCTGGTCGTCAACGCCGTCAATTACACGCCCAGCGGTGGCGCGATTCGCATTCGCTGGTTCGAAGACGACAAGGGCGCCCATTTCGAAGTCAATGACACCGGCATCGGTATCCCCCAGCACCATATTCCACGCCTGACCGAACGCTTCTATCGCGTGGACGAGGGCCGCTCGCGCCATACCGGCGGCTCCGGCCTGGGCCTGGCCATCGTCAAACACGCCATGCAGCGCAATAACGGTAGTTTGCGGATCGACAGTGAAGTAGGGCGGGGCAGTACCTTTATCTGCGACTTTCCTCCCGAAATCGTTCGTCATGCTGACGAACAGGGACGAGGTACGAGGTACGAGTGACGAGGACAGCATACTGCTGCGCGGTGTAATGGTTTCCCCTCGGTCCTCGTCACTCGTCCCTCGTTACTCGCCTCCGGGCGGAGCCCGGGGCGTTGTCATATTGCCGTCATATTTAGTTCATAACCTTGTCACAACCGGTTTATACAGTACCCGCAACAAAACACAATTCTCGTAAGGAGAGCATCCATGTTCAAGAAAAAGCAGCTTCTGGCCTCGCTACTGGCACTGAGCTTTGTCTCCGGCCAGGCTTTTGCGCAAGCCAAAGTCGATTCCAATCTTCCGGACTACCAGAGCGCCAGTGGTGTTTCCGGCAACTTCTCCAGTATCGGTTCCGATACCATGAATAACCTCATGACGTTGTGGGCAGAGGACTATGCCAAGTTCTATCCCAACGTCAACATCCAGATTCAGGGTGCGGGTTCTTCTACTGCGCCGCCGGCCCTCGCGCAAGGTACCGCAAACTTTGGGCCGATGAGCCGTCAAATGAAAGGCAAGGAAGTCGAAGCCTTTGAAAAGAAATTTGGCTATCCGCCGACGCCTGTTGCAACCGCTATCGACGTTCTGGCGGTCTATGTCAATAAGGATAACCCGATCAAGAGTATGTCAATCCCGCAGGTCGATGCCGTATTCTCCGCGACCCGCCGCTGTGGTTACAAGGAAGATATCACCCGCTGGGGCCAGCTCGGTATGACCGGTGCCTGGGCATCGCGTGACATGACGCTCTACAGCCGTAATGCTGTATCCGGTACCTACGGTTATTTCAAGAAACATGCCCTGTGTGATGGTGATTACAAGGCTTCCATCAATGAACAGCCGGGCTCAGCATCTGTTGTGCAGGGTGTGACCGAGTCCCTGAACGGTATCGGCTATTCCGGCATCGGTTATATCACTTCCGGTGTGCGTGCAGTGCCGCTTGCAGAGAAAGACGGTAACCCCGCCTATGGAGCGACTCCGGAAAATGCAGCCAACGGCAAGTACCCGCTGGCCCGCATGCTGTATGTGTATGTCAACAAGAAACCCGGTCAGCCGTTGCCGCCGTTGGAGCGTGAGTTCTTCAAGATGGTGCTCTCCAAGCAGGGTCAGGAAACCGTGATTCGTGACGGTTATATCCCGCTGCCGGCTGCTGTTGCGGAACGCGAGCGTAAAAAGCTCGGAATCGAGTAACGCGATTGCTAAACAACCATCCCGCCGCGCGGGAGGGTTGTTAGCCAAAACTCTACGAGCCAAGTATAAACAGGAGCACAAATCATGAATCCGTTAAGAGCAATTACGCTCATTACCGTTATCGCCGTGGCGGCACTGTCCAGCAGCGCATGCGTGAGCCAGGAAGGCAACAAGGCAGAGACGTCGGCCACTACAGCAAAAGCCGCCGAGAAGTCCGGAGTGCGGGAACTTTTCACCGTATTTCACAAGGATGGTCGATTCTATGCTTTCGGTGATCGCAAGATATACAACAACTTTCTCAACCATATGGAACCGGCCTATATCCTGACCCGGATCGGTGCGGGACCGCAACGCCAGACGCTGACCTTCGGCATGACCAAGGCCGACACCAAAATGAAGGTTGACGAAGTCGATTATATCAACCTTTATACAGGTAAGGCCCAGCCCGCCGACAGTTTCTATGGTGAGGTGGTCAGGGATGGCCGTTTTTATGTGTTCGATGACTGGCATGATATGCAGGAATACATCAAGACAGGCGAGGCACCCTATATCTTCACTTATATCGGTAAGGGGCCGGAAGGGGCGACAGTCACCGTCGTGCGCAACAAAAAGACCAAGGGCGACAAGGCCAAGGTTGATGCGCTGATGGAGCGCTTTCGCGAAGTACATGGAATTTAAGAGAAAAATCTGACAGAGCCGCTCCGGCGGCTCTTGTCATTTTAGTGTCATATTTCGGTAATATATTCACCCCGCGAATTCCAGATTTTACACGCCACGCATAACAACGAGGTGACGGCACATGCAAGACCCCACCACGCAGCCTTTGCCGGCTGACTCCGCAGCCCCTGATCTGCTGCCGAGCAAGGAACGCCGTCTGCGACTGCGCCGCTGGCGCAACCTGAAGGACGGCCTATCCCGTTACAGCGTGGGGATCGGCGGTGGCGGCGTCGTGTTCGCCCTGGCGCTGATGTTTATCTATCTTTTCAGTGAAGTGGCACCAATGTTCAGCGGCGCTGATATTGAGCTGCGCAAGGAACTCAATATTTCCGGTCTCACCGGTGCCGCCCCCGCCGATATCGGGTATGCCGCCGTTGAGCGCTATGAAGAGGTCGGCGTGGTATATGGCCTCAACGGCAAGGCGACGCTGGTTGACATGGTCAATGCGCGCACGCGTAGCCATATCGACCTGCCTCTGCCGACGGATACCACGATTACGAGTTTTGCCGCCGGCGAGCCCCGCAGTAATGTGGTCGCATATGGTCTGTCCGATGGTTCGGCATTGATTGCCGAACATGCTTTTGGACTTGAGTTCGAGGGCGATGTGCGCCATATCAACGGTGAAATCGAGTATCCCCTGGGCAAAGAGCCTGTTGTCGTTGATGACAAGGGCTATGCCCTGACATATCTCGCAGTGCAAAAAAGTGATACGGGTTATGCCATCGCTGCCAGGACCGCCGACGGTCGATTGCTCATGAAAGTACTGGAAACCTCATCGAATTTTATGACCGGTGAGGTCGAGGTCACGCCCTATGACGTCAAGCTTTCTCTCCCGCCGGGTGAAATCGCCCACATGCTGGTGGACAATCGCCTGCTCAGTCTGTTTGTGTTCGACAAGCAGGGCCAGATGCACTATTACGATGTCAGCGAGCGCGATCCGGCACCGTTGGTCGAATCAGTCCGCGTGGTTCCGGAAGGAGAGCAGGTAACGGCAGCCGAGTTTCTGGTTGGTACGGTGTCCCTGATTGTCGGCGGCTCCGATGGCAGTGTGTCTCAGTGGTTTCTGATCCGTGATGACAAGAATATTTATCATCCGACCTTCGTACGCGATTTTCCGGCGCATTCGGCCGCGATAACCGCGATTGGGCCTGAACATCCGCGCAAAGGTTTTGCTACCGGCGATGCCAACGGCAACCTGGCCATTCATTTTGCGACATCCGAGAACACGGTGTTGGAACGCAAGTTGTTTGATGAGCCGATCCGGCATATTAGCTTTACGCCGCCGAACAAGGCGATGCTGGTCGTCGATGATCACGGCAAGGCCGAGTTCTACTCGGTGGATAATGAGCATCCCGACGTGTCATGGAGCGTACTATGGGAGAAGGTATGGTATGAGGGGCGATCCGAACCCGAGTATATCTGGCAGGCTTCGTCAGGGACGGATGAATTTGAACCAAAATACAGCCTGGTCCCCTTGTCGCTGGGGACTTTGAAGGCGGCGTTTTACGCCATGTTGTTTGCCATGCCGCTGGCGATCCTTGCCGCGATCTACACGGCCTATTTTATGAGTCCGAAACTGCGCGGTTACGTCAAACCTACGATTGAGGTGATGGAGGCGCTACCGACGGTGATTCTGGGCTTCCTCGCCGGGCTGTGGCTGGCGCCCTACATGGAGAACAATCTGCCCGCGATATTCAGTATTCTAATCCTGATGCCCTTGGCCTTTCTGATCATTGCCGGACTTTGGCAGCATATGCCGGTGCTGGTACGACGTACTTTTCCGCCGGGCTGGGAAGCCGTCGCCCTTATTCCGATTATTTTTCTGGTCGGTTGGGTGTGTGTAGTGATGAGCCCCTACGTCGAATTATGGTTTTTCGATGGCAGCATGCGGCAATGGCTGACTGATGTGGGTATCACCTATGACCAGCGTAACGCCATGGTTGTGGGTGTGGCGATGGGTTTCGCGGTGATACCAACCATTTACTCGATAGCCGAGGATGCGATATTCAGCGTACCCAAACATCTCACCCAGGGCTCGCTCGCGCTCGGTGCCACACCCATGCAGACTGTCGTTGGCGTGGTGCTGCCGACCGCCAGTCCCGGCATTTTCTCCGCGCTCATGATCGGCTTTGGTCGCGCCATCGGCGAGACGATGATCGTATTAATGGCGACGGGTAACAGCCCGATCATGAACTTCAATATTTTCGAGGGTATGCGTACCCTGTCGGCAAACATTGCCGTGGAGTTGCCGGAGACCGCCGTGCATAGCAGTCACTATCGAATCCTGTTTCTCGCGGCGCTGGTGCTGTTTATATTTACTTTTATTATCAATACGGTTGCCGAAGTCGTGCGGCAACGGTTACGCCGCCGCTATGCGTCGCTTTAATGGCTCGGGGGAAATCAGGTTATGAAAAATTGGTTTAAAAGCGATACGCCCTGGGTATGGCTCAATGCCGGTGCGCTGAGCCTGAGTATCGTTATGGTGGTTGGACTGCTCGGATTGATTGCCGTGAATGGCTTTGCTCATTTCTGGGCATCACCAGTCATCGAGACGAACTGGAGCGAACCCGGTGGCAAGGTGCAGCGCGTGCTTGGCGAGGTAGCTGATGAGGAGGTACTGACTGCCGCGGCAGCGAAGTCGGCGGGTATCCCTGTTGCGGAAGATAAAAAATTTGTCCGCCGCTATCTGTTCAAACAGGGAAATCGCGATATAGCAGGGCGTGACTTTGTCTGGTACCTGGAATCCCGGCTGGATCCCGAGTGGAAGACACCCGACAACGTGATCATGCTGGAACGCCGCGAATGGGGTAATTTCTACGGATATCCTGTCGAGCTACTCGAGGCCGGTCAGAGCGTTGCGCAGGGCGAGGCAGTCTGGACGGAACTGCTGGAGCGACTGGAGCGTAGTAATGATTTGTTTGCACGTATTCGTGAGATCGAACGTGATGACATCGGCGATATAAATTACCGTCAGGAACAATTGCGTCTGGAAGAGCGGCGAGTCGAATTGAATAACGCACTGTCAGATCAGGAAAAACGCGAACTCAAGGCGGAGATTGAAGCGAAACGCAAGCCGCTTACTGAACAGTACGATGCTTTACGTGCTGAACTTGCCGAATTGGATAAGAAAGTCTCTCGCGATGTCCTGGTGGCGGAAGTCATGGATGGTAACCAGGTCAAAATACCGCTGAAAAATATCGTGCGTGCGACACAGCCCAATGCTATGAGCCTGTTTGACAAGATTGGGTATTACATAGAGCGTTTTGTTGAATTCATCACTGATGAGCCGCGTGAGGCCAATACCGAGGGCGGAATTTTTCCCGCCATCTTTGGTACGGTGACGATGGTCTTGCTGATGACCGTATTTGTGACCCCCTTCGGCATATTGGCCGCGCTGTATCTGCGCGAGTACGCCAAACAGGGGCCGATACTGCGGATCATCCGCATCTCGGTCTATAATCTCGCGGGTGTGCCATCGATTGTCTTTGGCGTATTCGGCGTGGGATTTTTTGTTTACTTTCTCGGGGGGAATATTGACCAACTGTTCTTCCCCGAAGCCCTGCCGGCGCCCACTTTCGGGACCCCGGGGCTGTTCTGGGTATCGTTGACTCTTGCGCTGTTGACCTTGCCGGTCGTTATCGTGGCAACGGAAGAGGGGCTGGCACGTATTCCGCGTACCCTGCGCGAGGGCAGTTTTGCACTCGGGGCCACCAAGGCGGAGACGCTCTGGAAGGTCGTGGTGCCATTGGCTACGCCGGCGATGATGACCGGGATGATTCTCGCAGTGGCGCGTGCGGCTGGTGAGGTGGCGCCTCTGATGCTGGTGGGTGTCGTCAAGCTGGCACCCAGCCTGCCGGTCGACAGTTATGCGCCGTTCGTCCACCTGGAACGCAAGATAATGCACCTGGGCTTCCATATTTATGACGTCGGATTCCAGAGTCCGAACGTGGAGGCCGCCCGGCCGCTGGTTTATGCTACAGCGCTGATATTGGTCATGCTGATCCTGGTACTGAACCTGACTGCGATTGGCATCCGTAACCATCTGCGTGAAAAATACAAGAGCGCGAATGATTAAACCGAAACGATACTGACGCAATGACTATGAGAAATGCTGATATGAATGACAACACTACCGCTCAGGATGAAGATCAAACCAGGACCCATGGTCTCGGTACTGATTTGTTTACGAACGAGGCAGACGAGAGGCTCAGTTTTGATGATGAAGAAATCATCATTAACGTCAGGGACCTGAACCTGTTTTACAGCCAGGAACAGGCACTCAAGGATATCAATCTGCGCCTGCCGAAGAATCGGGTCACTGCATTTATCGGGCCCTCCGGTTGTGGAAAATCCACGCTGCTACGATGCTTTAATCGTATGAATGATCTGATCGATAACTGTCGTATCGAGGGGAATATTACTCTTGATGGGAAAGATATTAATGACAAGCTGACGGATGTGGCTGAATTGCGCCGACGGGTTGGTATGGTGTTTCAGAAGCCCAACCCGTTCCCCAAATCCATTTACGAAAATATCGCATACGGTCTGCGTCTGCAGGGTGTTAATAATCGGCGTGTGCTTGATGAAGTGGTCGAGCGTTCTCTCAAGAGTGCGGCACTATGGGACGAAGTCAAGGATCGACTGGACCAGAATGCCTTCGGACTGTCAGGTGGCCAGCAGCAACGTCTGGTTATTGCCCGGGCAATTGCCATCCAGCCCGAAGTCATCCTGCTTGATGAGCCGGCCTCGGCGCTGGACCCCATCGCCACGCTGAAGATCGAAGAGCTGATTTACGAGTTGAAGGAAAAATATACTATTCTGATTGTTACGCATAATATGCAACAGGCGGCGCGTATCTCCGATTATACCGCCTTTATGTATCTGGGTGAGATGCTCGAGTTTGACGACACCAATACGCTGTTTACAAATCCTTCGGTGAAGAAGACCGAGGATTACATTACCGGACGTTACGGTTAGCATGCGGGCCCGGTCTCACCTTATGGGCAGTGTTTTTGCAACTTTATGCCGCGCGCGGGAATATTACAGAGGATTCTAACATGGATAAAGCTGATCTAGGTCATCATATTTCACACCAGTTTGACGAAGAGCTGGAAGATATACGCAACCTCGTCATGCAAATGGGCGGCATCGTCGAGCAGCAACTCGGTGATGCCATCAAGGCTCTGACGGATCGGGATGAAGCACTGGCCGAACTCGTTGTTACCAGCGATTACAAGGTCAATGCCCTCGAAGTCCAGATTGACGAGGAATGTACCCGGATTATCGCCAAGCGCCAGCCTGCTGCCAGCGATCTGCGTCTGGTCATCGCGGTTATCAAGACTATTACCGACCTGGAACGCATCGGTGATGAAGCCGAACGCATCGGCCGCATGGCAATGCACTTTGCCGAATCCGGCAGTGATAATAAAATGATTACGGGTCTCATCCATATGGGTGAACGGGTGCACAAGATGCTGCATGACTCGCTGGATACCTTCGCCCGCATGGATGCGGATATGGCCATTGATGTTGCGCGCCAGGATCTCAAGATTGACAAACAGTACGAGAGCATTCTGCGCGAGCTGATGACCTACATGATGGAAGATCCCCGTTCCATCCCCGAGGTCATCAACATGATGTGGTCCGCCCGCGCCCTGGAGCGCATCGGCGACCGCGCCCGGAACATCTGTGAATACGTCATTTACCTGGTCAAGGGCAAGGATGTGCGTCACATCAGCCTGGAGCAGGTCGAGCGGGATGCGAGAAAAAAATAAGTTGGCAGAAGACAGTTGGCAGATGGCAGAAGCAGGGTGTGTTCCACGCACAGCCTCGTCACTCGGCCCTCGTAACTCGTCCCTGTTCCGGGAGTAGGCCGGACAAAGCGCCGCGGTGTCCGGCATCCGCCGGGGACATAACCCGGCTTGAGGATCGGCGCCTGCTATCGGTTTTCACCGTTCTGGTGGGAGAAGTAGAGTAGGTCAGGTTGCGCGCAGCGCTACCTGACATTCTCTGTATCGGTGAGGTGTCACGCAGGCTAACGCCAGCGTGAGCTACGCGTTTATTCTGCCTCGTTGCCCGGCCCTCGTAACTTGTCCCTGTTCTATACGGGAAAGACGACCATGTGATCCAGCGCCAGATCGACGGTGACGTTTTCACCGACGGCGAAGTCATGATGACTGGGGAACAGCGATAACACCTCGGTGTCGTCTTCCAGCTTTAAGGTATAAAGGATCTCGGCGCCCTTGAAAGCCCGTTGCAGGACCTTGCCCTGTAACGGACCCTCCGGGTCATAGACGATATCATCCGGACGCAGTAGCAATTCCACCTCCGTGCCGGGATCCCATTCATAGGCGCGATCGCCGCTGATTGTCCCCAGGGTGGTTTTGACCGTATCCGGGCTCACCAGGGTGCCCCGAACAAACACCCCCTGGCCGATAAAATCGGCCACGAAACGATTGGCCGGGGAGTGATAGAGGTTATAGGCCGTATCCCGTTGCAGGATGTGCCCCTCGCTCATCACGCCGATCTGATCGCCCATGGCAAAGGCTTCATGTTGATCATGGGTGACGAGAATGCCACTGATGCCCTGTTGCTTGAGAATCTCACGCACCTCGTTGCTCAGACGCTCACGCATATCGATGTCCAGGTTGGAAAACGGCTCATCCATCAGGATTAGCTCGGGGTGGGGTGCGAGAGCGCGGGCCAGGGCGACCCGTTGCTGCTGTCCGCCGGACAGTTCATGGATGTAGCGATGGCCCATGCCGCCCAGACCGACCACCTCCAGCATTTCATCGGTGATGCGCTTGCATTCACTCTTGCTCAGGTTGCGCAGCCCGAAGGTAATATTGCCGCAGACGTCCAGATGCGGGAACAGGGCGTAGTCCTGAAACACCATGCCGATGCGGCGCTTTTCCGGGGAGAGCGTATAGCCTGGATAGGAGATACGCTGATCCCGTAGCCGGATTTCCCCGGCATGCAGCGGTTGAAAGCCGGCGATGGCGCGCAGTACCGTGGTTTTGCCACAGCCGCTGGGTCCCAGCAGACAGACCAGATCCCCCTGATTGACGTGCAGATTCAGATTTTCGACTGCGGCAACGCCGCGATGCCGGCATTCAATCTGTTTGAGTTCGAGCAGGGGATGTCCCACGCAACACCTTGATATGCAATCGATTCAGGTCTGAATCATATCAGATTCGCCGCGGAGCGTAAGCCTCCGTCTGCGCATGCGGGGCTTTTGTCCGCCAATGGTCACAAAAACTTCACCGACTTTTAACGTTACTGTAAGACACCACGCACAAACTCGCCTTTGTCATTTTGCACACAACACGTGTTGCGTTGTTACCACAAACTTTTTGGGGAAGAGATATGAAAAAGAAACTGATTGCACTGGCCGTTACAGGCGCATTGATGACTCCGATGCTGGCTCAGGCCGCACCGACCGTTTACGGTAAAGTTCACCTGTCCTATGGTAACGTTGAAGATGGTACTGCTGGTGGTAACGACAACTGGCAGTTGCGCAGTCACGCTTCTCGCGTCGGCGTCAAGGGTGATCGTGATCTGGGCAATGGCCTGTCAGCCATCTACAAGTTCGAATGGCAGGTGGATTATGAACAGGGCACGGATGCCGGCTTTGATCGCCGTAACATGTATGCCGGTCTGAAGGGCGGCTGGGGCGAAGTTCGTTTTGGTCGTCATGACACGCCGCTGAAAATGGCCCAGGGCAAGTTCGACCAGTTCGGTGATACCGATGCGGATCTGAAGAACGCCGGTGACGAAGACGGTGAAAATCGTCTGGATAATGTCCTGGCCTATCTCGGCAAATCCGGTAATATCAAGTATGCCATTGCGCTGATCCCGGGTGAAGGCGACGGCACAACCGCTGGCGACGGTCCGGCTGATAGCATTTCAGCTTCTATCGCCTATGAATCCGGCCCGCTGTATGTGGCTCTGGCGCAGGATTCCTACGATGATACCGGTGCTGTTGCCGGCTCTGAGAACAGTATTACTCGCGTGGTTGGTACCTACAAGATGGGTAACATGCAGCTGGGTCTGCTGTATCAGACTGGTGTTGAAGGCGTATCTCCGTCTACTGACGAAGAAGACTGGCTGGGACTTAGCTTTAGCACCAAGTTCGGTGGTAAGAACAAGTTCAAGGCTCAGTACATCACGACTGAAGATAACCAAGCGTCAGCGGTGGAAAGTACTCTGATGGCCATCGGTGTCGATCACAAATTCGACAAGAAGACCAGTGGTTATCTGATGTACTCCAACCTGGACGAAGAACAGGGCGGTGCCACTATCACGGATGACACCTTCCTCGGCGCCGGCCTGGTTCTGAAATTCTAAAGCGGATTCAACAGAATAAAAGAGCAGGGAAAGTCGGCAACAGGGACGTTGTCGCCCGCTCCGAGAGTTGTTATGTGTGCTTAAGTACCCTGACGTCTGAGAGCGTCAGGGTTTTTTTGTGTCTGTTTTTCATAAAAAGAGAAAAACGCTGAGGCGTTTATGCCCGTTGTCTGGGTGCAAAGGGTCGCTATCGTCTTCCTGACTCACGTGACACTAGTACATCCCTGTACGTCGCGCAGAGGACCGCAGAGAATGAAAATTAATCCGTCCGATCATGAAGATTATGCAGTGGTAGGCCGGACATAGCAACGCGGTGTCCGGCAATCGGCGGTGTTGCCCGATGCCGCTTCGCTTTATCGGGCCTACGACTGCCTTTGGCGGCGAGACACAAAGCGGCTCTGCCGTTGCGGCGTGCTTTGTTAGAAAATGGTTTTTTATGAATTGGCGGGTTTCATAAGGGGGCGGCAATGTTGAGTGTGGCAAAATCGGATAGGGTGCGTTCTATGCACCGATCTTCTGCCTCGGAGCGGGTAATGGTGCGTAGAACGCACCCTGCATAGCTTTTCATGTAAATAATTCTACTTTGCGTTCTCCGCGCCTTTGCGCCCTCTGAGGTATTTCCAGTGCGGTTAATAAATGGTTTAACCCTATCGCCGTTGCGGCTCCAGCTCGGTCGGCACGGCCAGCAGATATTCGAGTAGTGCCTTTTGACTGTGCAGGCGGTTTCCCGCCTCTTCCCAGACTACGCTGTTGGGGTCGTCGATGATCTCGGTGGTGACTTCCTCCCCACGATGTGCGGGCAGGCAGTGCATGAAAAGTGCATCCTTGTTGGCCAGTGACATCAGTTGGGCATTGACCTGAAAGGCGGCGAACTGTTGCATGCGCAGTTCCTGTTCCTCTTCCTGACCCATACTGGCCCAGACGTCGGTGGTGATCAGATCCGCCCCACGCGCGGCGGCTTCGGGATCGTTACTCACAGTAATCCGATCGCCTGCCGCGGCGACGATCTCCGGCTCCGGTTCGTAACCGGGCGGGGTGGCGATCTGCAGCTGAAAATCGAACTGGCGCGCGGCATTGATATAGGAATGGCACATGTTGTTGCCGTCCCCGATCCAGGCCACGGTCTTGCCCTTGATGGCCCCGCGATGCTCGCGAAACGTCTGCATGTCCGCCAGCAGCTGGCAGGGGTGATAGAGATCGGTCAGGGCGTTGATCACCGGCACCCGCGAATATTCGGCGAAGCGTTGTACCGTGTCATGGGCAAAGGTGCGGATCATGATGATATCCACCATGCGCGACAGTACCCGGGCGCTGTCCTGCACCGGCTCGCCACGGCCGAGCTGGGTATCCCGGGGCGACAAAAAGATCGCATGCCCGCCAAACTGGACCATACCGGTTTCAAAGGAGACACGAGTGCGGGTGGAAGACTTGTCAAAAATCATCCCCAGTACCTTGTTCTTCAGCGGCTCATAAATCGCGCCGCGCTGCTGCATCTGTTTGAGTTCGATGGCTCGATCGATCAGTTGATCGAGGACATGTGCTTCGAAGTCCAGCAGCGTCAGAAAATGTTTTACCATGTTCGAATTCCTCTTTGGGAACCTCAGGCAAGAAAGGCCTGAATCAGTTCGCTAACGTCGGTGACAATCTGTTCGGCCTGTTCATCGCTGAGAATCAACGGGGGCAGCAGGCGCACCGTGTTACCGGCGGTGACATTGATCAGCAGCCCCTGGTCGAGCGCCCGGGTCATCAGTTCGCCGCAGGGCCGATCCAGCTCTACCGCCAGCATCAGCCCCTTGCCGCGGCATTCCACCACCCCGTCGGTATTCGCCAGGTTGTGATAGAGGCCGTTGAGCATGTGCTGGCCCAGCCAGCCGGCGCGGGCGGCCAGTTGCTCCTGTTCCAGGGTGTCGATCACCGCCAGGGCGGCGGCACAGACCAGCGGATTGCCGCCGTAGGTGCTGCCGTGCTGACCGGGCTGGAACAGCCCGGCCGCCTTGCCGCGCGCCAGGCAGGCGCCGATGGGCACGCCGTTGCCCAGCCCCTTGGCCAGGGTGATGATATCCGGCTGGATGTCGCTGTGTTCAAAGGCGAACCAGCGGCCGGTGCGGCACATGCCGGTCTGGATCTCGTCGACGATCAGCAACCAGTCCTGTGCATCGCACAACCGGCGCAACTGTGGCAGGTAGTCGTCGGCGGGAATGCGGATGCCGCCTTCGCCGGTGATCGGCTCGACCATCACCGCGACAATGTCGTCCCGCAGGGCGGCCAGCTGTTCGATCGCGTCCACATCGTCATAGGCGACATGCACAAAACCGGGAACCAGCGGCTCGAAGCCGGCCTGGATTTTCGGGTTGCCGGTCGCGCTCAGGGTGGCCAGGGTGCGGCCGTGGAAGCTGCCGTCCATGACCACAATGGTCGGATTCGCGATCTGTTTTTGCCGACCGTGCAGGCGCGCCAGCTTGATCGCCGCCTCGTTGGCCTCGGCGCCGGAATTGCAGAAAAAGGCCCTGTCCATCCCGGCCAGATCGGTCAGCCGCGCGGCCAGGGTTTCCTGCCTGGCGATGTGGTACCAGTTGGAGGTATGTACCAGGGTGCGCGCCTGCTCGGCGAGGGCCTCGGCGACCGCCGGATGGGCGTGGCCCAGGCCGCAGACCGCCACCCCGCTCAGGGCGTCGAGATAACGCTTTTCGTCGGTATCCCACAACCAGGGCCCCTCGCCACGGACAAAAGTCACGGGCAGCGGCGCATAATTGTGCATCAAATGATCGGCCATGTTTCAGGTTCCGCTAATTTACCGGTCCAGGAAAATAAAACGGCAGCCCTGCGCGGACTGCCGGAAAACCGTTAATTCTAGCCCCCCACGGCCCGAAGTCAACAAAACCGTTGACTTCGGGAGGGCCGGGGGACGAGGTACGAGTGACGAGGCGGGTTTGCCGCGGCCGGGATTTAAATAAAAACGGCCCGGTTGTCAGGGACAACCGGGCCGTTTTGTTTTGCTGTCAGGTTCAGTCAGGAAAGAGAGGAAAGAGTGGGAGGGGTGGAAGCTGTTTGCCTCGTCCCTCGTCCCTCGTCCCTGTGTTTTAGAACGGCATCCCGTGCATATGCCCTGTCATGCCGAGGATCATCGGAATGGACAGCAGGGTGTTGGTGCGCGAGGCCATCAGGGCGATGAACTTGGCCTTGGCTTTTTCGGCGTCGGAGGCTTCCACCAGGCCCAGTACCTTCTTCTGGTTCGGCCAGATCAGGACCCAGACATTGAACAGCATGATGGTGCCCAGCCAGGCGCCCATGCCGATAACCTGGTAACCCTGCTGGAAGGTAAACGCGGCAACAAAGCCGGAGCCGTCCGCCGTGTGCAGGGCTTCCAGCGCCAGCGCACCGGTGATCCAGGTGGCAACGGCCGCCCAGCGGAACCAGAGCAGCGCGAGCGGTGCGACATACTTGCCAATGGCCGCCGGTCCGGGGCCGTCAGAGTCCGCGGTGGCAACGGCCTGTGCCGGAACCTGAACGAAGTTAAAGTAATAGAGCAGACCAATCCAGGCGATCCCGACGAGGACGTGGACCCAGACCCAGAATTCCAATGGATTGACGGCACCGCCGCGTCCCATCACAAAGATGATGATGATCGACAGGATGATGCCCGAGACGATCGTTCCGGTAATCGACTTGAGTGGATTCATAACGGTTTTTTCCCCTCTGATATTGATGTGTGTTGGTTAGATTGTTCTGCGGATCTTATTTTGAGTATTTTACTATAGTATTCTCCTGGCGGTCACCCCTGTTTAAGGCCGCTTCCGGTCAGGATTCGCCGTGGGTGCTACAATCGCCAACTTGCGAAATAGGGTAGTGTGTTTCATGGATGCTGTCGACCTGAGTATTTTTTCCAGCCGACTGGATGCGGTATGCGACGAAATGGGCGCCGTGCTGCAGCGTGCCGCCTTTTCACCCAACATTCGGGATCGGCTCGATTTCTCCTGTGCCATCTTCGATGCTGGCGGCCAGCTCTGTGCCCAGGCGGCGCATATCCCGGTGCACCTGGGTAGCATGGCCTATGCCATGGCGGATATTGTGCGGCAGATCGACTGGCAGCCGGGCGATATGGTGATCGTTAACGATCCTTATCTGGGCGGTACCCACCTCCCCGACGTGACCGTGATCGCGCCCCTGTTTGTGGCCGGCGAATGTCTCGGCTATGTTGCCAATCGCGCCCATCATGCCGACATCGGTGCCGAGTCCCCCGGTTCCATGCCCATCTCCTCAACCCTGGAAGAAGAAGGGCTGGTACTGCCCCCCACCAAACTGGTGGTGGCCGGCGAGCTGGACAGCGCCTTGCTGGAGCGGATTGTCGGCCAGGTGCGCAGCGGTGCCACCGGGCGCGGCGACTTTGCCGCGCAGATGAGCGCCAATCGTGCCGGCCTCGGTCGCCTGGCGGAACTGATCGCGCCGTTGGGCAAGGCGGCCTTTGTCAGCGGCCTGGTACAACTGAATGCCTATGCCGAGCGTCTGGCTTGCAGTGCCCTGGCGGCGATTCCCGAGGGGGACTACGCCTTTGTCGATTATCTGGATGATGACGGCCTGGACCACACCGATCTGGCTATCGCGGTGAATCTGCAGGTGCGGGCGGGCCAGGTGAGCGTGGATTTTCAGGGCACCGCAGCGCAGACGCCCGGTAATGTGAACTGCCCGTTGTCGGTGGCGGCTGCCGCGGTCTATTACGTCTTCCGCTGCCTGATGCCGTCGCAGACCCCGGCCTGTGCCGGCAGTTTTCGGCCCATTACCCTGCAGGCGCCCGAAGGTTGTCTGGTGAATGCCCGGCGTCCGGCGGCGGTGGCCGCCGGTAACGTGGAGACCAGTAGCCGCATCGTTGATGCGGTCATGGGTGCCCTGGCGCAAGCCATTCCCGAGCGCATTCCCGCCGCCAGCCACGGCAGCATGAACAACCTGGCTATGGGATATGCGGGGGGCCATGCCGGGGAGCACGAAACGCCGGCCTGGGATTATTACGAGACCGTCGGCGGCGGCATGGGCGCCGGCCACGCTGGCGGCGGGCTCGACGGTGTGCAGACCCACATGACCAATACCCGCAACACGCCGCTGGAAGTCCTCGAGTCCAACTACCCGGTGCGCCTGCGCCGCTACGCCCTGCGCACCGGCTCCGGCGGTGCCGGACAACGCCGCGGCGGCGACGGCCTGATCCGCGAATTCGAATTCCTCGCCCCCGCCTCGGTCACACTCCTCACCGAACGGCGCACCCACGCCCCCTGGGGCCTCGAAGGCGGCGAGCCCGGGCAGCCGGGCATCAATCGCCTCAACGGACAGTCGTTGCCTGGCAAGATCAATATCAGCGTCAAGACTGGAGATATTCTCACCATTGAGACGGCCGGCGGGGGTGGATATGGGCAACGAAGGGACGAGGGACGAGTAACGAGTGACGAGGAAAAACATTAACCATTAAGACGCGAAGACACGAAGGAAAACAAATCGTTCTCTATATCCACGAGCTTTCGGATTTTCTGATCATGTGTGAGCAGAAGAGACATACTGTTATTCTGGCAGATGGTCTTTGGGAAGCGTCTCTGATAAAAAGATATTGATTTTAATTGAGGGTCGGGAATGTGGTGTTTCCTCGTCACTCGTCCCTCGTAACTCGGACCTGTTTTTGAGGGACGAGGTAAAGTATTAACCACCAAGTCACGAAGACACGAAGAATAACAAGCTTTTTGAAACTTTGTGGAATGGTACGATGCGCAGCTTCGTGCCGTGTTAGTCTCTGGCAGTTGTTTATGGTGACAAGGCACTGACTTTAATTTGAGCAGGGCGTGAATGAGTTTTCCTCGTCACTCGTCCCTCGTAACTCGGACCTGTTTTTATATGTGTGGCATTTGCGGCGAATTAAGACTCGACGGTCGACCGGCGCAACCGGCGACGGTCAAGCGGATGCTGCCGGCATTGGCGCGGCGGGGGCCGGATTTTGAGGACAGCTGGTCGAATGATCAAATCGCGCTGGGGCATCGGCGGCTGGCGATCATCGATCTCTCCGAACGCTCCAATCAACCGCTGGTGGATCGCGAACTGGGTCTGGTGCTGGTGTTCAACGGTGCCATCTATAATTACCGTGAGCTGCGCGCTGACTTTATCCGTGAAGGGTATTCATTTTCTTCCGACGGTGATTCGGAAGTCATCCTCAAGGCGTATCACAAGTGGGGCGAACGCTGTCCCGAGTATCTGCACGGCATGTTCGCCTTCGCTATCTGGGATTTGAATCACCGGACGTTGTTCCTGGCCCGGGATCGCATGGGCATCAAACCGCTCTATTATTCGCTGGATAATCACCGCCTGTTGTTTGCCTCGAACCTGCAGGCGGTTCTGGCGGCCGGTGGCGTGGATACCGATGTGGATCCGGTCGCGCTGCATCACCAGTTTACCCTGCACGGCGTGGTCCCGGCGCCGCATACTATTTTAAAGGGTGTGCGCAAGCTGGTGCCCGGCACTTCCATCACCTTCGCCCATGGCGAATCACCACGCGAGCGCCGTTACTGGCATCTGCCGGCGCAGCGGCCGGCGCAAGCGTTGAGCGAAGCCGAGTGGACCGGTGTGATTCACGATGCGCTGCGCGATGCCGTACGCAAGCGGCTGGATGTGGCCGATGTCCCGGTCGGGGTGTTGCTCTCCGGCGGGCTGGATTCCAGTTTGCTGGTGGCGCTGCTGGACGAGGCGGGGGTGAAGGATCTGCGCACCTTTTCGATCGGCTTCGAGGATCAACCCGAAGAGAAAGGCAGCGAGTTTGAATACTCGGATCAGGTGGTGGAACGCTACCGGACCCGGCACAAGCAATATCATATTCCCAACGAAGAGGTCCTGCCGCGCCTGCCCGAGGCGGTGGCGCAAATGGCCGAGCCGATGTTCGGCCAGGATGCGGTAGCTTTTTACCTGCTCGGCGAGCGGGTCTCGCAGGAGGTCAAGGTGGTACAGAGCGGCCAGGGTGCGGACGAGGTGTTCGCCGGCTACTTCTGGTATGGGCAGATGCAGCAGGATACGGAAGGCACGGACGTGGAGCGCTTTGCCCGCTACTACTTCGATCGACCGCACAGCGAGTTCAACGAGATGGTCACCGAGCCCTGTCGCGGGGCGGATGTTACCTCGCAGACCATTGCCGCGTTGCTGGGCGAGCCCCAGGCCGACGAGTTCATCGATCGGGTACTGCGCATGGATGTCACCACCCTGATCGTCGACGATCCGGTCAAACGGGTGGACAATATGACCATGGCCTGGGGCCTGGAGGCGCGGGTGCCGTTCCTCGATCATCAGCTGGTGGAACTGGCCGCGCAAATGCCACCCGAGCTCAAACTGGGCAATGGCCCCGGCGGCGAGGGGCCCAAGCACATTCTCAAGCGGGTCGCCCGCGGACTGGTGCCGGATGCCGTGATCGATCGGCCCAAGGGCTATTTCCCCATGCCGGCACTCAAATACGTGCGTGGCGAGTTTCTCGATTTTATGCGGGATTGGGTCAATTCCGACGCCTGCCGGGCGCGGGGAATCTACCAGCGGGAGTACGTGGACAAGCTGCTGGCCGCGCCGGATCAACACTTTACGGCCCTGCGCGGCAGCAAGCTCTGGCATATGGCCCTGCTGGAACTGTGGTTTCAGACCCACGTCGATCCCTTGAAAAACGGCTGAGCCGGCAGCATTTACAAGAATACAGCGCCCCTTTTATACCAGAGTATTTTGCTATGGTATTTGCCTGGCAAACCGGGTATATTAGGTATTACTGATTTTAGTGGCGCGTCCCAGGCGGCGTGGCCGACCACAAACGCCAATATCGAGGTGCGAGTAATGGATGCATTGGAACGAATCGACGACATTGTCAAAAAGAACCCGGTTGTGATCTTTATGAAAGGTACACCCACCATGCCCCAGTGCGGCTTCTCCAGCCGGGCGGCCCAGGCGCTGATGGAATGCGGCAAGGAATTCGCCCACGTCAACATCCTGACCGATCCCGAAATCATGGAAAACCTGCCCAAGTACCAGAACTGGCCGACCTTCCCGCAGATCTACATCAACGGCGAACTGATCGGCGGCTGCGACATCACCCTGGAAATGTACCAGAAGGGTGACCTGCAGAAGGCGGTGGGTGAAGCCGCACAGTAAACGGCAAGCGCCTTGCGCACGACCCGAAACCCGGCCCAGGCCGGGTTTTTTGTGCCTTTTTCTTATGCTCTGGGAAACAACGCGGAGGACGCGGAGGCGCGGAGACGCAGAGTTCGCAAAGATATAATGTTGAATGTTGAATTTTAAATTTTGAGTTGCAGAGCCGGGCCCATTCAAAATTCAACATTCAACATTCAAAATTATTACTTTCTCCGCGCCTCTGCGCCTCCGCGTCCTCCGCGTTTATTTAGATAGTCTCTCTACTATTTTCAGCCTGATTTCAGCTTGACCGCCTAGACTGTGTCCCCAGAGTCAGGAGGTGGTTATGATGAAGACAGAGAAAGAAGTCCGGGTCTGGGACATTTTTGTACGGTTTTTTCACTGGGCGCTGGTGCTGAGCTTTACACTGGCCTACCTCAGCAGCGAGGATGAATGGCTGGGAGTGCATACCTTCGCCGGTTATAGCGTGCTGCTGCTGATCAGTTTGCGGCTGATCTGGGGCCTGATCGGCACGCGCCATGCCCGCTTCAGTGATTTTGTCAAACGCCCCGCCGAGATCAAGCAGTATCTCAAAGAGGTGTTCCTGTTGCGACCCAAACGTTATCTGGGCCACAACCCGGTTGGCGGTGCCATGATTGTGCTGATGTTGATCGCATTGCTGGTGACAACATTGAGCGGACTGGCAACCTATGCGGTGGAAGAGGGCGCGGGGCCGCTGGCCGGCTGGATCGCGCAGGAAGCCGCGGCCTGGGAAGTGGTCGAGGATGTCCATGAGTTTTTCGCCAACTTTACCCTGTTGCTGGCGTTGATCCATGTGGCGGGCGTACTGCTGGAAAGTCTGCTGCATCGGGAGAATCTGGTGCGCGCGATGTTCACCGGCAAAAAATCATTACATAGTGAACAATAGAGAAGGAGAGAAATGATGCGTT
This sequence comes from Thiohalophilus sp., assembly GCF_034522235.1. Taxonomy (NCBI): domain Bacteria; kingdom Pseudomonadati; phylum Pseudomonadota; class Gammaproteobacteria; order Thiohalomonadales; family Thiohalophilaceae; genus Thiohalophilus; species Thiohalophilus sp. Next base: position 2,378,837 of record NZ_JAXHLN010000003.1, on the reverse strand, counting down.
ATAAATCAGTACTGTTCAGCCTGTTGGCGGCCGGTGGTATCGGCATCCTCGCAAGTCAGGGGATTGATGTGATGGACTCCGCCCGGGCGGATGATAAACTGGATTACCGGGAGGCCCGGGAATTGCGTCAGCAGGGTAAAATCCTTTCCCTGCAGGAAATTTTGAAGCAAGTCGAAAAAGACTATCCCGGCCAGGTCATCGAGACCGAGCTGGAGCGTGAAGACGGCAGCTATATCTATGAGCTGGAGATTCTGACCGACAAGGATCGGGTCATGAAACTGGAAGTGGATGCCGCCAGCGGCAAGATTCTGGAAATCGAGGAAGAGGACTGAGACTTGCGACTGCTACTGGTCGAGGATGAAACGCAACTGGCCGAATCGCTCAAGGCGAAACTGGTCGACGCCGGGTATGTCGTCGACCTGGCCCATGACGGGGTCGAGGGTGAATACCTGGGCCGGGAGTTTGAGTACGACACCATCATCCTCGATCTGGGTCTGCCGCAGCGCAGCGGTCTGGACGTCTTGCAAAACTGGCGCGAGGCCAGAATCAGCACGCCGGTGTTGATCCTGACCGCGCGGGACAGCTGGCAGGACAAGGTGACCGGACTGCAGAGCGGTGCGGATGATTATCTGACCAAGCCGTTTCACAGCGAAGAGTTACTGGCCCGGGTACAGGCCCTGATCCGCCGGCGCTATCAGTCGGCTGGCAGTCAACTCGAAGGCCGGGGCTGGCTGCTGGATGAAGAGACCCAGACCGTGAGTAACGGTGAACAAAGCTTCCAGCTAACCGGTACCGAATACCGCTTGCTACGTTATTTCATGCTCAATCCGGGCAAGGTGCTGTCCAAGACGCGACTCACCGAACACGTGTATGAAATGGATACGGATCGGGACAGCAATGTCATCGAGGTTTATGTCCGTCGCCTGCGGGATCGACTGGGCAAGGACATTATTCAGACCCGGCGTGGTCAGGGCTATATCTTCGCGCCATGATATTCCGTTCCCTGCGCGCCAATCTCAATCTCGGTCTGCTGGTGACCATCATTGTGCTGGCTGTTGTGCTCTGGGCCCTGATTGGTCTCGCGGCCGAAAAGATCACCGGTGAATATATCCAGAGCCGGCTGGAACATGATGCCGAGAGCCTGCTGGTTGCCGCTAATTTCGATAACGACGGGCAACTGGTACTGGATGAGAAAAAAATCCAGAATATCTATCATCGGCCCTTTTCCGGCCACTATTTCATCATTCAGGCCGGCAATAACACGCACTATTCCCGTTCGCTGTGGGATGAAACATTAACCGTCCCGGATATCGGTAATACGAACAAGGTGGCAATCAGTCAGCAGAGCGGTCCACGTAATCAATCATTGCTCGTTCGCCAGCAGCGTTATGAAAAACAGGGTCAGGATTTATTGATTGTGACCGCCGAGGATGTCTCGCACATCTACGCGGAAATACACGGGTTTCAGAAACAGTTCGGTGCCTCGATTCTGCTGATTATTATCGTCTTGCTTGCGGCACAGAGCGCGATTATCCATTTTGCCATGCGACCGGTTCGCCAGGCGCAACAGGCCATTGGCCAGCTCGAATCCGGGCAGGCCAGCCAGCTGCCCGAGAATGTCCCCTCCGAAGTGTTGCCGCTGGTCAGGGAAGTCAACCGGCTGTTGCAGCGTCAGCAACAGCGACTGGAACGTTCCCGGCATGCCATGGGCGATGTGGCGCATGCCATCAAAACACCCCTGGCCCTGATTCATCAGTGGTATGAATCCCTCGATGATTCGGAACAACAACGCCATGCACGGGTGTTGCAGCAGATCCGGCAAATCCAGCAACGGGTCGACAGCGAACTCAAACGGGCCCGTCTGGCCGGTGACAGGCGCAGCCACAAACGATTTGATCTGCAACAGGATCTGCCACCGCTCCTCGATACGCTGCAGCGCCTGTATCAGGACAAACCGGTCGAACTCGAGCTACAGAACGCCGAGGATGCTCTGCTGCCGCTGGAGAAGGAAGATGCCACCGAACTGCTGGGTAACCTGCTGGACAATGCCTGGAAATGGACCCATAGCCGTATTCGTCTTGAATTTTCCGAACAGGATGACAACCTGCGTATCAGCGTCGAAGACGACGGCCCCGGCATCGATCCGCAACAGGCCGCCACCCTGCTGCAACGCGGACAACGCCAGGACGAAACCGTCAGCGGCCACGGCATCGGCCTGTCCATCGTCAAACAGGTCGTCGAAAGCTACCACGGCACCCTGCAACTGGATCATAGCGAACAGCTCGGCGGCCTGCGAGTAGTAGTAGAACTACCTTTATCCAATGAAGTGAATGGTTAACCGCAGAGACGCAAAGAGCGCGGAGCTAAAATAATTTTGAATTTTGAATTTTGAATTACAAGTTCATTACGAATTTAACATTCAAAATTCATCATTCAACATTATCAAGTCCTCTGCGTCTCTGCGGTGAAAGCTTTAATATTATTCAGACGTGTTCATGTCATCCCAGCGGTTGACGATGTCGCAGAACAGCTCGGCGGTGCGTTCGGCATCGTAGACGGCGGAGTGGGCTTCGTTGTTGTCCCATTCGATCCCGGCGGCTTTGGCGGCGCGGGCCAGGACGGTCTGGCCGAAGGCGAGTCCGCCCAGGGTGGCGGTGTCGAAGGTGCTGAACTGGTGAAAGGGGATTTTCTTGAAACCCTGGCGGTTGGCGGCCGCCTTGATGAAGCCGAGATCGAAAAACGGGTTGTGCCCGACCAGAATCGCCCGGCTGCATTGCTGAACCCGGACTATCTCGGCGATCGGCTCAAAGATCAGTTCCAGCGCCTCGGCTTCCGGTTTGGCCATGCGAAACGGATGGTAGGGATCGATACCGGTGAACTCCAGCGCCCTGGGGTCCAGCTGTGCGCCTTCAAAGGGCTCAACATGACAGGCGATGGTTTCGGCCGGTTTGACCTTGCCCTTACCATTCATAATGATGGGCACGGCGGCGATTTCAAGCAGGGCATGGCTGTGACAATCGAACCCGGCGGTTTCCACGTCGACTACGACGGGCAGAAAACCACGAAAGCGTTTGGAAATACGGGACATCGGACAGCCTTGAACATTGCAGGGTAATAGCGGCAGTGCGTATTATCACAGTTTCGTTGCAGCCAGGAAAGAGACGGGGCGGGTTTTTCATGAAACAGGTCTATTTCGGTATTTCGCGTATTGTTACGGCGGCTATGCTGTTGTTGGCACTTGGTGTTGCTCAGGCCGGGGAACAGCAGGGTATATTGTGGGAAATCGCTCCCGAATCGGGCCAGGCGAGCTATCTGCTTGGCACCATTCACAGCGAGGATCCCCGGGTAACCCGGTTACCTCCACCGGTACAGAAGCGTTTTGATCAGTCGGACATCTTTTGTGCCGAAATGCAACTGGATCCGGCAACCCAGATCCAGATGAGCCAGGGGATGATGTATCTCAATGGTCAGAAACTGGATCAGCAGATCGGCCCCGAGCTTTATCAACAAACCGTCACATTGATCGCCGATTACGGTATTCCCGAACAGCTGGTACCCATGTTCAAACCCTGGGCGGCCGGTTTGCTGCTGAGTGTTCCCAAACCCGAATCGGGCATGTTTCTCGATTATGTGTTGTATCAAACCGCGCAGGAACAGGGTAAGCAATTGTGTGGTCTGGAAACCCCGGAAGACGTCATTGAGTTATTCGATAACACGCCGCTGAAAACCCAGATCAACCTGTTGCGGGTCGCGGTTCGCGAACACCGCCATCTGGAAGAAATGGTCGAGGAAATGCTGCAGATTTACCTGGCGCGCGATCTCGATGGCCTGCTGGCATTCAGCGAACGGGAACTGGAAAAATCGGGTAAGGATGTCAGTGCGCTGGTCAACGACAGTCTGATCGAACAACGTAACCGCAACATGCTGGAAACCATGCAGGCGCAGCTGGCAAAAGGTAATGCCTTTATCGCCGTCGGCGCCCTGCATCTGCCCGGCGACGTCGGCCTGTTACGCATGCTGGAAGAACAGGGCTATCGGGTCAAAGCCGTCTATTAACCCGGGCCCTTCGGGCAGGGCCCAGGGACGAGGTACGAGTGACGAGGTGCAGCTGTAGGTCAGGTTGCGCGTAGCGCTACCTGACATTCTCTTGACCCCGGTTCCGGTTTTTAACGGTTGGTGGGAGCGCCCCACGGGCGCGATTGCCGGGCGATGGTGGGGTCGCGGTCGTCGTCGCTCCCGGCGTCCTGCCTACCGCGACATTAGCACTTCCCTGTGCGTCGCCCGCTCCCACAGGTAAAGGCAGTTCTTGGTACTTAGTACTTAGAACTCAGCACTCAGCACTAATCTTTCATTCGCCAGTGAACAACCTCGCCGGCACGCAGCGGAATCAGCTCTTCCTCGCCAAACTTCATGCCGCTGGCCACTGTCCAGTCTTCGCGGATCAGGGTGATGCGATCGCTGTTGCGCGGCAGGCCGTAAAAATCGGCGCCGTAGTGGCTGGCGAAGCCTTCCAGTTTGTCCAGTGCACCGGCCTCGTCGAAGGCTTCGGCATACAGCTCCAGCGCGGCATGGGCGGAGTAAATCCCGGCACAACCGCAACCCGACTCCTTGGCGTGGCGCGGATGCGGGGCGCTGTCGGTGCCGAGAAAGAACTTGCCCGTGTCACTGATCGCCGCCTTGAGCAGCGCCTGGCGATGTTGTTCCCGCTTGAGGATCGGCAGGCAGAAGTGGTGTGGATTCATGCCGCCGCGGAACATGGCATTGCGGTTCATCAGCAGATGATGCGGGGTGATGGTCGCGCCCAGGTTATCGGGGCCGGCATGGACGAACTCGGCGGCCTGACGGGTGGTGATGTGTTCCAGCACGACCTTGAGCGGCGGGAACCGTTCGAGTAACGGCCGCAGGGTGCGGTCGATATACACCGCCTCGCGATCGAAAATATCGATCTCCGGTTCGGTGGCCTCACCATGAATCAGTAACGGCAGGCCGGCCTGGGCCATCGCCTCGATGGCGTCCCAGGTTTTCTCGATTGCCGTGACACCCGCCGCCGAGTTGGTGGTGGCGCCGGCGGGATAGAGTTTCACGGCATGCACGTGCGGATGCGCCGCCGCCTTGCGGATTTCCTCCGCCGTGGTGTCATCGGTGAGGTACAGGGTCATCAGGGGATTGAACGACGTCCCCTCCGGCAGCGCGGCCAGAATCCGTTGCCGGTAAGCCAGGGCCTGCTCCACGGTGGTCACCGGGGGTTTGAGATTGGGCATGATGATCGCCCGGGCGAAGCGTCGGGCAGTATCGCCCAGCACGTCAGCTAAAACCGCGCCGTCGCGCACATGCAGGTGCCAGTCGTCCGGGCGGGTAAGGGTAATCTGATCCATGACGGTATTATGCATCTTATCCGGTTGGTGTTCTAGCGAAAGGCAGGTCGGGGTAACGAGGACATTCAAACCCTTTATTCCCCGGTCCGTAGGAGCGGCTCAGCCGCGATAGCCCTATCCGTGCGACAAGGCCTGTCGCGCCGGAGGCGCTCCTACCTTTCATGCGTTCCGGGAAGCAGTGCGCAGGACGTCGAGACGCCGGGTTAAAAGGGAAGAGATCATCTCATGGTGCAACGACTGAATACGCCGGCGTTTTCCCGGGTTCAGGCTGTCGGATCGGACTCGATGGTTCCCCCGGCCCGGACCCAGTCGTTTTCCTGCTGCTCGACTTCATAGCGCGCCCAGTAGGCGAATTCTTCCCGAGTCGCGGTGCCGGTAGTGTAACGGTTGTGACCGCTGACGATCTTGTAGATCACCTTGTCACGGGTCGGCTCTTCGTGCGGGGATTCGTCGATGATCTGTCGCACCTGCCAGAGGCTGCCATACAGCCCGTTGCTGTAATAGTGGCCGAGCTTGATGTCTTCCGGTTGCAGGTGCCTGGTTTCGGAATACTTTGAAGCCAGTGAATAGAGCTGCACCAGGTCGTCAGCGGTCATATCCACCAGCAGATCCATTTTACGCATTGCGTAATCGAGATCGTCCTGGGACAGTCTCGGAATATTGTATTCCTGTTTTTGCGTCGGGCCGCCTTTTGAAACAGATTTCATCAGACTGGCCGGGTAGCGCCGCCAGGGGAACAGGTAGTTAAAGCCGATGGCGACCAGGAAAATGATAAAGGCATTGAGCAATACTGGCGTAAGAACATATTGATAACCCAGGGCATGGATGGCGTCGCCGCCAATCACCGCAGCCAGCGCGGAAGCACCGCCCGGTGGATGAATGCAGGACATGTAATGCATCAGGGTAATTGCGATACCCACCGCCAGGCCGGCGGCAAGAAATACATCGGGAACATACAGGTAACAGGTCATTCCGACTACGGCGGAAATACCATTACCGCCCAGTACGTTCCAGGGCTGGGACAACTTGCCGTGTGGTACCGCGAAGACCAGCACCGCCGAGGCACCCATGGACGGTACGATCATGGCGGCGCCTTCGAAGCCGGTGAAATAGTAGCTGACGACCGCGATCAGAAAGATACCGACAAAGCCGCCGGCGCCGGAGGCGAGTCGTTCGGCATGACTGACCTGTTCAGGTGAATAACCAAAAAAATCTCTGATACTCATCCATCAATTCCCCAATTTTTTAACCTGGGTGTGACGATAACAGGTGGTAATGTGATCGTTGACCATTCCCGCCGCCTGCATATAGGCGTAACAAATGGTCGGGCCGACAAAACAAAAACCATGTTTTTTTAAATCACGACTCATGGCTTCTGATCGTTTTGTCGAGGCCGGTACCTGTCGATCGTCCTTCCAGTAGTTTTGAATCGGTCGTCCATCAACGAATTGCCAGATGTAGTCACTAAAGCTGTCGTATTGTTCGCGTAACAGCAAAAACGCCCGGGCATTGTCGACCGCTGATTCGATTTTGAGTCGGTTGCGGATGATAGCGGAATTTTGCAGTAATTGCTCTATTTTGGTGCGAGAGAAACGGACGATCTTTTCCGCGTTAAAATTGTGGAAAGCCTCGCGATAGGCGTCGCGTTTTTTCAAAATGGTGATCCAGCTCAGCCCCGCCTGCGCGCCTTCGAGGATCAAAAACTCGAACAGCAAGCGGTCATCGTAAACCGGCACGCCCCATTCCTGGTCGTGGTAGTCGATATAGATCGGATCGGGCCCGGCCCAGCCGCAGCGGTGTGGCATGGTGTTGTTCCATAGAGAATAATTTTCAAGCTAAAAACTCTCGCAGAGACGCTAAGGCGCAGAGCATTATCAAACTGATTTTTTGCCAATCAAATTGGTATTCCGTCGTTATCTGACTTTGCGAGCTCTGCGACTCTGCGAGAGTCACGTAGACGTTGTCAACGTGACCTACCGGTGATCGAGTGACGGATCCAGCAGGTCAGGTTGTGCGCAGCGCTACCTGATACTTCCAACTGTGTCTCTCTGTGTCCTCTGTGATGAACAGAGGTTTACTCAGTCGTGGATCCCGCCCCGGGTCAGCGCGGCCGGGTCCAGCAGTTTCTTCAGTTCATCCTCGCTCAGATCGGTCATTTCCATGGCGACCTCGATCACCGGGCGGTTCTCGGCGTAGGCGCGTTTGGCGATCGCCGCGCCTTTTTCGTAACCGATGACCGGGTTGAGGGCGGTGACCAGGATCGGGTTGCGATCCAGCGCGCTTTTAATCTGTTGTTCGTTGACCTTGAAGCCGGCAATGGCGCGATCGGCCAGCAGGCGGGCGGTGTTGCCCAGCAGCTGGATACTCTGTAACAGGTTGTAGGCGATCACCGGCAGCATGACATTCAGCTGAAAATTACCGGACTGGCCCGCGACGGTGATGGTGGTGTCGTTGCCGATCACCTGGGCGCTGACCATGGCGGCGGACTCGGGGATCACCGGATTGATCTTGCCCGGCATGATGGAGCTGCCCGGTTGTAATGCCGGTAATTCGATCTCGCCCAGCCCCGCCAGCGGGCCGCTATTCATCCAGCGCAGATCGTTGGCGATCTTCATGATGCTGACGGCGACGGTCTTGAGCTGGCCGCTGACTTCCACGGCCGTGTCCTGACTGGCCAGTCCGACAAAGGCATTGGGCATGGCGCAAAAATCAATGCCGGTCTGTTGTTTCAACGCGTTGGCCACGCCCTTGCCAAAATCGGCGTGGGCGTTGACCCCGGTACCCACGGCCGTGCCGCCCTGGGGCAGCGCCTGCAGACGTGGCAAGGTGGATTCGAAGCGCGCAATGCCATCGCGAATCTGATCCCGCCAGGCATGGAGCTCCTGTTGCAGGGTAATCGGCATGGCATCCATCAGGTGGGTGCGGCCGGTCTTGACCACGTCCTTGAGTTCGTTGCCCTTGTGATCGATCGTCTGGGCCAGGTGCTGTAACGCCGGCAACAGTTGCTCGTGAAGTTCCAGCGCGGCACTGACCTGCAGGGCCGTGGGGATCACATCGTTGGAGCTCTGGCTCATGTTGACGTGATCGTTGGGATGTACCGTCAGCGTGCCATCACTGGCCAGGTGCGCGATCACCTCGTTGGCGTTCATGTTTGTGCTGGTGCCCGAACCGGTCTGAAAGACATCGATGGGAAACTGATCGTCAAACTCGCCGGCGGCGACCTGCAGGGCCGCTTTTTTTATGGCCTCGGCCCGGGCGCTGTCCAGCAAGCCGAGTTGCCGGTTGGCTTCGGCGCAGGCATGTTTGATCAGCCCCAGTGCGCGGATAAAGGCGCGCGGCATGACCAGTCCGCTGACGGGGAAGTTATCCACCGCGCGCTGGGTCTGCGCGCCGTACAGGGCATCGGCCGGGACCCGCAGTTCACCCAGGCTGTCTTTTTCGGTTCGGTAGTCTTGGCTCATCGATTTTCCTGTCAGGCTGATTCGCGAACTTCCCAGTCGCGGATTTTCTCTTCCACGACACGCCATTTTTCATCCGGCTCCAGCTCCAGCATGATGTCCTTGTTCAACACCACCGATTTGCCATTGCGGGCGGACAGGGTTTCCTCGACCTCGAAAGCGAGTCGGCGCAGGGCCTGGGTCTTGATTCTAACCACTTTATAGCTAAGGCGGGCGAGCAGGTCGTGCTCGAATTCGTTTTTGCGCCGCTGGCACCAGCCGTCATAGTCGATGGTCTCGTGGCCGGGCACGCCATAGACCCGGACATAGGGCGAGACCAGGGCCATATGTTTTTCCAGATCCTGCAAGGCCACGGATTTGCTCATGTTGTCGAGCCACTGATAGATCGCTTGTTCCTGAGACATGCTAAAACCCGATTTGTCTGACTGTGTGACTGTCTGCCCGGGTCGGGTCTATCCCCTTGCGGGATGCCAACCGGTCCACAGTTTTTAATTTTAGTTGCTGATTTTAAAGAATAATTATGCCTTTGTAATCCGTCCGCCGACGGGATTTTTCTTGACCTTGTCGCGTAAAACGTCGATCATACGCGGCTTTAAATTGGGGGATGGGGTAGAATACCCGTAACATCTTCATTTAGCTGCAAAAATATAGACAAGGATCCCTATGAAAGACGCGGACAAAAAACGCCTGTTGCGGGAAATGATGTTCTTCCGCCGCTTCGAGGATCGCACGTTCGAAGCCTATATGGAACGCAAGGTCGGTGGCTTTTTGCATCTCTACTCGGGCCAGGAAGCCGTGGCCACCGGGGTACTGGAGATGGCCAATGTCGGCAAGGGCCAGGAAAACGATTACGTCATCACCGGCTATCGCGACCATGTTCATGCCATCAAGACCGGCGCCCAGCCGCGTGAAGTCATGGCGGAGCTCTACGGCAAGGAGACCGGTTCCTCGAAGGGCCGCGGCGGCTCCATGCACATCTTCGATGCCAGTCAGAATTTCATGGGCGGTTACGCCCTGGTCGGTCAGCCGTTTCCGCTGGCCGCCGGCCTGGCGCTGGCCGCCAAGCACAAGGGCACCAAACAGATCGCGATTTGTTTTCTGGGTGACGGCGCCAACAACCAGGGCACCTTCCACGAGACCCTGAACATGGCCTCGGTCTGGGAACTGCCGGTGCTGTTCGTGTGCGAGAACAACCTCTACGCCATCGGCACCCACATCGATCGTTCCACCGCCGTGCGCGATCAGTACAAGCGCATCTGCGCCTATGACATGAAGGCCAGCCAGCACGACGGCATGGACATCGACACCGTGATGGACGCGGCCAAAGAAGCGGTCGATTACGTGCGCAAGGAACAAAAACCCTATTTCATTGAATTTATGACCTACCGCTATCGCGGCCACTCCATGTCCGACGCCAAGGGCTATCGCACCAGGGACGAGGAAGAAGAGTGGATGCAGCGCGATCCCATCCGCCTCTACAGTGAGCGGCTGATCGAGGCCGGCGTCGTTACCGATGATGAGATCAAGGCGATGGACAAGGCGATCGATGACGAAATCGAAAACGACATCATCAAGTTTGCCGAAGAGAGTCCGGAACCGAAGGTCGAGGATCTGAACAAATACGTACTGGACGATAACCCGGATCCGCGCTGGGTCGGGCCACTGCATAAATAAGAGGATTGACAACAATGGCAGAAACGGCATATTGGGAAGCGATCCGCCGGGCCCACGATGAAGAGATGGCGAACGATCCGATGGTCATCGCCATGGGCGAGGACATCGGCGTCGTTGGCGGCACCTACAAGGCCACCTACGGCCTGTACGACAAGTATGGTCCGCAGCGCATCATCGACACCCCCATTTCCGAGAACTCCTATACCGGGATCGGTATCGGCGCTTCCATGGCCGGCATGCGCCCGGTGATCGAGATCATGTCCATCAACTTCGCGTTGCTGGCGCTGGATACCCTGATCAACGCGGCCGCGAAAATTCGTTACATGTCCGGCGGCCAGATCGCCTGCCCGATCGTCATGCGCACCCCGGGCGGCACCGCGCATCAGCTGGCGGCCCAGCACTCGGCCCGCCTGGCGCGCATGTTCATGTCCACTTCCGGCCTGCGCGTGGTCACCCCGCGCGGCCCGCTGGACGCCTACGGCATGCTCAAATCGGCGATTCGCTCCAACGACCCGGTGATCATCATCGAGCACGAGCAGATGTATAACCTCAAGGAAGACATTCCGGATGAGGAATTCTTCCGTCCGCTGGAAGGCGCCGAGGTCGTGCGCGAGGGCAGTGATATCACCTTAATCGGTTACAACTTCAGCGTGCACCTGTGCCTGGAAGCGGCCAAGCGCCTGGAAGCCGACGGCATCAGCGCCGAGGTCGTCGACCTGCGCGCCCTCAAGCCGATCGATCGCGAAACCATCCGCACCTCGGTGGAGAAGACCCACCGCGCGGTGGTGGCCGAGGAAGACGAAGCCCCGGTCGGCGTCGGTTCGGAGATCATCACCGGCATCATCGAGGACTGCTTCTTCGCCCTCGATTCCCAGCCCGTGCGGATCCACGCCGCCGACGTCCCGGTGCCGTATAACGCCAAACTGGAAAAAGCCGCGATCCCGAGCGCCGACGACGTCTACCACGGCGCCCTCAAGGCCCTCGGCAAGATCTAATAAAAAAGGGCCGAGGGACGAGGGACGAGTGCCGAGGAAAAGACCTGTGTTAATGCACAAGCCGGTCGTTTCTGACAGACTCCATCGTGCCGTTCCTCGTCCCTCGTTACTCGTTACTAGGAACTAGTGGTTATGGCTGAAGCTTATACGATTAAAATGCCCCAGCTCTCCGACACCATGACCGAAGGCGTGGTGGTCAGCTGGGAGAAGAACATCGGCGACAAGGTCGAGCGCGGCGATATCGTCGCCACGGTCGAGACCGACAAGGCCATCATGGACGTGGAAGTGTTCCGCGCGGGTTACCTGTCCGGGCCGCTGCAGCCGGTGGATGCCACCATCCCGGTCGGTGAGGCGATGGGTTACCTGGTCGCCAGTGCCGACGAGGTGCACTCCGAAGGCGACGCCCCGGTCGCCAGTAGCGGTGGCGAAGCCGCCCCGGCCGGGGAAGCCGCCGCCCCCGAGGCCGAACAGGCCGCCGCGCCCGCCGAAGCTGCGAATGTTGAAGTGGCCCCGGCCGAGGACGCCCACACCATTAAAATGCCCCAGCTCTCCGACACCATGACCGAGGGCGTCATGGTCAGCTGGGAGAAAGCCATCGGCGACAAGATCGCCCGTGGCGACGTGGTCGCCCAGGTCGAGACCGACAAGGCGATCATGGACGTGGAAGTGTTCCGCGACGGCTACCTGTCCGGCCCCATGGCCGAGACCGACGCCACCATCCCGGTGGGCGAGGCGATCGCCTACCTGGTCAACGAACCGGACCAGGTCGTCGACAGCAAGAAAGCCGCCAGCAGTGCCGCCCCGGCGGCCGCCGCGGCCGCGAGACCCAAATCCGAGCCGGCCGGCACCGCCAAGGCCAAGACCCGCATCGCGGCCCAGCCGCACGGCGCCACCCCGGCGCCGCGGCCGAGCAACAAGAACGCGACCCCGTACGCCCGCCAGCTGGCCGGCGCCCACGGCATCGATCTCAACAGCGTGCCGGGCAGCGGCCCGGGCGGCGCCATCGTCGCCGCCGACGTGCTCAACAGCAACATCCAGAAGTCCACCACCCAGCGCATCTACCAGGTGCCGGGCGAAGGGCGGCCGATGACCGCGATGGAAAAGGCCGTGGCGCACAACATGGAATATTCGGTTTCCATGCCGCTGTTCCGCGTCACCAGCCACATCGATCCGAGCGCGCTGAAGACCACCTCCAAGGCCAAGGGCTTCTCGCTGACCGTGACCCTGGCCAAGGCCGCCGCGCTGGCCATCGACAAGCACCCGGTGATCAACGCCGTCTACCAGCATGAAGATCGCATCGTCGAGCGCGAGCAGATCGACATCGGCCTGGCGGTGGAAACCGAAGGCATGGGCCTGGTGGTACCGGTGCTGCGCGATGCCGGCAACCGCGAGGTGGCCGACCTGGCCGCCGGCTGGAAGGATCTGGTGGACCGCGCCCGCGCCCGCCGCCTCAAGCCGGACGAATACTCCAACCCGACCTTCACCATCTCCAACATGGGGATGCTGGGCGTCAGCCAGTTCGACGCGATTCCCTCGCCGGGCACCTCGGCGATCTTCGCGATTGCCACCGTCGGCCCGCAGGGCATGCCGGTGACCATCACCGCCGATCACCGCATCGTCAACGGCGCCGACGCCGCCAAGTTCCTCGGCACCTTCAAGGAACTGGTCGAGAACCCGACCTGGCTGGATGCCGCCGCCGCGCCGGCAGCGGGTATGGCGGCCAGTACCGGCAGCGCCAGCACGACCGCCGCCGCCCCGGCCAGTGAACCGAGCTTCAAGCTGCCCGAGGGCGACTGGGATTACGACGTGGTCGTCATCGGCGGCGGCCCCGGCGGCGAGGACTGCGCCCGGGATCTGAAAGACCACGGCTACAAGGTCGCCATGATCAACGACTCGCCGTTCCCCGGCGGCGAATGCCTGTGGCGCGGCTGCATTCCCTCCAAGGCGTGGCGCGCGGCGGCGGACAAGATCCGCGATCGCGCCCACGACAAGCTGCTCGGCATCAAGGGCACCGCCAAACCCGAGCTGGATTTCCCCAGCCTGGAAAAACACCGTCGCGGCGTGCTCGAAGAGCGCGGCAAGATGGCGCTCAACACCGACAAGGGTGTGAAGATCGACGTCATCCAGGGCTTCGCCCGCTTCGAGGACGATCACACCGTCAGCGTCGACACCGGCGGCAACCAGAAAGACCCGCACACCCGCGCCCCGATGGGCGACGGCAAGAACACCAAGAAGATCACCTTCGGCGCGGCGGTCATCGCCACCGGCGCCCCGCCGTTCGTGCCGCCAATCCCCGGCGCCGACACCGGCGTGGACAATGGCGGTGTGCTCACCTCCGACACCGTCTGGGGCCTCAAAGACGCGCCCAAACGCCTGGGCGTGATCGGCGGCGGCGCCATCGGCGTCGAGATGGCGCAGATCTTCCAGGACTTCGGCGCCAAAGTGCTGCTGCTCGAAGGCAACGACCGCATCCTGGCCGAAGTCGAGTCGGAAGTGGCCAAAAACCTCACCGCCGTATTGAATGACGACCCGCGCCTGAGCATCGAGACTTCCGTCAAGGTCAAGGAACTCAAGGGCGAGCCGGGCAAGATGAAGATCGTCTACGAAGGCAGTGACGGCAAGGACCACACCTACAGCTGCGACTACGTGATCATGGCCACCGGCAAGCGCCCGGTGCTGGATCCGCTGCAGCTGGACAGGGCCGGCGTCGAAACGGACAAAGGTGTCATCAGCGCCGATGCCCAGTGCCGCACGAATGTGCCGCACATCTTCGCCGTCGGCGATGTCATCGGTGGGTTAATGCTCGCTCACACCGCCGGCCAGCAGGGCCGCGTCGCCGCCATGACGATGGCGGGTGAATCTGCTGCCTACGACCAGGCCAGGGACTCGGGCGTCATCTTCACCCGCCCCCAGGCCGCGTTCGTCGGGCTGTCGTCGGACCAGGCCAAAGAGCAGGGCATCGACGCCGCCGAGATCAAGGTGCCGATGAGCGTCGACGCCAAGGCCATGATCACCGGCGAGACCCAGGGGCTGATCAAAATCGTCGCCGAGAAGACCAGCCACCGGGTCATCGGCGTGCACTTCCTGGCCGATCACGCCGACACCCTGATCGGCGAGGGCGTGATGATGGTCGCCGGCGACCTGACCCTGGAACAGGTCGGCCAGGCCATCCACCCGCACCCGACCCAGACCGAGCTGTTCGGGGACCTGGCGCGGCGGCTGTCTTCACGGCTCAAGCGGGCTGAGAAAAGGGCGGCGAAGAAGAAATAGTCCTCTCCTGATCCCTCTCCCGAAAATATATCCCCCTCCCTCAGGGAGGGGGCCAGGGGGAGGGGGTAGGAGAGGGGATATTCAACCCCCCACACACCTGCAGTACAGAGGGACGCTTTGGCGTCCCTTTTGTTTTTGTGTCTCCGTCATTCCGGCGCAGGCCGGAATCTATTCCTCGAAATCCCGCAAATTTTGTCTAGTATTAGGGAATACCCTGATTTTCTTCGTGGATTGGGTGGGGTAGGGTTTGGTGAGGGAAGAGAAGAGAAGAGCGTATCTGATAGTAGTGTAAAACCTCGTTGTTATTCACTCCTGTAAATAATTTTACTCTGACACCAAGTGTCGCAACCTTAAAGCAAACAGATAGATAAAAGATAGAAAAATGACATCATCAATTAGCCATTCAATCAATGCTGCTGTTGTATATGATTTTGATGGAACTCTAGCTAAAGGGAATTGTGCTGAACATGGATTAATGAATGAGCTTGGAATAACGAATGCCAAAAAATTCTGGGAAAAAGTCTCGGATGAGACGGAAGACAGAGATGCGAGGGTGTTCAAAACTCTGTGTCACCGAAGCACTTATAGCTCAATATGTTTTTCCAGCCTGCCCTCAAAATGGATCGCCAGTTGCGAGAGGGTCAGGTTCCAGTTTTTCACCGGGTGCGTCCAGCGCTCGGACGCCTTGAGTATACCGGCATAGAGTAATTTGAGTAAGCTGTTTTCATTGGCGAACCCGCCCTTGGTTTTGGTCAGCTTGCGGAACTGACGATGCACGGCTTCGACGGCATTGGTGGTGTAAATGGCGGTGCGCACGTAGTCCGGATATTTGAAATAGGCCGATAGCGTAGGCCATTTACTGCGCCAGGACTGGATCACCATGGGGTACTTGTCACCCCATTTGGCTTCCAGTTCATCCAGGGCTGTCTCGGCGGCATTGAGGGTGGCGGCTTTATAGACGGTTTTGAGATCGGCCATGAAGGCTTTGTGATTTTTCGAGCCGACGTACTTTAGCGAGTTTCGGATCTGGTGAATGATGCAGTGCTGGATCTCGGTATCGGGGTAGAGGCTTTCGATGGCCTCGGGAAAGCCCTTGAGGCCGTCCACGCAGGCGATCAGAATGTCCTTGACACCCCGGTTATGCAGATCGGTGAGCACGCTCAGCCAGTGGTGGGCGCCTTCGGTGTCCGACAGATACAGGCCCAGCAGCTCTTTTTTGCCGTCGATGTTCAGGCCCAGGATGGTGTAGATGGCCTTGCTAACATACCGGCCGTTCTCCTTGATTTTGTAATGGATGGCGTCGAGCCAGACAATCGGATAGATGGCCTCCAGGTCCCGTTCCCGCCAGGCGGCCAGCTCGGGCAGGAGCTTGTCGGTGACGGCATTGAGGGTGCCATTGGACAGCGCGATGCCGTACATGTCACCAATGTGGTCGCGGATGTCCTGATAGCTCATACCCAGAGCAAACAACGCAATGACCTTGCGTTCGAGCTCATCGGTCAGATGTGTCTGGTGCTTTTTGACCAGCTGCGGCTCAAAGGTCCCGGCCCGGTCGCGAGGGGTGTCCAACTCAAATGGCCCGGCGGCGCTTTTCATGGTTTTTGAGGTGCTGCCATTTTTGCGATTGGGCGTCTCTTGGGCGTCCAGATGCGTCTCCAGCTCGGCTTGCATGGCCGCTTCGGTGAGCTGCTTGATCAGCGGGGTGAGGACCCCGTCCTTGCCACTGAGGTCCTGGCCTTCACGCAACGCCTTGAGCGCCGCATCCATGTCGAAGTTGATTTGTTTTTTCATGTGTCATACCTTTTATAGACAGTTTAATGGAATGACACAGAATTCTGAACACTACCAGAGATGCTGACGGGATTTTAACCTATCTTGGAATGCTTGCTCTTCAAGCAAGAATTGTCAAAAAACGAGAAGAGTTAATGCCTGAAAAGCTGAAGCTTCACGGAGCTAAAATCCCGCTTTTCCCTGGAGTAGAAGAATGGTTTGAACGTATAAATCGCTATGCAAGTACACAGAATATACTTCTAGAACATTATATTGTTTCTAGTGGAATTGAAGAGATGATATTGGGTACGTCAATTGCTAAACACTTTAGACATATATTCGGGTGTAAATATCATTATGATCCTAAAAGTAGATATGCAAAATGGCCTGCTGTAGCTATTAATTATACAACGAAGACTCAGTTCATATTTCGTATCAATAAGGGGGTGCTTAACTGTTATAACGATGCGTCAGTGAATGAGTATGTAGAACGCGAGAGGAGACCCGTCCCTTTTGATCGTATGATATATGTGGGGGATGGCGATACTGATATACCATGTATGAGGTTAGTAAAAGAGCAAGGTGGATGTAGTATTGCAGTGTTTGATGTGGATAATTGGTATCAAGCTAGTAGTCAGGACAAAATTGAAAAATTAATAGCTGAAGATCGTGTAAATTATGCAGTGCCTGGGGATTATCAAAAAAATAGCCAGCTTGATGTAATGGTGAAAGGTGTATTAAGGAAGATTTCCCGCAAGGCTAGCGGATAGATGGTTAGGATAATATATATTTGATAATGAAATGGGTCGATCAAACATGGTGACACAAATATACACCGTGTATTATCGGTCTCTTTGAAAGTAGAGAAACTCGATGCAAGAACTAATAAATTCAATAAAAATTCATCTTTATGAAAGAACAACGAGACTGTAAATTAAATTGTGTAACTGCTCAAAGTCCCATACCCTTGATAATAAAGGAGAAGACACATGAGCAGAAGAACAAAAACCAAAACCGATCTCGACCCGCAGCTTGAAGAACTGGTCAAGGCAGTCAAAACGCCAGAACAGCTTGCCGCATTGACCCAGCAGCTTCAGCAAAAAGCCTTTGAGGCCATGCTCGAAGGCGAGATGACTGACCATCTCGGCTATCCCAAGCACGCCACAGCCGGCCACAACACCGGCAACAGCCGTAACGGGTATAGCGCCAAAACCCTCAAAGGCGAACAGGGCGCACTGACCCTCGATGTGCCTCGAGACCGTAACGGCGAGTTTGAGCCGCTCATTATTCCCAAGGGGCAGACGCGTCTGCCGATGTTCAACGATAAAATCCTGGCGCTCTACAGTCGGGGCATGAGTACCCGCGATATCGTTGCCATGCTACTAGAGCTCTACGGCGTCGAGGTTTCCCCTACGCTCATCTCCCAGGTCACCGCGCAGGTGATTGAGGAAGTGCAGCAGTGGCAGTGCCGACCGCTGGACGAGATCTATCCCATCGTCTATCTGGACTGCATCCACATCAAGATCCGCCAGGACAAGCGGGTCAGCAACAAGGCCATCTATCTGGCGCTGGGTATCAACCTGGACGGCCAGAAAGAACTGCTGGGGCTCTGGCTCAATGAGAACGAGGGGGCTAAGTTCTGGTTGTCCGTGTTGACCGAACTCCAGCAGCGGGGTGTCCGGGATATCTTTATCGCCGCCGTGGACGGTCTGACCGGCTTCCCCGAGGCGATCAATACCGTCTACCCCAAAACAAAAATCCAGCTGTGTATCGTCCACATGGTGCGCAACTCGCTGAAGTTCGTGGCCTGGAAACAGCGCAAGGCGGTCGCCGCGGATTTGAAAAAGATCTACACCTCCCTGACGGTGGCCGAAGCCGAGCAGGAGCTCGACGCCTTTGCGGCTCGCTGGGATGATCAGTTCCCGTCGATCAGTGCCAGCTGGCGGCGACACTGGCCCAACCTGATTACCCTGTTCGACTATCCGGATGACATCCGTCGGGTGATCTACACGACCAACGCCATCGAATCACTGAACAGCGTGATCCGCAAGGCGGTCAAAAATCGCAAGGTTTTCCCTAACGATGAATCCGCCCTCAAGGTCGTCTACCTGGCCATCCAGGCGGCATCGAAAAAATGGACCATGCCCATTCACCATTGGAAGAACGCGCTCAATCGCTTTATGATTGAATTCCCGGACAGAATGCCGGAGCAGTTCTAAGCGGGCAGTTACACAGAATTATTTACAGTCTCAGAACAACAAGTCCGTTATTCGGCACATTTGCGGTTTCTTGGGTGATTTGGAATTATAAATTTTTGGTCACAATATTCTCATCTTTAAGGGTGGATGAGAAATTTACTTATATATCAACATTTTTGTATCCAGATATCTATAAATGCTTATTGATTGGCGCTATCTATCCATTAGTCACGGCGATTGCTTTTATATTTATTTATCCGTATCCAGCTAAGCTTGTATATAGTTTTGCCAGAGAAAGACAAAAAGAATTAAAAGAGATAAAACAAAGAATAGAAGATGAGACACCTTTGACTCATGAGGAGTCGAGAAAAATCCGCAGAAAGATGGCGGTTCTAGAAATTGAGCATGAGAATGAGATAGAAAGAAAAAATGCAGAAATACAAAGATTAAAAGATCTGGCTGATGAGCTAAGCAGGGATAATGAGTCAGAGCCTAGAAGTGATAGCAAATTGTCTAGCGACAGTAAAATAGATGACATACCTATTGATTCACTAAATGAAGAGCAGTTGAGGTTGCTTGAACTTGTTTCAATAAATGACAAACCTTGGGATCGAAGGGGGTCGGTGACACATGGTAGTACGAATAATTCTCGTTTGTCACCGACCCCTTTTACGCCGTGAGCAGAGTGTTGCGCAAGAATCGTTAATCTATCGTAGAGAAAAAAGGGGCGTGCATGTGGAGTAAACAGATAATTATAGTATTACTGCTTTTTGCAAAGAGTCTATCCGCAGCAGAGTTCTTTATAACTAAGACTGATTCTGAGGCGCTGGAAATTGAAATGCAAGGAAATATTAGTGCGGGAGATTATGACCGTTTTATGAGTTTGGTTAGAAATAGTCCAGCAACATTCGTAAAGGCTGGAACTATAGTTTTAAATTCCAAAGGGGGCTCAGTATCTGAAGCATTACGCATAGCAAGGGTTGTTAATAAAGCATCTTTAATAACAATGGTAGATAAAGATGCGGTATGCGCAAGTTCGTGTTTTTTGATTTTTGTCGCTGGGTCGATTCGATATGGATCTGGAGATATTCTTATTCATAGGCCGTATCCGGAAAAAAAGGCATACGAAAACAACATCTTCTCAGATATATCCAAATCACATCAGTCAGCTATAGAGAATGTCAGGGAGTACTTGATAAATAATTCGGTGCCAACAAAAATAATAGATAAAATGATATCAAAATCATCAGTTGATTCATATCGCTTAACAATAAATGACAAGAAAGATATAGGGATAATGAGTCCAATGTTTGAGGAGGCGTCTATCGCGCAGTGCGGCTTATCTTCTAAATCGGTATTAAATCACGAAGGGACAAATAAACAATTTGTTTGTACACATAATATTAGCACAAAGTCGAGAATAGAGTTTGTTGAGAAAATAGTGGGCGAAAAGAGGTTGCGCGAAGAGCTCCGTCAATTATTGTTATCAGATGAATAAATAAAAGGGGTCGGTGACACATGGTAGTACGAATGATTCTCGTTTGTCACCGACCCCTTTAATATCGCCCGGATCCAGGACGATGGGATCAAACATTCACGCGGAGGCAGTAACGATGAAACATCGCAAAAAATCGAAGTATGTCCATGAAGGCCAGTATGTGGCCGAGGTTGATGTTGAATTGCTGGAAGACGACACGGGGTGGTCGCCGTATCTTAGCGTTGAAGATGCCTGCAAACTGGACGATGTGCGGGATGCCCTGCGACACGGGGATTTGGAATCAGCCGCCAAATATGGACGGATTTATGAACTCCGGCCGGTCGCGCATCAATAACACAAAGAACTGGACATGGGCTGAAAAATTCCGGGATAGATGTGATGAAGAAAATTGTGATCGGTATTATGCCGCAGGAAAAAATCCGCCAGAGAATGCTGGCAATCGCCAAGGGTGAATACAAGCCTAAAAAAAGCGAACCCAAAGTCTGGTTTACCTCGATGAAGTCAATGGCGGAAGTGCTGAGTGATAAAAATCGGAATCTGCTGCATGTGATTGCAAATCTGAAACCGGAGTCGATGCAGGACCTGGCAAAGGCAACTAATCGCCAACCGAGTAATCTGTCGCGCACGCTCAGGACACTGGAAAGCTATGGGTTTGTTGAGTTGAAAAAGAAAGACAAGCGGATTGTGCCGATAGCGAGGGCGACGGAGTTTGAGATTCATGCGGGCTGATGGGGATGAGGGTGATTAAATTGTAATCCCGAGGAGACTGTAAATAATTCTGTGTAACTGCCCGCTTAGAACTGCTCCGGCATTCTGTCCGGGAATTCAATCATAAAGCGATTGAGCGCGTTCTTCCAATGGTGAATGGGCATGGTCCATTTTTTCGATGCCGCCTGGATGGCCAGGTAGACGACCTTGAGGGCGGATTCATCGTTAGGGAAAACCTTGCGATTTTTGACCGCCTTGCGGATCACGCTGTTCAGTGATTCGATGGCGTTGGTCGTGTAGATCACCCGACGGATGTCATCCGGATAGTCGAACAGGGTAATCAGGTTGGGCCAGTGTCGCCGCCAGCTGGCACTGATCGACGGGAACTGATCATCCCAGCGAGCCGCAAAGGCGTCGAGCTCCTGCTCGGCTTCGGCCACCGTCAGGGAGGTGTAGATCTTTTTCAAATCCGCGGCGACCGCCTTGCGCTGTTTCCAGGCCACGAACTTCAGCGAGTTGCGCACCATGTGGACGATACACAGCTGGATTTTTGTTTTGGGGTAGACGGTATTGATCGCCTCGGGGAAGCCGGTCAGACCGTCCACGGCGGCGATAAAGATATCCCGGACACCCCGCTGCTGGAGTTCGGTCAACACGGACAACCAGAACTTAGCCCCCTCGTTCTCATTGAGCCAGAGCCCCAGCAGTTCTTTCTGGCCGTCCAGGTTGATACCCAGCGCCAGATAGATGGCCTTGTTGCTGACCCGCTTGTCCTGGCGGATCTTGATGTGGATGCAGTCCAGATAGACGATGGGATAGATCTCGTCCAGCGGTCGGCACTGCCACTGCTGCACTTCCTCAATCACCTGCGCGGTGACCTGGGAGATGAGCGTAGGGGAAACCTCGACGCCGTAGAGCTCTAGTAGCATGGCAACGATATCGCGGGTACTCATGCCCCGACTGTAGAGCGCCAGGATTTTATCGTTGAACATCGGCAGACGCGTCTGCCCCTTGGGAATAATGAGCGGCTCAAACTCGCCGTTACGGTCTCGAGGCACATCGAGGGTCAGTGCGCCCTGTTCGC
This sequence comes from Thiohalophilus sp., assembly GCF_034522235.1. Taxonomy (NCBI): domain Bacteria; kingdom Pseudomonadati; phylum Pseudomonadota; class Gammaproteobacteria; order Thiohalomonadales; family Thiohalophilaceae; genus Thiohalophilus; species Thiohalophilus sp. The sequence goes on along the minus strand of NZ_JAXHLN010000003.1, from coordinate 2,356,807 downwards.
CTTTGAGGGTTTTGGCGCTATACCCGTTACGGCTGTTGCCGGTGTTGTGGCCGGCTGTGGCGTGCTTGGGATAGCCGAGATGGTCAGTCATCTCGCCTTCGAGCATGGCCTCAAAGGCTTTTTGCTGAAGCTGCTGGGTCAATGCGGCAAGCTGTTCTGGCGTTTTGACTGCCTTGACCAGTTCTTCAAGCTGCGGGTCGAGATCGGTTTTGGTTTTTGTTCTTCTGCTCATGTGTCTTCTCCTTTATTATCAAGGGTATGGGACTTTGAGCAGTTACACAATTTAATTTACAGTCTCATCCCGAGCCGCTTTCAAATATGGGGTGCTACAATGCGATTCATTATTTTTCTGGTCTTGTCTGTATTAGTGGCTGGTATTGCTCATGCCGACGTTTTCTATTACCAAGCTCAATACCAAGGTGAAGGTAACAAACCTACCGACGTACGACAAATCATGCGCTTGGATGTCGAGGGGGCGAAGTTCACAATATTTCAAGGCAAACCCGATCCAAATGGGAAGCATGTCTTTCATCAATTCCAATAAAAGGGGTCGGTGACACATAGTAGTACGAATGATTCTCGTTTGTCACTGAAAATCATAAGTCGTCGCCTCCCCTGCGGAGGCATCCAGAGATAAACTCCGTGGGCTTACGCTCACAACAGAGGAGGCGCGACGATGACACTGTACTGCGGAATCGATTTGCATAGCAATAACAGCCTGGTCTCCTTAATTGATAATGATGATCGGGTTATTCGTGAACAGCGGCTGCCCAATGAGCTCGATACGGTCGTTGACCTGCTTGGACCCTATCAGTCCGATATCCAGGGCGTGGTGGTGGAGTCCACCTACAACTGGTACTGGCTGGTGGACGGGCTGATGGAGCAGGGCTATCCGGTCCACCTGGCCAATACCCTGGCCATCCAGCAATACAACGGCATCAAGTACACCAACGATGCCACCGATGCCCGCTATCTGGCCCAGCTGTTACGCCTGGGGATTCTGCCCACCGGTTATATCTATCCCAAAGCGATGCGCGCGATACGTGACTTGCTGCGCCGCCGGCTGCTGATGGTCAAGCAGCGCACCGCGCAAATCCTGAGCCTGCAAAGCCAGATCGGCCGCCACACGGGCCAGCGGCTGTCGGCGCTGCGCATCAAGCAACTGCAGCGCGCGGACCTGGCCGGCTATTTCACCGAGCCGGCGGCGTTACTGGCCGCGCAACAGGCCCTTCAGCTGAAACAACAGCTCGACAGTCAGATCGACGCGATCGAAACGCAGGTCCTGGCGGACTGTGCACACCAGGCCGACTATGCCCGGCTCACCAGCGCGCCCGGGATCGGCAAGATCCTGGGGCTCACCATCCTGCTGGAGACCGGACCCATCGAACGCTTTGCCCAGGTCGGCCACTACAATAAAAGGGGTCGGTGACACATGGTAGTACGAATGATTCTCGTTTGTCACCGACCCCTTTCTTGAATGATTCTCGTTTGTCACCGACCCCTTTCTTGGAGCCCGATTTTCTGAAAATATTATTTCTCCGGTAAGCCGTTTCTCTGGCCTGTACTAGTCCGAAATATACTTCTAACCTTGGTGTTAGCCCCTGCCTGTTAATGCAACCCGAAAAGACGCGTTCGGGTCGTGACGCTTCCAGGTGGTTTTCTGTGCGACGCAATACTTAATCGACAAGGAAATGACAATGGAAACCGAAACACTTCACACGAAGTCCCCCCAGTTCCCGCAATTGAACAAGCCGGCCCCCGATTTTGAGGCGAAGACCACGCATGGAGTAAGGAAACTGTCCGACTACAAGGGAAAATGGCTGGTGTTGTTTTCCCATCCGGCGGACTTTACCCCGGTTTGTACTACCGAATTCATTGCTTTTGCCAATCACTACGATGAGTTTAAGGCGGTAAATGCGGAACTGTTGGGGCTGTCCATCGACAGTTACTATAGCCACGTTGCCTGGGTGCGTAACATCAAGGAGAAGTTCGGCGTCGAGATTCAGTTCCCCATTATCGAGGATCTGTCCATGACCGTTGCCAATGCCTACGGCATGATTCATCCGGGTGCGGCGGATACCTCGGCGGTGCGCGCCACTTTCATTATCGATCCGGAAGGGGTTCTGCGGGCCATGGTCTACTATCCCATGACCAATGGTCGCTCGATCCCCGAGTTCCTGCGCGTAATCAAAGCTCTGCAGGCCTCCGACAAGAATAAGATTGCGACCCCCGAGGGTTGGCAACCGGGCGACAAGGTTATCGTGCCACCACCCCAGGATGCCAAAGCGGCAGAAGCGCGTATGAATGAAGGTTATGAATGCACTGACTGGTATTTCTGCAAGAAAGATCTGTAAGCCATAGCAGTCCGCTTCCAGTCTTTTTCCTGGCTGGTTAAAATAAGGCAGGCAAGATTAGCGGGGACCCCCCGGTAACCTTGTTAAATAAAATGGTTGACCGAACATGGATGAATTGCACAGAAATCAAGGTGTCAGATCACTTGAAACTATGAACTAGTCGCTGTTCAAGTACTCTGACCCCTTGGAGACCGAAGGATATCCGTGCCGCCTGGCAGACGGGGACGCCGCTGGGCAATGTCTATTTCAAGGAAAAGATTGAGCGTAAATTGAAGACCAAAGTGGGGCAGGCGCGGCGCGGACGACCAAAAAGGGCTTTGACTCTGAGGGATCCCCACAAAATCACGCATAACATTGCACCTCAAATTGCTCCTGAAGTGCCCATAGCGCCTGCTTGAAGTCCGTATCTCGAAATTCTTGCCTCTCTTTCTGTAACACACGACAACCCAGATAAAAGATGGACAAAACGCTGCGTGATTTCACGGTATTGGCCTGATAATGTTGGTGCTGTTTTTTCATTTCAGCCAGTTTGCCGACCAGCCAGACGGCAAAGGTCGCTAACGCACCGACCAGTAATAGGTTTTCATAACGATACGAGGCATAGGCTCGCGCCTCATCCAGACTGAATCCCCAGCGACTGTTTTTAAAATCTCTAAATCCTTCTTCGATCTGCATTCGGGTTTTATACAAATTCATTATGCGCTTTGTCATTTTTTCACCGCCATCAAGCGAGGTGACGATCAGCCAGGGTGTCCGTTCTCGGTGAGCATTTTTCTCGCTGTATTTCGCAGTGCTGCGTTGCCCGTAAACAGTTTTCTTGACTCTTCCACGTTTCTTTTTCTTCACCAGATAGGCGTGACAGGCCAGAGGTACATTTTTTACCAGATCAATATAACCAAGATACTTTGGGCGAGTCGTGGCTGTCTCGAAAACCTGTTCTACGCGGACCCAGTCCGCGTCACCCTGCGTGCTAATCAGGGGACGTCCACCGACTCGGCCTACAAAGTTCCAACCCATTGCCAATACGGCACGGAACCAAGGATTGCGGAAGCCAGAATCCGTAACGACAATCGGACAACAATACTCGGGCAATAACGTTTTCAAGGTTTTTAAAAACCGCTTTTCCACACCTGGGTTCCCTAGCTTGGCTATCGGGTGTACCTCGTCATACAGTGTCAAGGCGCGACCACCTACCGGCAGCGAAGCCCGCAGCATATGATAATGCCGATCTGCACCCAGATCCGACCAGTCGACCAGAATAACCGGCTGGGGAGACTGGCCAATAATCCATCTGGCAAGCGCACGGTAAATCAGGCCTCGTTCCTGATTTAAGGCCGGGTTACCAATCAAGCGGTCCGCTCGTTTGATGTTGTGTTTTTCGAATACGGCATTTTTGATCGCACGGCCCAGGCCCGTGACGGAAAGTTTTTTGCCATGTACACAGGCCTGAACGACATCCATCAGTACAGTCATTCGCTTTTTGTGGATCCCTTGACACATCTTCGATAAATGTTTATGTAGTAAATGGGTGGCATGCATTGATGGATCTCCTGTTGCGTTTGGTCACCAACAAGAAGATCAAAATCATTAATGCATGTCTACCCAATCATTTTTATACCTAAATCATTGTTTTTGATCGCAATTTTGTGGGGATACCTCAGGCTTTGACTCCTTAAAAAGTGATTCTAAATAGTAGATAAAACTTTTCTTTGATCAGGGTTTTTACCTATTTTTCTAACCAAGATTCGGCCTGCTCTCTATCTTTGACAGGAAAATGCTTTACCTCGGCACTGGTGAAATGGTTGCCGATAGAGGGCAGTAAAGAGAGGACATTGTCATCGGTGACGACCGCGACTTTCTTTACTTTCTCGTGATGGTCTTCAATAAACTGAAAGTGTGAAACCATGGATGCCATATCTTCCCAGCCTGAAAAATCAGTGGCATAGACCATCAGGCCATTCAGGTTGCCTTGCTCCTGAATATACGGATCAACCAGATTCGCCAGTTGTTCGAAATCGACTTTTTCAAGCTTGCCCTCCGGCTGGACTATTACAATTCCTTTATCACGCATGAGCTCTGGTTGGATCACGTTTGCCTCCCATTTATCCATGCTTCATGGTGATTATGCCGCTATCTGGCAGGATAGCATTGAGATTTCTCAACGCCGCGGGCTGTTCCCTGTGCCATTCTATAGTTGAATTATGGAGGCTGACCTGTCTGGTGTCGAATAGATATGGCATACGATGTGACAACATATATATGGCTAATCGGTATCCCGATTATATTCATCGGGATTGTGGTTTATGTCTATCGCCCCGGCGCCAGGAAACGTTACAAGCAGGATGCGAAGATACCGGTCAATCAGGCGGGTGAGACTCGACAAAATTCATCACCCGGGAAGGAGGAAAAATGACAACACCGAGTACCGTTTTTGGGCAAGAGCTCTACTTTGCCAGTCAGGAAGTCCGGGAGCATCGTGGCTGGTTCCGGTTTCTCGGTATCGTGATGGTACTGACTGGAATTGGTGCGTTGCTGTTTCCGTTTGTTGCCACCCTGGCAGGCACGCTCGCACTGGGTGCCATACTGCTGGTAGCGGGTCTGTTTGGCATTGTTCATGCCCTGCGCGTCAGACCCTGGAAAGGTTTCTGGATTGGTTTGCTGATTTCGCTGTTAACGCTGGTAATCGGGGTCCTGCTGCTCGGATTTCCCATGGAAGGCATCATGACCGTGACCCTGTTGATTACGGCCCTGTTCCTGGTTTCCGGGGCATTTCGTACGATCCTGGCTTTTCAGCTCAAACCCTATGATTCTTGGGGCTGGATCCTCGCCAGCGGCATCCTTGCGCTGTTGCTGAGTGTTCTGGTCATTACCCAGTTGCCAGAAGCGGCGTTGTGGCTGATCGGGATTCTGGTCGGTGTTGATTTCCTGTTCTCGGGCTGGTGGTTGCTGTCCCTGACCATGACCAGCCGAAAACAGACCGCCCCTGGTGGATAGTTCTATATTCTGGGGCTGGTTTGGTGAGAAAATTTATCATGACTGTTGCGGGAAATACGTAAAAGGGTCGGTAAAAGCGGTAGGTTCACACCGACCCTTTTTCCTATCCCTTTTCCTGCTTATTTTCGATTAGCCGGTTTTCCCCCTTTGGTCCGCGCCATCGCGCGGGTTAACCAGAAACCGGCGCCCAGCAGCATTCCTCCGCCGAGGATCATGCCGGGGGCCGGCACCTCGCCGAAAATCAGATAGCCCAGGAAGGTTGCCACGACCGGCGAAACAATGATGTCGACCAATGCATAGGTATTGGCCCGGAGCCGCTTGAGCACGATCGCGATGCCGAAATAGGCGAAGCCGGTGGAGACAAGTCCAAGGCATGCCGCCCATAGCATCACCGGCAGTGCCATCCCCAGTTCCTGATAGAAAATGGTCCCGGTTAGCGCTCCTGGCCCGGTGAGAACCAGTGCCGGCGATAGCACGATCGCCCCCGTCAGCATGGACCAGGGGATGTCGCTGCGGCTTTCGGTTTTTCCCTCATGGCGCATGTAGGTGACCATGGCTGCGTAGACGGCACCATCGCCTAATGCCACCAGGTTGCCCGCCATGTGTCCACCGGCCAAGGGTTTGGCAATCACCAGGCCGACCAGGGCCAGGGCAAAGATCCCGAGATAACTCCAGCGAGCCCGCTCATCCAGGAAGAGCCATGAGAAGATGAAGGTGAAAAACGGGGCCACCGACCAGAAGATTACTACGTTGGCGATGGGCGCCAGAGTCATGGCGAAGTTGAACACGCTGATCTGGGCGGCGATGAGTAACCCGATAATAATCGTATCGGTGAGATTGCCCCGGGGGAAGCGCAGCGCTCGTCCCGTTGCCAGCGGCATGGCCACCATCAGGAAGACGGCCGCGAAGGCCAGAGCGTAGAAGTTCAGGGTCTGGATGGGGATGCGGCCGTCGGTGAGCTTCACGAACACGCCGATCGTGGCCTCGGACAAGGTGATCAACAAAAGTAGCAGTAAAGTCTTGATCATCGGTCAGGTCCTTGCCGTGGGGGTTGATGTCGGGCCTCGTTGACCCGGTCGGCGGCAAGCCGGAAATAAAAGGGGTCGCCCATAAGTCGTCGCCTGTCAAGTGGGCGAGCGGAAAATCAAGGTGTCAGATCACTTGAAACTATGAACTAGTCGCTGTTCAAGTACTCTGACCCCTTGGAGACCCTGGTATGAAGCGTCAGGTATTGGGAAGAAGGAATTTAAGATCAAACGGTATGTAAGGTAGAGAGCATGGAACATTATACCGAACATCGATTTGTAATCTGTATTCGCAATGACGAATACCCCGCCTCGCTGGAAACGCGAAAAATCTACGAGGCGATTCCTGATCAGGAAGCCGAGAAACATCATCAACTGCGCATTATTGACGAGTCCGGTGAGGATTACTTCTATCCGGAGGAGTATTTTGTCCATATTGAATTATCAAAAGCTGCGGAAGAGGCTCTGGTAAAAGCCGCATAGTTGAATCAAAAGAACAGGGTATACGCATTGTGCCAATCGCCAGGACAACGGAGTTTGAGATTCATGCGGCCTGAGTGTTTCGTCGTTTCTATCGTAGGCAAAAGGCAAGACCTGACCCCGTTCGCTTTAGTATCAAGCTGGGGCAAGCAAAACGGGGCAGGCCGAAGAAAAAGAAAGACGAGGACGTTGGTTAAAAAATAATCCCTCCGTCCCCTTTTTTCCATCCCTCCGTCCCCTTTTTTCCTAAAAATAATCCCTCCGTCCCCTTTTTTCCTTGATCTCACTCATAAAATTTTGCTCCGCGCGGTTTATTCCGCGTTTATTTGATCACCAGCACCGCGCAACTGGCGTGACCAATAACCCGCTCGGCGACACTGCCCATCAGCAGGCGCGCCAGGCCGGTACGGCCATGACTGCCAACCACGATCAAATCCGCGCCATGCTTCGTAGCGGCATCCACGATCACGTCTTCCGGGCGGCCTTCGACCACGCTGCACACCGCCTCAATGGACTGCGCCTTGAGTCTGTCCCCCAACTGCTGCACGGCCGTTTTGGCCTCGGCCCGGCGTGCCTCGCTGTGTCCCGGTAAAGTCGCTGACACCACATATAAAGGTAATTGACAGGTCCGGGCCAGATAACCCGCTGCCAGGGCGGCGGCATTCCCCCGTTCGGATCCATCGGTCCCGGCCACGATGCCCCTGGCAGGCATTTGCGCGGCACGCGGCACGACAAACACATGACAGGGAGCATGTCCAATCACCCGGGCCGTGGAATCCCCGACCATCAGGCGCGTCAGATCACTTTGCGTGCGCCGGCCGATCACCATCATGTCTGCATTGCGCTCCCCGGCCAGATCCGCGACCTCCATGTATGGATCGGCGCCATGGCGAATAATGCCTTCGCATTCAACGCCGTTGGCTTGCGCCCGGGAAACCAGTTCATCCAGAGCCTCGCGCGCGGCCAGCGCATCTTTTTCAACCCGTTCCGGCGCCAGCGCCTCGTATTCGGGATTTGTCAGCACGACCCGCACGGCCAGCAATCGGGCGCCGCATTTGGCGGCCATATCCAGTGCGGCAGATTCAGCGCCGGCACTGTATTCAGTGCCGTCGGTCGCCAGTAGAAGGGTCTCGAAGCCTGCAATGGGTGAATCCATGTCTGCCATAATTCAACTCTCCCTCTTGAGATTGGTCACGCTTGTGACATCCCGCCTAGTGGCCGATCACCAGAATACCGGAAGCGGCCAGCAGCAACACCAGCACCGTCACGCCGGCAATGATCGTGTAGGCTCTGTCACCATCGCGCAAAAAGATCGGAATCACGCGCAAATAACAGACGATCGTCACAGCGGATAAAAAGACGATGCCGACAAAGTTCATGAAATCGCCCTTGTGGGCCAGCGCCAGCCAGCCCCAGCCGGTCGGGACCTGTGCGGCGTCAAGGTAGTCATTGGCGGACATGCTCCAGTATTCCGGCAGTTTTTCCACCGGCACATACGGTTCAAACACACCGAACAGGTAGCCTGCAAATGACGCCACCAGAATCATAAATCCGATGCGCATGCCCCAGTCCAGCCAGATGGCATAGACTTGCTGCTCTTCACTGGCATATCTGTGTTGTTGATTGTCAGTCATGATGCTCTCCTTATTCCCAGATGCCCAGGCCCTTGAGCAATGCCCGGGAGCCGGCCAGTGTCAGGATGATAATCACAATCTTGCGAATCATCGCGGCCCGGGTCCGCTTGAGAAGACGCACACCAACGAGGGATCCGAGCATAATCCCGATAATCGACGGCACCGCAATCATCGCCAGCACCGCGCCCTGATTGATATATACCCAGGCCGCCGAAGTATCGACGATGGACAACAGAAATTTACTGGAGGCGACCGATACCTTGAGCGGCGCGCCCATCAACAGGTTCAGCACCGGCACGTTGGCCCAGCCGGCCCCGAGGCCAAACATTCCGGCCAGCATGCCGATAAAAAAGAACATTACCAGCCCCAGCGGGGTGCGGTGCACTTTCCAGTCGATATCCTGTCCGGAATGGGGCTCGTTATAAATGCCGGTAATACGCAGGGAGGAGGACAACCGATCGGCGACGGGCACATTCGGATACTCGGATTTCTTGGCCAGCCACATCAGCACCACGATGGCCAGGATAGTCACACCCAGCAGGGTTTGCACCAGATTGGTCGGCAGCGCCAACCCCACCATGGCCCCGACAATGGCCGAGGCCGAGGCGATCACCGCCAACGGCAACACCAGGCGCAGACTCGCCAGCCCCCCGCGCAGCAATCCGGGGCCCGCCGCAAGCGCCCCGGCCAGGGCCACCAGCAGGCCGGCACCACGCACAAAATCGAGATGAAACGGGAAAAAGCCGCCGACGATCGGCACGAACAGCACGCCACCACCCACGCCACCCAAAACCGCGACAATCCCAAGGAAGAAAGTCACAATGAACAGCAATAACGGCCAGCCCCACCAGGGCATTTCACTCGTCTCGTTCATCGGTATTTCCGCCCACAGCGGGCCAACCGCGGCCAGACCCAGCATTCCCAGAATCACAAGGCTTGTTTTCCACCACCGGGATAACATGACAGGCTTTTCTCCAGTTTAGTGATTAATACACCCAGACCGACGACCCGGCCCCACATCGGGTATCACAACAAGCACCCGAACCACCCTACCGATACCCATGACCTGATACGAAATCAGTACCGGGATAAAGCCGGCAATCATACCGACGCCGACCAGACATGGCAACGCGCCGTGCTGCCGGGGTGGATTGCGGGAACCGCGAGTCGGTCCCGGAGGTGGGTTGGGTTGCCTGGGACAAAACAGTGTGGCCAGGTCATAACAATCAGGACTGAAACGACCACATTGTCCGCATTTCTCCTCAAAAGTCACCAATTTACGTGTTTTTTGTCACAAACGCGCAGATTCTGACTTTAACCCGCAAGAAAAGTCATGCTATAAAGGTTAATTAATGACCAACCAAACACGACGGATTGTATGGGACGACTGATTCTGATTATTCTGGTGCTGTTTTCAGTGACCGCCATCTACAGCGAAGCCAGCGCTGTCGAGGAAAGGTATGCTCAGGTGGAAGGCAACGCACTGGCATGGCAGGACAATATAGTTTGCCGTCCCGGCGCGGCCTGGGGACTGGGGACGCCACCCACCGGCAACAATTAACGACTGAGAGTAATTTCCACCCGGCGGTTTTTGCTGCGTCCTTCTTCCGTCCGGTTACTGAATTTGGCTACACTCTCATCGTAAGCCCGGGTCTTGATGAGCTTGCTATCCACACCCTGCTCTATCAGATAGGCCCGCACCGCGTCGATACGTTGATGGGCAACCACCAGGTTCACCCAGCTCAAACCGATACTATCCGTATAACCCTCGATAACCACCTGACGGATATCCCTGTCCTGGCTCGCATCAAAAAAGGCGACGACTTATGGGCGTCTCCTTTTAGTTCGTCTCCTTTTAGTTAAACTGAAGAAGAAAGACAAGCGGATCGTGCCAGTTGCGAAGGCGACGGAGTTTGAGATTCATGCTGGCTGAGATCCGCCAGGGCCAGAGAACAATTGTTGCTAATATTTGAGAAAACTGTTCTTTGAGCCCGATTTTTTCTGCCCCCGGATTTTGCCGGTTTTTTTGTGCAGGGGTTTTCGGCTAAGCTCTTAACAGGTGGGACGCCCGTCAGGATACGGAGAGAGCATGTTGCGAAATCTTGTTGAAACATATCCGGAGCTGGCGGCTGTTCTGGTACTCATACTGGGTGTGATTGTCGGCAAGCTGGCAGAGCTGGCTGTCCGGCGATTGTTCCTTCTCGGCGACAGGATGATCAGCCGGTTTTCCGGTCGCAGCCACTATGTGGTTTCTCCGCTTTTTCAGCAGGGTTTAGCCTTGCTGGTCTTTGCCACGGTGCTGGTGCTGGCGGCGGTGATTGCCGTGCGGTTGCTGAATATTCCCCAGCTTACGGCCTGGCTGGACATGTTGTTTGATTATCTGCCGCGTTTTGTCCTGGGTCTGGTGATCATTGGCATGGGGAATGTCGTCGGTGCCCTGTTGCGCAACCTTACCGCCGGGATGATCGCCCAGGGTGACGGCAATGCCCTGTTGCCTCGGCTGGTACATGCCGCTGTCGTGGCGGTGGCGGTGATTACCGGCCTGCAGCAACTGGGCATTGATATTTCGTTTATTACCCAGCTTTCATTGATCATCCTGGCTTCGCTGCTGGGCGGCCTGTCAATCGCCTTTGCCCTGGGTGCACGGCAATATGTCGCGAACCTGGTGGCCCAGCCGGAAATGACCCGTTATGCCAGCGGTGACCGCCTGCGCATCGACGATGACGAAGGCGTGATTGTCGAGATTTACCGGACCGGGCTGATACTGGAGACGGATGAAGGCCTGGTCTCCATTCCCGCTGCCCGCCTGGCCCGCGGCCGGGTCGTCCGGATTACCCCCCGATCGGCGTCACAAAGCTGAGATCATGACCACGACTCACCCATTGAAACTGGCCTATGCACGCGACTACCCGGGCGAACTGGCGACCTTTCTCGCCACCCGGGGCACCGAGGCCGTATTGCAGACACTGGATGATCTGCCAGCGGAAACGGCCGCGCCGCTGGTGGCCATGCTGCCCCATCGCCAGGCGCTGGCGGTGCTGGGCAAACAGGATGATGAAACCCTGATCCGCTGGCTGAACGCGGCGGGGGTCGATCATGCCCTCAGCCTGCTGCTGCACATTGAGGAATCCCGACGAGCGCGAATACTGCAGGGGCTCCCGAGCCGGCGCATGCGGCGCACACTGGAAAAGCTGGTCATTTACCCGCCGGACAAGGTCGGCGCGCTGGCGGACCCGTCCGCCATGCAACTGAACGCGGGCATGCTGGTGCCCGACGCCGTGGTCCTGTTACACGAGCATGCCCCCGACCCGGAGCAACCGGTCTGGCTGGTGGATGACGGCGGCGGTTATCTCGGCCGGCTGGATCTCGGCGGCGTATTGATGGCCCGGAGCGAGACCGCGACATTGTCCGCGTTCCTGATGCCGGTCGAGGCGCTGCGGGCGGAAACCCGCCTCGCCAACGCCCGTGATTTCCCGGAGTGGCTCCGACACACGACGCTGCCGGTCACCGATCATCTTAACCACCTGCTCGGCAGCCTGTCCCGGGAAGCGCTGATGGTGGCGCTGGCTGGCGGCAACGCCGCCGAAAACAGCCTTGGCCAAAGTATGAACGAGCTGACCGGGCAGTACTTTCGCGTGATGGGGATCTGTCTCGGGGCGCTGTTCGGTTCACGAGGGAAATGACCATGGCGGCGTCCCCCGATATCGAAAACAGCATCCCGAACGAATACCTGCGCCGCCACCCGGTCGCCGCCGCCGGACAGATAGAAGATCTGCCGGACAGGGCGCTTGGCGACGTGCTGCTCGGCGTGGACAGCGCGGCCCTGGCCGTGACCATGGAATACCTCAGCCCGGTCAAGGCGTTGACGGTGTTCTCCCTGTTGCCCCGTTCGCAGCAACTCGATGTGCTCGACCGGGCCCCGCCCCGACTCGCTGTCACCCTGCTGATCCAGTTACCGGAAGCGGATCGCGACAGTCTGCTCGCGGAACTGCGCCCGGTCAGCCGCGACGACCTGAAACGGTTGCTGTCGTTTCCCGAAGACTCCGCCGGTCGGCTGATGAGCACCGCCTTTGTGGCGGCCCAGGCTGAGATGACGGTCGGGCAGGCGCTGAAACGGCTGCAGCAATCGGCCATCCGCGGCGCCCGGTCCCTGTTCGTGGTCACCGGCGACGGCCGACTCGATGGCCGGGTGGACATTCAGGACCTGGCACTGGCCGCCCCGGAACAGACCCTTGCCACCCTGGTGGCGCCGGTCCATGAAGCCGTCGATACCCGGACCAGCCGGGAGGAACTGGTGGCGCTGCTGGATCGATCCCGCCAGGATTCGGTCCCCGTGGTGGATGCCGATGGACGCTTGATGGGCGTGGTCCGTTATCGCAGTTTGTTTCATGCCATTGAGGATGTCGCCACCGCCGATTTGCAGAAAATGGTCGGTGTCAGCCCGGAAGAGCGCGCCCTGTCGACACCCGGTTTCGCCATTCGTCGCCGATTACCCTGGTTGCATATCAATTTGCTGACCGCCTTTCTTGCGGCCGCCGTAGTCGGCCTGTTCGAGAACCTCATTGCCCAGTTCACTGCCCTGGCGGTGCTTTTGCCGGTGGTCGCCGGTCAGTCCGGCAATGCCGGCGCCCAGGCGTTGGCGGTCACCATGCGCGGGCTGTTTCTGCGGGAGGTGGGAATACGCCAATGGCGCTCCGTTTTGGGCAAGGAAGTGATGGTCGGCTTGATCAACGGCCTGGTACTGGCCATCACCTGCGGCCTGGCTGTCTTCGTCTGGAGCAGCAGTGTCGGCCTGGCGCTGGTGATCGGCGTCGCCATGGTCATGTCCATGCTCGCCGCCGGCATCGCCGGCTCGCTGGTGCCGATCATCCTCACCCGCCTCGGTCAGGATCCGGCCACGGCCTCCTCGATCATTCTCACCACCATTACTGATGTCGCCGGCTTCTTCTCCTTCCTGGGTACTGCCTTGTTGCTTTCGTTTATGCTTTAGCCGGCCCCATGCCGATATTCAGGGTCAGAGTAAAACCCCGGGAAAAGGGACGTAGAAATTAAATTTTGACCAGGAGAGAGAAGGGAGAAAGGCGAGGGAGTCAGTCAACGAAAAGAGCTTTGACTCCTTAAAACATTCCCCGGCCCCTTTTCCCGTTAACTTTCGTTTTCGTTGCCCGGGTTTGGCAGGCCAGCCAGCTTGGATAATTTTTGTATTGGTCCGTGGGGAAACATGTCGTAAAGAAATAAAAAGGCTAGAACGAGTAGTTAAATAATTCAACATCGCGTAAATACAGATATTCTATCCTTTCAATAAGTTCCTGGGAGTGATAAAACTCTTTATAATCCTGGTTTTTTCCCGAAGAATTCTGTTTAGTTAGTTCCATTTTGACGCCTAGTATCTTGCAAATATTTGAGAAATCGTGATCAATATTTTCAAAATAACCAAGATAATCAACCTTCAAATTCAAGTCGTCATCACAAACAAATAAGTACTGTGGTCGCAGAAGAATATGTTCGTGAATTTTATATTCGTTTAGATATTCCATAACAAATTTTTCAAAGGTAATTCTATGCTCTTTAAAATACTGAGAAAATTTGAGATCACTGCTTTGATTCCCACCATTTGAAAGATAGTTATAGAGCGAGACAGCTCTATCCCAAGGGTTGCGGACGAAGGTGAATTTTGAGTAGTGGTAAAAGCGTCTCTTGTCTACCTGAAGGAAATGATGCCAAGAAGCGTGATCACGCGGTAGCGAACGACCAGCTAGCGATTTAATGATCGATGTTCCTGCTGCTTTTGGAATATGGATAAAAATAGCATCATGTCTATCCATATAGCGCCTATAAGGCCAACTTCCACGCGTTATTGTTTTTAATAATGACCTGGTTCTAAGTATCGAGCTCATAGAATGTCACCAATTATGAAAATATATGTCGTGAATTCAATTTGTATGTGCAACTCAACCGGCTTGGTAAGAGGGTAAGCTACGGTAGCCTATGCGGCTTCTCTCGCCGACCAAAGTCTGAGGAGCGCGCATGAAGCAATACATGCAGCTTGCCCAGGGGCAACAATACCAAATTCAGGCCTATATGAAAGCTGGTTTTAACCAAACTCAGACTGCCAATTTTATCTTAAAAAAAGGGGGGGGCGAAGTGAACCTCCCCCAGTTTAACGGACACTTTAAATCGGAGGCAGTCGTCTCGCAGAAGGAGTGTCCCAATGACCAAACAACGAAAGCCCTACAAGACCTATACTCGAGAGTTTAAACTGGAGCTCTGCGGCTGATGGAAGAGGGATTAGGGTCAGAACACTTAAATTCAAACCGGGCCAGATTTATTTTTGAAGCCTGACTGGCCGCCCCTATGTGGGCCGATATTCTTTGGCCAACATATTATGCGATGATCGTTTCACGGTAGGCGTGCCAGCTCGCGTAACCGAGAACCGGCACGATGAGCACGAAACCTATCAGTGCCGTCGCGAAACCTGCCGCCGTCAGTGCCAGAACCAGCATTGCCCAGATCGCCAAAGCCGACTTGTTTCGCCACACCGCATGGAGGCTTGTTGTGATTGCCGTCATGGCATCGGCATCCTGATCCAGAATCATCGGCAGGGCAAATGAACTGGCACAAAACAGCAAGCCGCCGAAAATAACGGCAATAATAAGGAACCCTGCATTAGACAGCGGCACCGCCGCAGAAGCCGCCGACTGCCCGGATATGGCAGCAATATTTATCACTATCGATATCACGATAAGCAGAAACATAAACATCAGGCTCAGCAACAGCGCCAGCATGAGTTCGTGTCCCATTTCATGCAAAGCCTTACTACGCTCGTGACGAAAACTCGGCTTGTGGTTTTGTTCGAGTTGCTGGCTTATATCGTAAAGACCGAATGCGAGTGCGGGCCCCACTACCAGCAGACAGATAAACAGAGCAACCAGTAAATAACTCTCACTGGTCCAGGATAAATAAACTAGCAGCCAACCGATTGCCGTGAATATCGCTCCGTAGATCAGGCTGTGCCAGGGCGCGCGGCGGAAGTCCTGCCAGCCTTTTTTTAGCCACTCAAATGGCGCATCGAACATGAGGTTGCGGCAAGGTGCATAGAGTGGGGAGTCATTTTTGACTGAATCTGTACTTTTCATACTACACCTCCTTATAAGAAGTATAGTACGCGTGATGACTTTTCACAGGTCCAAACTCGTCCCCTTGCGGGATGAAAAAAACATAAAGGGAATCAGGGCACTGTTAATACTAATATTAGCAGCAACAGGCGGGGCCAGACTTGGTTGAAGCGGCTGTTCCGGCCTGGTGGTCGGTTTTACAAAAACAAGCCTGACGCCGTCATCCGGTTGGCCGTGAGCAGGTTGGCGCGCTGGTCGCGCTTCTCCCGCCGCACCTGCAGTATACCGATGCGTGGTTCCAGAAGGCGCCCCAACCCGGCAACCGGGCCAGGTCACCCGGCGAACATCACGGCCTCAAAGCCGGGTGCTGCTGCACCTGTCGCTATCAGGACACGGGATCCGCAACTCCACAAGCAGGGGCAGATGGTCGGAGGCAACGCGTGTCAGTTCCGAACCGGGGATCTCGATCCCGCTTACCCGGATACCCGGTGCGACGAATACATGGTCGATACGCAGGGAGGGAAAACGGCTGGAAAATGTACTCCGGGGGCGATGGCCTGGCACCATGGCTTGCACATCTTTGAGCTGCTCAGCAAAACGGCGGTACACGGGCGAGGAGGGCGGCGCATTGAGATCGCCACAGAACACCACGGGGCCGCGATACGCTTCATTGCCCAGCCAGTCAGGATCCAGCAACGCGTCGATCTGCGCCATGCGTTCGCGCGGGGACAGTCCCAGGTGAGTATTGATGACCTGTACCTCCCGGCCATGCAGATCGATGGCGACCCAGAGGGCACCGCGTGGCTCCTGGTCCGGCTTGTCGGCGAGTCCCGGTAGTGAGCCTGTTTTTACCAGACGCTGGGGCAGGTGGGTCAGGATCGCGTCCCCGTAGCGTTCTTCCTCCAGGTGCATGGCCGGATGGAAATGAAACTCCATTTCCAGATAACGGGCAATCTGGTGCGCCTGGTCCACGCCAAGACTGCGCTCACGCCCCACATCCAGCTCCTGCAGTGCCACCACATCGGGTCTGGCGCGGGCAATCACACGCGCGATGCGTTCAGCATCGATCTTGCCATCCATCCCGATACAACTATGCACGTTATAGGTCATGATCCGCAGGGTGTCGATCTCTGTGGCCGCGGCCCGTTCGCGGGCCGCGGCGGGTTGCTGACCGGCGCGTCCCAGGCGTCGTTGCCGGCAAGCCGGAATAATGTGCGTGTTCCCGGTAATGTTCACGCCGCATCAAGCGTCTGAGAAACGGCAGCTCCCTGCGTTTGAGGGCGCGTTCGAATTGCGACTGCGAGAGGCCGTCGATCTGGATCAGGAGCAGCCCGGGTCGGGTTGGCGATCCTTCGGAAACGGGCAATTGCAGCAGGCGCGCCAACCAGGCGCTGCGGCTGAGCTTGCGGCGTATACGCCTGAAAAAGACTTCGATTCGACCGATCATGGGTCAGGCCGCAAATCGCTCGAGCAGGACGAGAGCGGCATCACTTCTCCTTGTCAGAGGAACGACTGGTGCCGATGGCCGCATCGCCCGCGCCGGCCACGCTTTTCAATATCGCCCATTCCGTCCTGATCCAGGCAACGACATTCTCCCAGTCCCGTTCACCGTGACTGGCACGCGCGGTATTCCGCGATCTGACCGCTTCATAGCAGGACAGGGCTTTCTCCGCGGTACGTGACATGGAAAAAGCCTTGGCGGTGCCCAGCGCCGCCTGTTTCATGTCTTGCCTGGTCACTGGCGGCAGCGCCGCCAGCCATTGCAATGCGGCGCTGAATGCCGCGGGCGTTTGATCCTGCAGCAGGCGCCCGTTACGCCCATCCTTGACCACTTCCCGTGCCCCGGGGGCATCCAGGGCAATGACCGGCAGACCGGCGGCCATGGCTTCGGTCAGTACCATCCCCTGGGTTTCACTCAGGGAGGCAAAAGCGAACAGGTTCATTGCATGCAACGTATCGGCAAGTTGTGGTTGCTGAAGAATGCCCACCATATGGAGTCGGTCTTCAATCCCTGCGCGCGCGAATATCGCGCGCATGGCATCCTCGGAGGGGCCCCTTCCCACTACGAGAAAATGCGCATCCGGGTGACCTTGTACGAAGTCGGCTATGGCCCGGGTCATAAATTCCAGGTTTTTTTCCGGCGCCAGTCGTCCCAGGTGTCCGACCACAAAAGCCTCTTCCGGTATACCCATCGCCTTGCGCACGGCCTTGCCGTCGCCCTGTTTGAAATCCTCCAGGCGAACACCGGTCGGCACGACGGAAACAGGCCTGATGACACCTCTTTCCCGCAGCAGGCCGGCGATACTTTCACTGGGAGCGAATACCTGGTCGCACAGATTGGCGTATCGCGTGGCCAACTCTATCGCGAAGTGTTTCATGGCGGCCGAATCACCGGGGACATAGTGGGTATATTGTTCATAGAGTGTGTGGTGGGTGAACACCAGCGGCAAACCCCGGGATCGCGCGATCCGCAAGGCAGTCATGCCAAGCAGGAAGGGATGTTGGGAATGCACGATTTCCGGCTGGAATTCATCAAGCCTTTCCCGCAGCCCGGCAATTGGTGGCAATGCGACTGAAAAATCGCTGGCGTTGAACTTCTGGATTGCCGGGGCGCGCACCACGCCGACTTCATCCTGCGGCATCTCCGGGAATTGCGGGGCGACGATCAGGACCTGGTGACCGCGCTTTCGATATTCATCGACGAATGCCGCCACCGAGCGCGCCACACCACCAACATGCGGTGCAAAGGTATTGGTGAGGATGAGAATATTCATGACTTAAGGCTGTTTCCTGGCAAGCGTGATGGAAGTCGTGCCCGGACTGGCTGTTACCCGCTCGAATCCGGGCATATGGATCTCGATCGCGGGGGCGTCATGGTGCCACTCTGCCTGCCAGTCAATGCGGGGATCGCCATTCGTGCCCGGCGTAATGCTTACGCGTATTACACCAAAGGATGTCGGCGCGGGTCCGAATCGAATGGGCTCAGCCTGGTCAAGCCAGCGTGGCGGTATGCCTGCGCAAAGAATGAGGCGATGCGCCTCCTCGCGCACGAAACAGTTGCGTATCATCATGACCCACTCGGCAGAGGCCCACACATGATGCCCGTCTCCCATGCAGCCACCCCCGGTACGCGGATGAATGGCTTCCGGCCATTGTCCTGTCGGTGAAGCCAGGGCGGCAACTTTGTCCATCAGATCCAGGTAGCGCGGATCGCCGGCCCGCAACAGCACCTGGGCGACATGCAGAGTCAGGTAAGCATTGAGACCGGAATGGATCATATCCTGGTAAAACGCGCCCTTGACGAAACATCGATCCAGCAGAAATTCCACATTGTCCAGAAGACGGGGATCGTCCGGCGCGAAGAGCTGCAAGGGATAGCCGGATGCCAGCGAACCTATGGCGCCCGCATCCAGGCGTCGGTAAGGTGACGCGGGCATGGCCGGACGAGCCAGGCGTTGCGCACAGCTTTCCAGGCTGTGATCGATCGCCTTTGCAAAGTCGTCCGCGGCCTGCGCGAATTCCGCCGCGCAATCAGCGTCCCGGTCCGCCATCATCGCTGCCGCCGCCCGCAGTCCCGTGACTCCCCAAAAGTCATCCCAGTAATAATAATCATTGGGACCCAGATGTTCCGCACTGAAACCGGCCGGCAACAGGCCGGCATGGGGGAGGCCTGTATTGTTATTCAGCCGCTTGCGTATGATCCAGCGGGCCCCTCGCTTGACAGGGCCCAGCCATTCCGTCGGGGGTGCCCGGCCGGTCAGGGCGAAGAACCGTTGCAAAATCCACAGAACCTCACCATTGGAGTCCCATTCGCCTTCCTGGGAGCGGAAGTAGCCGAGCACCGTTTGCCGCTCCGGAAATCTTGCCAGCGCCCGCTCGGCGCGATCCGTCATCCCCGCACAAAGCAGTGCGTGAATGATGAAGGCGGCGTCACGAAACCAGAACCGCTTGTAGGTAAAGGGGCCCGGGTAGACATCATCCGGCGAGTGCAGAATCAAGGAGGTTACCGCGGCATCGTAGAGAAACCGGTAATCGGGATCAGGACATTCAAGCTGGCAGCTATTGTTGCGTGCCTGCAGCCAGGCATCCGGGCGAAGCATCCCGGTATCCGCCGCCGCCAGAGGTATTGTCGCGGTAACTTCGCCCTCCACGCCTGCCTGCACCGGGAACAATGCCGCCGCCGTGGCCATACCCACGTCACACACTTCTTTATCCTGAGCATCCGTATCCCTGAGGTGAATGTATACATCACCATTGCGGTAATCTGAGACATGATGCCTTTGTGCTGCACGACTGAATTCGACCCGCCGGGTATTGTCTATGATCCAGGCTTGTCGATTCTCCGCCAGCCGGACCTCGTGGATAAAGCTGATGCCTTCCGGATTATACGGCCGCAGCGCCACGACCAGCCAGGCCTTGGTATCGGCATGGGCTCGCATCCGCAGCTCGCAAACCGGGACGCCTGATTCCATCCGGACCAAGGCGTTACATGACAGGACAAGATCATCGAGTTGGGTCTCTGTATTAATGCTTACCCCCGATTCCATCTCCTGTCGTTGCCGGCAGATCTTCGCCCGCGAAGGCAGCAGGCATCGTCCGTCTTCCGCAAGCAGCCAGGTATCGAGTGACCAGCCGTCCAGGAAAGGGGTGAGCAGTCCTCTGGGATCGACAATCGGCAGTTCCTCGAAGTCCGGATAGCCGATGGCGGTCCAGTTGCGCTGGGTTAGATTGATATGGGTGATCGAAAAAGCGCGTGGAACGAATGACTCGTCGAGAGGATCGAACTGGCGCTCGATCCAGTAGGGCCATACCCAGTCCATGTTATGCTGTATGACCCGGCTGTTGACCAGTCCGCGGGCATGAAATACCACTCCCGCCCGCAACAGCTCGATGGGCTCCCCGACTTCGGAAGGCTGGGCAAAATTGTGCAGTCTGCCCAGCAATGCAATGGGATCAAGAAAGCCGTGCTTGCGCGCCAGGTAACGCACTATAAAACGCCAGGGGAGCCACTTCATCCAGCTCACGACACCTCCTCTTCTATGACACCTTTTTCGGTATAGCGAGCCAGCGCGCGCCGCGCAAGGTGGTTGAGATAAAGGACTGTGGCCACGGTGACAAGGAAGCCCGCGCCATATAGCGTCCACTGCAGCGGACTGCGTTCCAGGTCGCGCACAGCCAGGGTGGTAATATCGGCCGCAATGGAACCAAGATAAACATTGTGGACCGAGAAGGGTATGAAGCCCAGTAGCGAACCGCCAACATAACCTCGCAGGGAAAACTGGGTCAGCCCGAAGAAATAATTGGATATCTTGCCGGGAAAAAAAGGTATCAGGCGCGTCAGCAGCACGATTTTCCAGCCATTGGGTGTCAGCTCCTCGCTCACTAGCCGAAGCTTGACGTGATTTATAACGAACCGCCTCGCCCGTCTGCCGAACAGGTAGCGTGCCAGAAGGAATGAAACGGTGGACCCGAGCGTCGTCCCCAGCACGACATAGATCGAACCCTCTACAAGGCCGAATACGAAGCCGGCGCCAGCAGTGAACAGTATGCCGGGCAGCAGAAGCACCACCACGGCCATCATGATCAGGATAAAGAGTAGCGGCGCCCATGCCCCCTGTTCATCAATCAATGCCAGCAGGTTAAAAACCTGTTCATGGGCACCGGAGTAGACCATGACAGCGAGTGCCGCAGCGACAAATAAAATACTGACCGTGATACCGAACAGCGGTGACTGCAGGGGATTAAAGCGGGACCTGTGCGCGGCCTGTTTCACCATCGACTCCAAACGCCGGGCCAGTAGGAAAGCCGGGACAGATTTATTTTTCTGGACATGACTACCCGCCTGAAGTTCCGGCCTGGCCCTTCCATTCGCAAAAGGTGTGGCCCTTTCGACAAGCGACAAAGCCTGTTTGGTCTTATTCGCCCCGGATCAACAGTACCGGTCTGGATGCAAGGCGCATCACGCTCTCGGCAATGCTGCCCAGTAACAGGCGGCGAATGCCGCGTCGTCCGTGGCTGCCGATCACGATGAGGTCGGCTCCCCGGTTCTCTGCTTCGGCCACGATCATATCGGCGGCATTTTGACCGAATTTGTCGATCTCGAGCAGTATCGTCTCGGCTGTCACGCCGGCCTTGCGGGCGTCCGACTCGGCCTGTCTCAGGATCTCGCGCCCGGATTCGCGGAACGCTTCTTGTACATCGGGGACATAACCCCCCTCCGGCAAGCTCATGCTGATTTCATTGATGACATGCACAACCAGCAATTCCGATTGCTGCACTTTGGCGAGCCGGATTGCGGCTTTGAGGGCATGTTGCGCTGTTTCGCTACCGTCGATGGCAACCAGGATGTGTTTGTACATGACGCGGTCTCCTGAAGTAATAAGCCAAGCGTAGCAAACCAGCTGGAACTCAGGCAGAGCCGGCAAGGGTTATCGTACCCTCGCCGCTTTATACCATGAAAAATAGTATTACCTTTCCCGCGAGGTGATCGATTATGGACCTTTAAAAAGTGCGTGCAAACACCCCGGGTTTTGCCACCCCTTGAACAGATTTATTCAATAATCCAACGCGCTTTTCTTCTCTTTTACTTCGATACCTGATGGCCTGATTTTAAATCCATCTTTTTTTGTCCCGGCGACCAACTAGACTTTCAATGAAGCTATCAACATGGCAACGCGCCATGGAACAAAATGGCTGATATGAGACCACCAATGGATGAGCAGCTAACCCGGCAAGCCACCCCCCGGGGCCTGTAGCTGAGCTGCTGGATAAAAGGAGAGAAGATATGGAACACCGGCATGGTGAACGTATTCGGGCCCTGGCTCTGGTTCGTGTTTGTCGAAGTGATCGTGCAGGCGAGTGCCGGGCCGGGCTGTTATATAATATCAGCCAGGATGGTATTTTCGTGCTGAGTAATATGCGCCCGGCGATCAATACAGGTCTCGATGTGTACATTCAATCTGCTGATAATCGTATCAATTTATGCCTGCCGGGGCAGGTTGTACACGCCAATGGTCACGGGTTTGGTTTGATGTTTCGCCGCTTAAACACGCAAAACCGGTGGTTGATAAGATTGTTTCACGAGAATTACCGAACAACGGCGAAGCGGCAATTGATTGAGGGCCGCCAGGGAGCCCAGGGAACCAGCGAAGCCGGCGCATCGTTTTTTTGACAATGGGCGCTGTGCTTCGAGGTTCTGCTTCAGCGCAGAAATCTGCCCGGAATGTCCGGTATTCAGGACATATCCCTCGCCAGATCCGGTTCGCCGAGTTGTTTGAGTATCCGGTTGCGCGCGGCATCGCGCAGGCGCACTGCCGCGGCCCAGTCATTTCCGTGCGGTATGATGGGTTCGCTAATCAACACGCTTACGGCCCCGTGGCGCGGGAACCAGGTGTCGCCGCGCAGGATTGAGCGGGTGCCCCGCAGGGTGATCGGCACTACCGCGAGGCCGGCTTCCGCCGCGGCGGCGAAGGCGCCCATGTGAAAGGCCATCAGCCCCGGCATGCGTCGCAGCGTGCCTTCGGGGAAAAACAGCAGGCTGCGTCCGCCACGTGCGAGCCCGGTAATCCGTCGGGCGTCGATCACGCCTTTTTGCTTGTCGAAGCGTTCGACAAATTGCGTGCCGATGCGCTTGAGAAACAGGCCGGCCAGCCATTGTGACTGCAGTTCCCCCTTGGCGACGAAGCTGAAGGGGCGATCCAGCGCCGCCACCAGCATCACGCCGTCCAGGTAACTCGCATGATTAGCGACCATTACACGGGTGCCATTGCCCGCCAGGTATTCAGTGCCGTGCACCTGCAGCGGCACGCCGGCCAGGCG
This sequence comes from Thiohalophilus sp., assembly GCF_034522235.1. Lineage (NCBI taxonomy): Bacteria > Pseudomonadati > Pseudomonadota > Gammaproteobacteria > Thiohalomonadales > Thiohalophilaceae > Thiohalophilus > Thiohalophilus sp. Next base: position 2,333,387 of record NZ_JAXHLN010000003.1, on the reverse strand, counting down.
CAGCAGCAGGCGCGCGCCGCGCCGCATGACGGCCCAGCGCCAGGACTCGCGCGGCAGTATTACCACCAGCGTCCAGACTGGCGGGGCCAGCAGCCAGAACAGCAGTTGCACATAGGCGGCGTAGGTGAGATGGCGCAGGCCGCGCCAGACCCGGCGGGTTTCGGGCAGCAGGCTGGCGCCGACCAGGCGTACGATCTGCCACCAGACCGCACGGGACTTGTCGCCGACCCGGCCCTGCTCGTACAGCTCGCGCGTGGCGGGACGACGGATTTTGCCGCTGGAGGTTTTGAGAATGGTGCGCGGCGGTGCCAGTACCACTTTGTCCGGCGGCAGGCCGAGCAGATCGTGGCTGGTGTGGCGGATGCGGGTTTGCAGATCGGCGCGCGCGGCGGGATCGGTCAGCCGGGTTTCGGCCATCACCACCAGCCGTTCGGTGCCGGAATCCGGATCCACGCTGCCGAATATTGCCACGCAGCCTTTGCGCACCCCTTCCAGCTCGCCGATGGCGTGTTCCGCCTCGTAAGGGTAAATATTGCGCCCGCCGCGGATGATGACGTCCTTGATGCGGCTGGTCAGGTACACCTCGCCGTCGGCGATATAGGCGAGATCGCCGGTTTCCAGCCAGCCATCATCGAACAGCGCGCGGGTGGCTTTGGGATTGCGATAGTAACCGCTGGTGGCGGATGGCCCGCGAAATTGCAGCCGGCCCTGCTGCCGATCGGGTAACTCGCGGCTGCTGTCATCGACGACGCGCAGTTCATAACCCGGCAGTGGCTGGCCGCAGGCGACATATTCCAGGGCATGGGGATCCTCTTCGGCGGCGGGTTGCGCGCGTGCTTCATCGACGAAAATATCGCGCACGATGCGATCGATTCGCGGGCCGCGCCCCAGCGGCGGAAAGGCCAGTCCCACCGCCGCTTCGGCCAGTCCGTAAACCGGCGCTATTGCGGTCGGGTGCAAACCGTATTGCGCGAAGCGCCGGTTGAAACGCCGGATGGTTTGCGGGCTGACCGGTTCGGCGCCGTTGAACAGCATGCGCAGGGAGCCCAGATCCAGACCGGCGAGGGCCTCATCGGGAATGCGGGTCAGACACAGTTCATAGGCAAAATTGGGCCCGGCGCTGAGCGTGCCGCGATGGCGGTGCACGGCCCACAACCAGCGTTGCGGGCGGGTCAGAAACGTCAGCGGTGACATCAGCACCAGGGTCATCGCATAGTACAGGCTGCCGAGCCAGGCGCCGATCAACCCCATGTCATGATAAAGCGGCAACCAGCTGACGAACACGTCGGTGGAATCCACCCGGATGGCGCGGCCCATGGCGCGGATGTTGGCCAGCAGATCCGCGTGGCTGAGCACCACGCCCTTGGGTTGGCCGGTGCTGCCGGAGGTGTATTGCAAAAATGCGATATCCTGCGACGTGACCGGCGGCAGCAGCTCGGCCGGTTCCCGGTGCAGGTCGTCCGGCGTGGTGATCGTGTCCAGCGTCTGCACCCGGGATTTGAGCAGGCGCGCCAGCGGCCGGGCTTCGCTGACGGTGATCAGCAGTACCGTCGCGGCATTGGCCAGGATGCCGGCATGGCGTTGCAGATGATCCTCCAGTTGCGAGGGCCGCGCCGGGGGGTAGATGGGCACCGGAATCGCCCCGGCATATAAAATGCCGAAAAAACAAAACAGATATTCCCGGCCGGTGGGCAGCATGATGGCCACGGTTTGTCCCGGTTTGACCCCATGCGCCAGCAGCCCGGCGGCGATGGCCAGCGCGCCGTCGCGCAGGGACCGGTAACTGATCGGTTGCGGATCCTCGGCTTCATCATACAGGTAGAGCTGCACCCGCTCGGGCCGGGTCTGCACATGCCAGTCAAGCACCTCGAGCAGGGTCGTGGCACGGTGTGGCGCGGCCCCGGCTTCCGTTCTGTTGGCGGGGGCCGCCGGCTGCGAGCGTTCCTGTTTTTGGGCTTGCTGCGGCGCGGCGCTGGTAACGGCCCGCAGCAGATCGCGCGGGGTTTCGGCGCTGGCCAGCAATTGTTCGGACAGGCCGATCTGAAATTCGCGTTCGAGACGTGTCAGCAATTCCGCGCGTGTCAGGCTGTCGAAGCCCAGCTCGCGCTCCAGTGCGGCGTCGAGCTGAACCTCGCTGTCATCGCGATCGGGATGCAGTTCGCGGCTGAGCGTGCGCACGATATCCAGCAGCCTGTGCCGGATATCGACGTCCGTGTCCGGTTCGCTGTGGGGCGGGCAGGTCATCGTATGATTCAGAGTAAGATCTATTTGCACCTGATGCGGTATGTGTGCCGGGCGGTTGATGTCAACATGCTACTTTGAAGTTGATCGCGCAACAAACCCGGGAGTCTGAGCAGAGGTATCCGGCCTTACCTTCTGCTCTGATTATTGTAGAAGAACACAGAAGAAGTGCACCAACAATCGACGTTATTCGCCTGGTTGATAATTCTATATTTTGATTGCGGGTTAGCGGCGAGTGATTCCACGATGCCAATCACAGGCCGGGCCCGAACAAAAGTGAATCCCTCTATCCCTTTGCTTTATGTTATGTACTTTTAGGCGGCTTCAGGCCGTACAGGGCATGCGAAGCGGGGCAGACCTGGCATCAAGGAAGAGAATGCTCTACCTTCAATGGTGAATGAAATAGTTTGTCAGCGACGCTTTTAGCGCATTGCATGAATCAGGGGCCATGCTGGTATGGTGCAAAATATCTTTGTTCTCGGCGCGGACGATTCTTTCTTTCGCTATGAGTATCCCTCGCAACTTCCGCAGGAGGTCAAGGATGCGATGGTTGAGACTTCCCGGACGATTATGTCGCATATCGGCTTTGACAATGGCGCTTTCAATATTGAATATTTTTACGATATGAATACTGGCGATTATCAATTGCTGGAGATCAATCCCCGGATTTCCCAGTCTCACAGTGAAATGTTTCAGTTCGTCGACGGGACCTCAAATCATCAGATAATGGTGGATCTGGCCCTCGGAAATAAGCCGGATTTCAAGGCCCGGGCCGGACGGTTTGCTTGTGCCGCCAAGTTTTATTTGCGCCGCTTCAAGGATGGAAAGGTCAGTCATGTACCGGGTGCCGATGAACTCGATCGCCTGCGCAATTCTATTCCCGGGGTTGATATTGATATCAATGTTGAAAAAGGTACGCAGCTGTCCGCCATGATTGAACAGGACAGTTACAGTTTTGACCTGGCAAATATCTATGTTGGTGCCGACGATACGCGGGAGCTGCTGGAAAAGTTTCGCAAGGTGGTCGAGGCCCTGCCGATTGAGATTGAGGGCGAAGTGAGTCGCGAATGGAAACAAGCCGCATTAAGGGCCAGCTACGAAATGGTTTTTCTCGGCGATGTTTTCAAATACAATCATTGTGATGCGGCTGTGACAAACGATTCTCATTAGCGCGGTGATCGGAGCAGATCCTGCCTTTGTTCCTCCCGTCTTTATAAAGTAAAAATCTGTAAAACACTTCGATCCCTTCATAATTATAATAGTGGTATGAAAAAGGGCGAGCGTTTCAATACCATCTCTCACCTCGTTGGCGCCACACTCGCGCTGGCGGGTGTGGTCGTGCTGCTGGTTGTTGCGACAAACAGCGGTGATGGATTCAAGATCGTGTCATTCAGCGTGTACGGCGGCTCGCTGTTCCTGCTTTATCTGATCTCGACGCTTTATCACGGATTGCGTGGCCGGGCGAAGCGGGTGTTTCGTGTTCTGGATCACCAGGCCATTTATCTGCTTATTGCCGGCACCTATACCCCGTTTACGCTGGTGACGCTGGAAGGCAGCGTGGGCTGGTGGCTGTTCGGGGTCATCTGGGGACTGGCGGTGCTGGGTATCGTGATCGATGGTGTGTTTCGAAACGGGACGCGTGTTGCCCCGTTTATTATCTATTTGCTGATGGGCTGGCTTATCCTGCTGGCGCTTGGGCCCTTGCTGGCCGGTTTGCCATTCAGCGGTTTTGTCTGGTTGCTGGCCGGGGGGCTTTTCTATACGGGCGGGATCGTCTTTTTTGCCCTGGACCGTCGTTACCCGTGGATGCACGGCCTGTGGCATCTGTGTGTGCTGGCCGGCAGCATCAGCCATTACGTGGCCATACTGGTCTATGTTTGAGGCGCCGAACATTGTGGCGGGCAAATGACACATTGTTCGTCCTCCCGGTTTGATGTGACCGGGAGGCGGTGCATGTTTATTCCTTCAGGTACGGACGCAGGTAGGGAAGGAGCGTATCCAGCATATCGCTATCCTTTACCTGGGTGTAATCTTTTTCGATGTTGTGGCTTACCTTCTCGCTCGATTCATCATAAAGATGCTGATTGATGAGGCCATGAAAGTGGGGAGAGGCGACGATGACCAGTTCGTTGAACTGATTCTCACTGCGCGCCTTGTTAAGGACGTTTGCCAGTTCCCGGGCGAAGCGGTCCTTTTCATACTCTTTGGGGTTGGTCGGTTCCGCGTAGCTGCCGTGCCCTTCGCGGTTGACCTCGCTCTGGATAGCCGGTTCGACCGACAAGGTGCCACTGGTGGCAATACCCGGGACAGGATACAGATTTTCTTAATATCAGTAATAAGCGTGCACTGACCGCGGTTAGTTGGCAAAATCGGGCCATGACAAATGACACTACGAATCATTCTTACATGCGTACGCATCTGCTGACGGAGCGGGTCGAATGACGCTGACGGGATTGCTTGTCTTTATCCCCGTCGCCCTGCTGGCGGTATTGTGGTGGAAGGGGATGGGCAGCAAGGAGATCGCGCGTCGTGCCGGCATCCAAGCCTGCCGCGAGGCCGGGGTACAGTTTCTCGACGATAGCGTCGCGCTGCACAAACTGCGAGTGCGGCGCGGGCCGCGCGGTGCCCTGGCGCTTTACCGGGTGTATGGCTTCGAATTCACCAGTAGTGGGGAGCGTCGCCATCACGGTTACATTCACATGCTGGCCCATCACGTACAAAAGCTGGAGATGGATCCTTATCCGGAATAAAAAGACGGGTAAGAAGAAAACCGGGAAGAGCGCCCAATTGTTTTGACCTGTCGGACAAACCTGTGCCCTGAGCCCGGTTTTTTGGCATGCCTCAGGCGCAGAAGGGAGCGAACAGCTTGTTTGCAGGGTTCTGCGCCAGCGCTGCGCTGAATCGATTCCTGGCGGTGGCAGATAAAGACCTTTACGCCGCCCGTGGCATATCGTGCAGCAACTCCCTGAAGCGTTGCCACTCGGTGGCCGCCCAGATCTCCGAGGTGGCATGGCCGAATATCTGCACCAGCATTGATACTCGGGTTGCGGTCTCGACGTCGGGGGCCTCGAAAATGCCCACGTAATCGTAAGGCCCCAGGGTGGCAAAGTTGTGCAGCCAGTTGACGTCGGGCAGTTCGCTGCGGATTTTGTCCATTACCCGCTGTTCGAGTTGTTCCACCTGTTGGGGGATTCGGTGGCATCCGGCGACAGCCGGGTCAGTCGCAAGTTCGATGCGCGGGTTGGGAACAATGTGGGCGATATCGGGCAGCAGGATCATGAATGCCTCAGCCCGGAGCAGCGGCGGGTCACCCGATTGTCTACACTGGCGCTATGAATTTTAGACAGTGTGAAGGTTTTAAAATGAAACAGTATTCATCGTGTTAATTTTTCAATGATCGGGTCTGCGATGAATGGCCAGGCGTCTGCGCATGTTACCGGGATGTCACAGCATCCCGTCGATCATGAGTTCGATGAACCGCGCGAGATTGTCCGGATCTATTTAAAGGCGGTTAAGCGGGGCGAGTTGGTCGTGTTTGATCAAACCCTCGATGCATCGATGCTGACTCCCGTTCGCGTCGAATATGTCTATGAATTGAATAACGCGCTACCCCGGGTAAAGGTATGTGCCGAATTCAAACAGCCAATGTCCGTTCCGGGGCAGACTGACTGCAAGGCCCGCGGCGTCAATGCCGTGCTGGATGACGCGGGCAGTATCGTCGAGGTCGAGATCCACGTCTGGGCGGAGTAGTCGTGATTTAGAAAGATTCTAAGTTCGCCGAAGGATTATTACAATATTAGCAAATACTAAAATAGAGTCAGAATCGTAACTCCATGAATTGCACACGGACTATCCAGCCATCTGGTGTTGAGAGCCGCTCCGCGCTATAATAGCGGGCTTCGCCTCCCTCCACGAGCTGAGGCTCTTATCAACTTTCGGAATGACGGATAAAAAACGTTTATCGTGATTGTCTGGTCGAACCGCAAGAGCAATGTTAACCTTGGCCGCGTTATTGCGGGTGTAACGATTGTTACAAATCATAAACAATAAATTAGAGGAAGTGTCTCATATGCTGACCACCAACCCCTTCTCTGAACTAACAGCATTGATATCTCCCGAGATCATGCAGGGTTACATCATTTTAATGATTATCCTGGTGGTGCTGGGTACAGTGCTGGATATGATGCACAAGAAAAGTGCCCAGTACTTTTTCGAAAATTCGAAAAAGTCGCAGAAGGCTGCCAAACGAACAGTCGGTGGTGGTGAAAAAGCATCACTGCTGGTCAAGACCGTAGCCAGTGAAGTCATCACTTCTTCCGAGTTCTGCAATATCCGTCGCAGAATCTCTCACCTGTTGACCATGTACGGCTTCATTATCTTCGTCGTGACAACCGTGATGATGATTTTCGGAGCGGACACTTCATCCGGTACTGTACCGCTGCTGTGGCATGTCGGTGCCCTGATGCTAGTCATCGGTGGTTACTGGTTCTGGTTCTCCATCCGCGTTGATGTTTCTGCAGAAGCTGTCAAGTGGTATCAATTGCGTCAGGCCGATATCTTCATCCTTTCTCTGATCACCATGGCGACATTTGGCCTGATCTGGTCCATCCTGCAGTCCGCTGGTGCTGCCGGCTGGGATATGTTGTTCTTTGTTCTGTTCATCGTAGCCACGACTGTTCTGTTTAGTACCGTGCTGTGGTCCAAGTTTGCTCACATGTTCTTCAAACCTGCTGCGGCCTTCCAGAAACGGACGATTAAAGCGGATGGTTCCAGAGAAAACCTGCCGGCTGACTATGATCTGTCGGACCCTGCAGTACAGGCAAAATTTCCGGATATTCCTGAATATATGGGCAAGAACCCTTCAGACATGGGCCTTGGTATCAAGCGTGAAGCACCGCGCCACTACTAATTCGATAGCAGGAGATAAAAAATGCCAACTTTTGTATATATGACGCGTTGTGATGGCTGTGGTCATTGCGTCGATATCTGTCCGTCGGACATTATGCATATCGACAAGGTAACTCGCCGTGCGTACAACATCGAACCCAACATGTGCTGGGAGTGCTACTCCTGTGTAAAAGCCTGTCCGATGAACGCCATTGATGTGCGTGGTTACGCAGACTTTGCGCCGCTGGGGCACTCGGTACGTGTGAAACGTGACGAGGAAAAAGGTGTTATTGCCTGGCGCATCAAGTTCCGCAACGGCGAAAAAGACATGGAACTGCTTGCACCGATTACAACCAAGCCATGGGGCAAACACATTCCCAAGCTCGCTTCAGTGCAAGGTCCGACCCAGGAAATGCGTAACAGCCAGTTGCTGTATAACGAACCGAAATATATTCGTCTTGATGACGGGGATATACACACCTTGAAATCAAACGGGTTAAAAATGAAAGCAGGGGTGTACTACTGATGGCTTACAAAACAATAATAGAAGACAATATTGATGTCCTGGTAGCAGGTGCGGGCCTCGGTGGGACCGGTGCTGCATTCGAAGCCAGATACTGGGGTCAGGACAAGAAGATTGTTATCGCCGAAAAGGCAAACATCGATCGTTCCGGTGCGGTTGCACAGGGCCTGTACGCCATTAACTGCTACATGGGTACGCGCTTCGGTGAAAATAACCCGGAAGATCACGTGCGTTACGCACGTATCGACCTGATGGGCATGGTGCGTGAAGATCTGTTGTTTGATATGGCCCGTCACGTGGACTCGGCTGTACATCAGTTCGAGGAATGGGGGCTGCCGCTGATGCGCGATCCCAAAACCGGTGCCTATCAGCGTGAAGGTCGCTGGCAGATCATGATTCACGGTGAGTCCTACAAGCCGATTGTGGCCGAAGCCGCCAAGAAATCCGCGGATGAGGTCTTCAACCGTATCTGTGTCACTCACCTGCTGATGGACGAAGCCAAGGAAAACCGCGTTGCCGGTGCCGTCGGTTTCAACGTCCGTACCGGTAACTACCACGTATTCAAGTCCAAGACCGTCATCGTCGGTGCCGGTGGTGCTTCCAACATCTTCAAACCGCGTTCCGTGGGTGAAGGTGCGGGTCGTGTCTGGTATGCACCGTGGTCATCCGGTTCAGCTTATGGTTTGTTGATCGAAGCCGGCGCAAAAATGACCCAGATGGAAAACCGTATCGTACTGGCCCGTTTCAAAGACGGTTACGGTCCGGTGGGTGCATACTTTCTGCATCTGAAGACCTACACCCAGAACTGCCTGGGCGAAGAGTATGAGTCCAAGTGGTGGCCCGGTCTGCAGGAAATCGTCGGTAAGGAATACCTGGATCCCGATGCTTCTCACGTAACGCATCGTCCGATTCCGACCTGCCTGCGTAACCACGCCTTGATCTCCGAGGTAAATGCCGGTCGTGGTCCGATTCACATGGTCACCATGGAAGCCTTCCAGGATCCGCATCTCGAAGAGATCGGCTGGCATAACTTTCTGGGCATGACCGTCGGTCAGGCGGTACTGTGGGCTGCCACCGACGTGGATCCCAAGAACGAAAACCCCGAGCTGACTACCTCCGAGCCCTATGTTATGGGTTCACATGCGACCGGTTGTGGCGCATGGTGTTCAGGTCCCGAGGATATCTCACCGGAAGAATACTTCTGGGGTTATAACCGCATGACCACCGTTGAGGGTCTGTTCGGTGCCGGTGACGCGGTGGGCGGTACGCCGCACGCCTTTTCCTCCGGTTCCTTTACCGAAGGTCGTCTGGCTGCCAAGGCCGCCTGCAAGTACATCGACGACGGCAAGGCCGAAGGCATTGTGGTCTCCGAGAAGCAGATCAACGACCGCAAGACGCAGATCTTCAAGCCGATGGAGCACTACAAGATTTACCGCAACGAGATCACTGCCGGTGATGTTAACCCCAACTACATCAATCCTCGCCAGGGCCTGGATCGTTTGCAGAAATTGATGGATGAGTACTGTGGTGGCGCCAGCGTCAACTACATGACCAACGAGAAGCTTCTGCATATCGGTCTGAAGAAACTGGCCATTCTGGAAGAGGATCTGGAGAAGATTGCCGCAAAAGATTTCCATGAACTTTTGCGTGCATGGGAACTGATGCATCGTCATCGCGCTTCAGAATCTGTAATGCATCATACGCTGTTCCGCAGGGAAACCCGCTGGCCCGGCTATTACTACCGTGGTGATGCACTGAAGCTGGATGATGAAAACTGGCATGTGCTGACCGTTTCTCGTCGTGATCCCAAAACAGGTGAATACACAATGGAGAAAGCTCCTTGTTATCACCTGGTAGACGAAAACGAATAAGATCTGCCCTGAAGGCCGTAAAGCACCAGCAACTTCTTGTTTTTAAAGTGGTTGCTGGTGTTTCTTTTCCTGTTGGAAAAGTTTTAAGGCCCCGGGTTGCTTAACTGGAAAACTGATTATTGGTAGCAATAGAAGCGTGACTATGACAACTGAAGCATCAATCGAGACACAAAACCAGCAGAATATTATTAATATGCCCGATGAGGAGTTGCTGGCTATTGCACATCCCATGTGGGAAGACCTGATCAAATATTCCAATAAAGGCCAGTACGGTAAATTCATCAAAAAATTCTCCTACAACCTGCTGTTTGGCCTGAATGAAGTCGAAGTCGGCAAGCAGTTTGCCAAAAGCGAGCTGACGAGAAGCTTGTCCGAAGATTATGACTATCTGGGGACGATTCGCCGTGGCGAACATGTCACGATTCTCTACCGGGTTCGCAGTAAGAAGAAAGAAGGTGAGTGGCTGGGCCGCATGGTACTGGGTTATGAAGATGGTGAAGTCAGAATCTTTGGTGCCTCCATATTCTGAGTTCGAATCATCTGATCCTGTTTTTAATACCTTAATCAATACAGATTGAAAGCTTGTAATATGAATCAACAACTCGAAGACGCCATCGCTGACAACAAGTACGTCGAACTCAAGTACAAGGTCATCGATAAAAAGTCAGGATCTGTACTGACCGAGATCGAATACCCCCTGGGTTATGTTCACGGGGTAAGTGAAGTCCTCGCACCTGCCGTTACCGCCGAGCTGGAAGGCAAGCTCGCGGGTGATGTGATCGAGGTGCCGATAGACTGTAACCAGTTGTATGGTCCCAGAGACGAATCTCTGGTCATTGTCGAGCCTATCGAAAATGTGCCTGAGGAATATCGCGAAGTCGGCACGTCCATCCTGATGGAAAACGAGAGGGGGCAGACCAAGACATTTCTGGTCACAAGAGTGGATAAAAAGACCGTCACTATCGATGGCAACAACCCGCTGTGTGGCAGGGAAGTCATTTTCAAACTGGAAATCAAGGAAGTTCGTGATGCCAGCGAAGAAGAAATCGAGTTCGGTGGCAAGGTCGACGACGTTCCGGATGTTGAAGGGACTACCAGGGTTCCTGTGCAATAACCGGGTGCCAGACGAACGGGAGTAGAAGTTTGTCGTCTGAAGCAAAAGCAGAACAAAAAAGAGACCCCAATAATCCGTGCCTGTTTTGTACAGATCCACGCGGGGTATCACTGGAAAATGAACTGGCTTACAGTGCTCGTGACACCTACGCGGTGAGCCCGGGGCATACCCTGGTGATTCCGCGTCGCCATGTTGCCAGCTTTTTTGACCTGACGCCCGAAGAGATCAACGCCTGCATGGCGCTGATCACCGAGGAGCGCAGGTTGCTGGACGAGGAGTTCAACCCTGACGGCTACAACATCGGCGTTAATATTGGACCGGCGGCCGGACAGAGTATCTTCCACGTCCATATTCATGTCATACCCCGCTACACGGGGGATGTTGAAAATCCCCAGGGGGGCGTGCGGCATGTGATTCCCAAAAAGGGACATTACACGCGCTAGAGAGTATGATTTACGTCAGTTAAGTGGGAGGGGCTGACATCCCTGTTTTAATTCCTCCCGTTTCAACCATTGAGGAGTGATGATTATGAGTGATGCACCAAAAACCCGGCCCAAGGTTCCCGATGGCAAGTCACGTTTTCTGACAACCCGTCAAATGCCGGCTAATGAGAAAGGTTACGTTGGTTATGACACCATCTGGGAATCCTTCCAGAAAGAAGTGCCCTACACCACCCCCAAGAAGCCCTGAGGCGATCAGCCGCGCGACCCTCAACAGTCGCGCGGCTTCTCTTCAATCATTTCTGGCGTTAGCTAATGCGCCTCCTACTTTCTGTTATTCTGATCGGCCCCGCCGTTTTACCTTCCAGCTAAGATCCTGACCCAGTGGCGCTGATGCGCTTCATGGATAATTATGCGACTGTACGGCGCGCAGAGCGCGTGCCCGGTCAAGGCCGCAGGGAGCCTGATCGCAGATTGCCCAGCGAGTGGGGCTACACGCCGCTACAAACAGGGTGGCCAGAACAGGCCGCAGAGGCGGGCGCAATGGATTGAAGCGAGCGTCCCGCCGGAGTGCCCTGAGCCGGAACGATCCGGGTGATTTTTGACATTTTCCCACCTTGCCCTCTACATACCTACAGGTTATGCTGATTAATACACTTATAGTCAGCGAACCCGAACCCCGCGATGACCTTAGATGTCAACAATATCCGGGACGATTTTCCCATCCTGCATCAGTCGGTTCACGGTAAGCCTCTTATTTATCTGGACAATGCTGCTACCGCACAAAAACCGGTCCAGGTTCTGGATGCGATTGACCGTATACACCGCCAATTCAACAGCAATGTTCATCGCGGCACGCATTACCTGAGCGAACAGTGCACCGAACAGTTCGAGCATGCCCGCCAGAATGTGCGTGACTTCATCAATGCGGCCTCGACACGGGAAGTTGTATTTACCTCGGGTACCACAGGCGCCATCAACCTGGTTGCCTTCAGTTTTGGCGAAAAATTTGTCCACGAGGGCGATGAGGTTCTTGTAACCGGCATGGAGCACCATTCCAACCTGGTGCCCTGGCAATTGCTTTGCGAGCGTAAGGGCGCCCGACTCAAGGTGCTACCATTTGATCCCCCTGGTGTATTACGTGTTGATGAATTAGACAACCTGCTTACGGACAAGGTGAAGATTCTTGCAGTCAACCACGTGTCCAATACACTTGGCACAATTAATCCGATTCGGAAAATCATTGACACCGCGCACAAACATGGTGTGCCTGTACTTATCGATGGCGCCCAGGGAATTCATCATGTAGGCGTGGATGTGCAGGCACTTGATTGCGATTTTTATACGTTCTCGGGGCATAAGATGTACGGGCCCACCGGCATTGGCGTTCTCTATGGCAAGGAGAAGTGGCTGGAGGAACTGCCGCCATACCAGGGCGGCGGTGATATGGTCGCCAGTGTATCCTTCGAAAAAACCTCTTATGCCGAGCTTCCTCTCAAATTTGAGGCAGGCACGATTAACTATGTCGGCGCCATTGGCCTGGCCGCCGCCATCGACTATTTGCGAGCCGTTGGTCTCGATGAAATCGCCACGCACGAGCGAAAGCTGCTGGAATATGCCACCGAGCGACTGTCCGCTATTGATGGCTTGACCATCTATGGTAATGTCCCCGACAAGGTGAGTATTGTCTCATTCCTGCTAGAAGGTATTCATCCTTACGACACAGGCATGATCCTCGACAAACTGGGCATTGCCATGCGCACCGGTACCCACTGCACCGAACCGTTGCTGAAGCGCTTCGGCATTGAAGGCACCGCCCGTGCCTCGTTTGCGATGTACAATACCATTGACGAGGTGGACCGGTTATATGAAGGGATTATGAAAGTCAGGGAAATGTTTTAAGTAGTTCGTTTGATAATGAAAGATGGAATGCAGGTAAAAACGTTGAACCTGGAAGATGCTCAAAAGGAAATTGTCGATGAATTCGGCATCATTGACGAATGGATGGATCGATACAGTTATCTGATCGATCTGGGAAAAAAGCTCGCCCCCCTGGATGACAAACTCAAAACCGAAGAACATCTCATCCGAGGTTGCCAGAGCCGGGTCTGGGTCGTGCCGGAGATGAAAGACGGCAGGATTTACTTTTTCGCCGACAGCGATGCCATGATCACCAAAGGTATCATTGCCCTGTTAGTACGTGTTCTGTCCGGCCGAACCCCCGCTGAGATTATTAACGCCGATTTACACTTTATTGACGACATAGGTCTTAAAGAAAACCTCTCGCCGACGCGCTCAAACGGTCTGGTTAATATGATCAGACAGATGAAACAGTACGCGCTGGAACATAAATAAGATAGCCTCTCCCGTTCATGCAGCGTAATGTGTATTTCGAGAAATTGCCTGCTGTACGGTGCGCAATGAAAAGCTGGCCATGAAGCAAAAGTTGGTGGCACAGTTGGCAGTGTCGACAACTGATTATTCGTGTTTCGAAAATGACCCGTTTGTACTCCAAAAAATTTCTGTTGCCCTTCGTCGGCGTGGTCCAGGTTGCAGAACTGGACTGGGGGCGTGCCCTGAGCCTGGACGGGAAGAACTGGGCGATACGCTACGCGCAGAACGACAACGAGCAGGTAAAAATTGGGCCATTCAGAGACGATCCGAGAGTGAATTCTTCTCTGGTGGTAACCATCGCTGAGGACCGGCTGGAGACCCGCGCCATCCACCCCTTTCTGGATCCTGAACGGGTCCGCGCGGACAGCCAACAGCTTTTCGAAGCGATCCGCGACACCCGGATACCCTTTGAGGCGGCGGACCGTTATGAATACTGGTTGCTGGATGGCAGCGACGACAGCCCCCTCGCACTGTTGCATTCCTGCGTCAATGAGGCAGATATGCAACTTCCGCTCCCGCCGCCGGAATGGCTGGCCATGCCCGCGGCGAAACTCGTGGTCCCCGATCCGGCTCCCCCGGCGCAGGCGACCTACCTGCCGCCGGTCAACTATCGCCTGCAGCAACAGATCGAGGCGCGGGCCGGCAACAAGCCACGGGTGGCCTGGTTCGAACGCCCGCAGGCGACGGACGATTTTCCGCCCTGTCTGATCAGGGAGGCGTGGGCGGATCCGGAATGCCAGCGGCTTTGCGATCTTTATCTGCAGCGGCTTGCCCCCCGCCTGTTAATGCTTGGGGACCTCCCCAGTGCGGTGCGGCAACGCCTGGAACAGGCCGCGTGCGAACATGTCTTCGAAGTGGAACGGTTCTATCCCCTCTATCCCGAGGTAGTTGATGAGAGTCTGCTGAACACCGCCCGGGTCGAGGCTAAACTGCGCCGCGCCAACGAGGTGTAATCCGGCAACTGTCCAGCATAGAGTCTGAACACGCTTTGCCGGATGCGCGTCCGGCCTGCCATTTACAGAGGTGACCCATGATTGCGGTAATATTCGAAGTGATTCCCACTGCCGAGGGTAAACAGGAGTACCTGTCCATCGCGGCGCAGCTGCGGGAGTATTTAAAAGAGATGCCCGGGTTTATCTCCGTCGAGCGGTTCCAGAGTCTGAGTGATGAAAGAAAGATACTGTCGCTTTCCTTCTGGGAGGATGAAGAAGCTATCTCCCGCTGGCGAAATCTGGAACAACACCGCGTGGCACAAACAAAAGGTCGAGACAGGCTGTTCCAGGATTACCGGATACGCGTCGGAACGATAGTGCGGGATTATACACTGAACGATCGCGCCGAAGGCATGGAGAACAGCGAAAGGAATGAGTCAGGATAATGCTTTTCCGGTAAATTTTGTAAGTTCAGTGTTTCGCTGGTACCAGGCTTTGTTCTTTCAGCTCACAACCACTTCTTGAACTTGAACAGGATCAGCAGAACGACGGCCAGTGTGGCCATGCCGCCGAGGGTAAAGAAGTAGGCGTATTCCAGTTGCAGCTCCGGCATGTTCTCGAAGTTCATGCCGAAGATACCGGCGATGAAGGTCAGTGGCAGGAAGATAGCGGAGAGGACAGTCAGCACCCGCACAATCTCGTTGGTACGATGGGCCACGGCGGAAAAATGCAGCTGCACCAGCGCTTCGGTTTCGTTTTTCTGGTCTTCGGCGAATTTGATCACGCGCTGAATATGTTCGACCAGATCGTTGAACCGGACCGTGAGGTGATCATCGAATTCGGTATCGGTGTCCTCGCGCCAGGCCTGCAGCGCGGTGATCTGTTCGTCACACAGGCGCTCCAGTTTTCGCAGGTCGCTGGTGTAATCCATCACCGCCATCCAGTCACTGAAGTCATGGCGGGGGTCGAGCAGATCCCGGCGCCATTCATCGTAGCGATTCAGCAGTGGCTCACGCAGGGCAAGGTAGCGATCCACCATGTAGGTCATCAGCAGGTGCATCAGGCCGGCCGGGCGGCGGGGGATGCGCACGGCCTTGTCCAGCAGGCGCGGCTTGATCTGGGCGACCGAAACGCTGTCGGTGGGGCGAATGGTCAGTAGCAGATGTTCGAGCACAAAGAACACTGTCGGTCGGGTCTGAAAATCCCCGGTCTGATCCGCCGGAGACAGGCCGCGAAAGATGAGCATCTCGTAATTCTGGGTCCCGTCATAAAAGGACGGGTGCTCCAGGTTCTGGCTGTCACGCACATGCCGTTCGTGGATGCTTGCGCCGCACAAGCGTTCGACCTGTTGCGGCCAGTCACTCTCCTCGCCGCGGATAATATCCAGCCACAGAAAGCCGGATTCCGGCAAATGTTCCGGCAGGCTTTCCAGCGGCGTGACCTGTTGATGATTGATCAGCAGAATATCCATCGGATTACCCGGCGGTTTTCACGATATATTCGGCTGTGAGCAGGTGACCTGTCAATGACATCGGATTCAAGACGCGGATTCTTATGAGCCCGTCATTGAGTTTACGCGCTGTTGTGCGGATTTTCTATCTTGCCGGATGTGATATTATAAATCCGGTTAAGCAATGATTTCACAACATCCGGGAATGTGACAGGCCAGTGTGTATGAACTCGGGAGATAATGATGTCGGATAGAGCAGGCAGGCAGCGTATACTGCTTATCGTACGCAGTTTGCAAATGGGCGGCATTGAGCGCCATACCATCAATCTGGCTAACGCCATGGCGGCCGATGGTCATGATGTGCATATTCTGGTGCTCAAACGGCGTGTCGTGTTACAGCCCGATGCGGCGGTAACGGTTCACTATTTTGATGTGGACAAGATTAACCGGCTGACGGGGATCGGCCTGGTTTATGACCTCATTACCCGGCTGTTGCTGGCGCCGCTGATCAAGCGTTCAAACTTCTATTGGCGCGGCCTTTACGGCGGCTGGTATCTGCGGCTCTTTCTCTATTGGCAGGAACGCAAGTCTGGTCGTTTTGACAAGATCATCGCCCTCGGGCAAGGGGCGTTTGAACTGTTCTGGAACTATCGGGATCCGCGTTTCTATCAGGTGGTGGTCAGTCCGTTATGGGCCATGCGGGGTGGCTTCTGGGAGCGGGTCTTTTCAAAAGCGCTCTATCATCGGAAAAATCTGGTTACCAATTCCAGCGGTGTGCAGGCTTCACTCGAAGAACGTCTGCAGGCCTACAGTTTGATACCCCGCAGCCTGAAGCTGATTTACAACCCGCTGCCGGTTGCCCGGATTCAGGCCCAGTCCCGGGAGCCGGCGCCGTTACCTGATGAGCCCTATATCGTTCATGTCAGTCGACTCACTTACCAAAAGCATCAATCGCTTTTGTTACGCGCCTATCAGGCTTCGGGGGTCAACCAGAAGCTGGTGATCGTCGGTGGCGGTCAGGACGAGCCACGCTTGCGTCAACTGGCCAGGGAACTGGCGATCGACAGCCGGGTCAGGTTCGTCGGTGAACAGTCAAATCCTTATCCCTGGATGCGCCAGGCAAGTCTGTTTGTCCTGAGCTCGCGCTTTGAAGGATTTGGCCTGGTGCTCGCTGAGGCCATGATTTGCGGCACACCGGTTGTGGCCACCGATTGCCCGGGCGGTGTCCATGATGTGCTCAGCGGCGATCAAAAGCGGCTGATTGCCGACAATACGGTGCAAGGGCTGGCCGACAAGATTCGCGAGGGGCTGGACAATCCGCCCGAGATCACCCCGGCGCTGTACCGGCGGTTCGATGCCTCTGAGATTGCCGAACAATTCTTACGCCTGGAATGACGCTCAACGCCGGGTAGGCGCGTTATGCCCGGACAGAATGTCTGCTTGACCGGATATATGGATAATCATATATTTGATCATATATTTGGCGCATGATGATTAATTCCGACAGTCTGTTCAGTGCCCTGGCCCACCTGCTGCGCCTGCGCGCCTTGTTGCTCATGCAGCAGGAGGGCGAGCTGTGCGTGTGTGAGCTGACCCATGCGCTAACCGATGATATCTCGCGCCATCTGGCCCAGTCGCGCCAGGCGGGGCTGGTCAGTGACCGGCGTCAGGGACTGTGGGTTTACTACCGGCTGCAACCCGGCGCTTCCCGAGTGGGCGCAGCAGGTACTGGCGGAGACGGCACAGGGCGTGGCCGACCGGACGCCTTACGCTGCTGATCGCGCGGCCCTGGCCGCCATGCCCAACCGGCCGGGGACAGCCTGCTGTGCCTGATAGCGGACCATCTCTCCCCCAACCCTACGAAACCGCTTTGTTCGCCGCACAGGTTGGGACAATTCGCCAGGAGGTGGCTGAATGAATCGACTGTTCCTTTGCACGGGGAACGCCTGCCGCTCAATGCAAGTGTTTCGCGCCACCCGGGATGCTATCCAGTGTCGGGTGCGCAAGCTGATACAACAACTTCAGGAGCAAAACCAATGATTAAGACAGCACTGGCAGCCGGACTCATGTTGATCAGCGCCCTGGCTTCGGCCATGAGCCTGACACCGCAGCAGGTGGACGAAGGCATCTATGCGCTGATCGGCCCGACCACCGGCCGCACGCCGGAGAATCTGGCGCTCAACGCTAATTACGGTTTCATCGTCACCGGTGAGGGCGTGGTGCTGATCGACAGCGGGGCCTCCAACAGCGGCGCCGAGGTCATCGAGCGGGCGGTGCGTTCGGTCACCGAGCAGCCGATCCGCTGGGTGATCAATACCGGTTCGCAGGATCATCGCTGGCTGGGTAACGGCTATTTTGCCGACCGGGGGGCGACGATCATTGCCCTGCAACGCACGGTTGATACCCAGCGCGGGCTTGCCGGGCAACACATGGCCAGCCTCAAGCGTGTGCTCGGGGACGCGCTGGCCGGGACCCGTGCGACCTACGCGGCCGAACCGCTGCCCGGCAACCGGGCCGAAATGAAACCCGGCGGTGTGGCCATCGAGCTGCACTGGTTCGGCGATGCGCATTTTCCCGGCGATGTCAGTGTCTGGCTGCCGCAGCAGCAGATCCTGTTCAGCGGCGATCTGATCTATGTCGATCGCATGCTGAGCGTGCGTCCGGAAAGCCGGGTCACCAGCTGGCACCAGGCGTTTAACGGGGTCATGGCCGCCTTCGCGCCCAAAGCGATCGTGCCGGGGCACGGTAATGTCTGCGATGTGGCCAGGGCGAAGCGTGATACCGGCGAGTACCTCGCCTGGCTGATAGATAATATACGCCCGGCGGCGGAAAACTGGGAAGGCCTTGAAGCGACGCTGGCGCAGTACGGTGATGCGCCGCGCTGGGCGTTTTTGAAAAATCACGATCAGTTACACGGCGGCAACGTGCACCGCAGTTACGCCCAGTTTGAAAACAACCAGACCGGGGAGCTGCCTGAACCATGAGCGCGCAGTGCGAGTCCAAAAACGCGCCATCCCTGGCGCATGGCCCTCGCCTCGATCCAATCGGCGAAATCACCGCGAAAAAGTCCGCCGGCGCCGGGATGGGGTTTTCGAACGCTATCTGACCGGCCGGGTGTTTTTGTGCATTCTCTTCGGCATCGGCCTGGGGCACTTTTTCACCGACACGTTTCAAGCCATCCTCGCGCTGTTGCTCGGTTTGTCCGCGATCACGGTGCCGTGGGAGACACTGCTGTTGTCGGTGCTGGTCTATATCGTGATTCCGTTGATTATTGCCAACCTGTGGCGCAGCTGGGCTGCTGGACTATGAGCACGGTTATCTGCGTCTGCAGCGGGTGCTTAATGCCATGCATCCGGTTTCCTTTGTGGCCCTGCTGGTGACGCTGGTGCTGCTGTTCGGTTTTCAGGACGAGCAGATCATCAATCAGCCATTGATTATCGCGCTGCTGGCGGTGCCGATCCTGATTCAGATGTTTTTCAATTCAGGCCCGGCCTATCTGCTCAATCGTGTGGTGCGCTCTCCGCTCTCCGCTCTCCGCTCTCCGCACTGCGCTCTCCGCACTGCGTCGCAGTCGCCACTGGTACGAAGCGCGCGAGGGGGTTGTGCCGCACGCACAATGCTGTCCCGCGGGTCTGCATACGCAGCCGGGGCATTAATGCCGTGTTTGGTGTCGTTTCTTGATTTGGTGAGAGTTGGATTTGGCGAAAGAGGGGGTTTGGCGCAAGCGGGGGATCTGGCGCGAGCGGGCGCCGGCCGGGTGAAGCGCTCAGTCGCCGAGCCGAGTGTGGCCGGGGACAAGCGCCCGGGTGTCGGCGCAGTCGGATTCGGCATTCCGCCAGTCGGGTGAATACCCCGTTGCCAGGGCCTGATTTCGTTGCCCGCCAGCATGGGCTTCGCTGTAGATGGCGGTCACCGAAAACAGAACCAGAATGATCAAGACCAGTCGTCCCATCTTCTCCATCACACATTATGGTTAGTGAATAACCCTGTATAGCATGACTTTTGATGCGGGTTAAGGGGGAAATGTGCCGGTTTGTGATGAATCCGGCAAATTGGGCCTGTTATCGCCCGATTTTGCAGTTTTCCCGTCATTTAACCGACAAATTTCCGGGTTTTGGAGGCAACCGCTTTTTGGCGAAAATGGATACAAATCACAGAATTTGGCGATTATTCCGGGTTATTTCCAGGATCTTTGAGGCTCACGAGTCCCTTGAGCCGGGTGCGGGCGATAACGTGCAGGACGATGGCGCAGCCGCCGAAGAAAATGACCGAGGCAATGAGCGAGGCCTGAATCGGGTCACTGCTTTGAACAGGCTCGTACAATACCGAGGCCACGAGGCAACCGACCGCCGCCAGATAGCAGGCGATAGCGAAGAGTAAGGCAATTTTTTGACCGATATTTCGTTGCATAGTGCGGGACCGCTGAGGTTGTCGAGGATGGGAGGATTCAGTCTTGCGGCGCACTCAATAAACCGCAGGCCAATATAGCATGCCGCGAGCGCAGAGCCCGGTTTTTTCTCGCTACGAACATTGGCGCAAAGAAGCCGGGATCCGGCGCCGCGGCCCGGCAACTTTCCGTTATAATGCGCCGCGATTTACACCGATTGTGGCGCATTTGCGACGGAGCTGATTTTCATGAGCGATATCAAGAAGGTAGTACTGGCCTATTCCGGTGGCCTGGATACATCCATCATCCTCAAATGGCTGGAGCAGACCTACGGCTGCGAGGTGGTGACTTTCACCGCCGACATCGGTCAGGGCGAGGAGGTTGAACCGGCCCGGGCCAAGGCCGAGGCCATGGGCGTGAAGGAGATCTATATCGAGGATCTGCGCGAGGAGTACGCCCGCGATTACGTCTTCCCCATGTTCCGCGCCAATACCGTCTACGAGGGCGAGTACCTGCTGGGGACTTCCATCGCCCGGCCGCTGATCGCCAAACGGCTGGTGGAGATTGCCAACCAGACCGGCGCCGATGCCATCTCCCACGGCGCCACCGGCAAGGGTAACGACCAGGTCCGCTTCGAGCTGGGGGCCTATGCGCTCAAGCCGGATGTGAAGGTCATCGCCCCCTGGCGCGAGTGGGACCTTAACTCCCGCGAGAAGCTGATGGCCTACGCGAAGGAACACGACATCCCGGTCGATTTCGCCAAGGCTGGCAAGAAGTCGCCCTATTCGATGGACGCCAACCTGCTGCACATTTCCTACGAGGGCGGGATTCTGGAGGATCCCTGGGCCGAGCCGGAAGAGGACATGTGGCGCTGGAGTGTCTCCCCCGAGGCGGCGCCGGACAAGCCCACCGAGCTGACATTGCGCTATGAGCAGGGGGATATCGTGGCCATCGATGGCAAGGCCATGAGCCCGGCCCAGGTGATGAGCACGCTCAACGAGGTGGCCGGCGCCAATGGCATCGGCCGCGACGATCTGGTCGAGAACCGCTATGTAGGCATGAAATCCCGCGGCTGCTACGAGACCCCCGCCGGCACGGTGATGCTCAAGGCCCATCGGGCCATTGAGTCCCTGACCCTGGATCGCGAAGTGGCCCATCTCAAGGACGAGCTGATGCCCAAATATGCCTCGCTCATCTACAATGGCTACTGGTGGTCGCCGGAGCGGGAAATGCTGCAGACCCTGATCGACGCCTCGCAGGCGCATGTGAACGGGCTGGTGCGGCTCAAGCTGTACAAGGGTAATGTCATTGTTACCGGGCGCCAGTCCGACAGCGACTCGCTGTTTGACGAGAAAATCGCCACCTTTGAAGAGGACGCCGGTGCCTACGACCAGAAGGATGCCGAAGGTTTCATCAAGCTCAACGCGCTGCGCCTGCGTATCGCTGCCAAGCGCCGAAGCTGAGACCACGGGATCCGGCAAGTCTCCTCCGGACGTCCTGCCCGGAGGCATAAATCCTTATGAAATCAAGGGATTGGAATAATCTTACCCATATCCCGTCTTATGAGTCGGGTCGCGGTGTAGCGGGATTGAAGTAAAGTTCCGGCGCCGCAGGCCGACATACGCCTGTACTCACGGAATCCGGGAGGGTTTTCCCATCTAATGCCAGGGAACGGGAGCAGACAGATGTTTATTTATGCCATTGGTCCCCGAGGCTTCGATTATCAACAACCTTTCTCACGGCTGGAAAACTGCACTCGACTTTCTTGATGAGCCCATCTGTCTGTTGGATCTGGACGATCAGGTGGTCCAGGCGAATAAAACCTTTTTCGCCCATCTGGGGCGCCGGTCTGACGAAGTTATTGGCAAGCCGATTAGCCTGTTTTTCCACCCGGAGGGAGAAGAAGTCCCCTGTCCGGTCTGTCGGGCGCGCTATGATCGGCGCGATGCCGTCATTACCCTGGAGGCGGATGATCCGCGTAACCATGCCGGGCGTTCCATCCAGGTGCGTATCGGTGTGGTGCGCGATGCCCAGGGCAATCCCACCGGCATTGTGCAGCATATCCAGGATCTGACTCTGATCCGTCAGGCGGAAAGTAAATATCTTGATACCCAGCGGCGTTTTCGCAGCCTGTTCGAAGCCTCACCGGATCCACAAATCATCGTCGACAGCGACGGCATCATCGAACAGGCCAATGCCCAATGTTTCGGTGTGCTCGGCTACAAGAATACGGAACTGATCGGTGAGTCCGTCGAGGTGTTGCTGCCGGAGCATCTTCGCCAGCGTCACGTGAACTTTCGCCAGATGTTTAACAGTGCACCGTGGGCACGACCCATGGGGAATAGTGAACTGACTTGTCTGCGCAAGGATGGCAGTGTTATTCCCGTGGAAGTCAGTCTGACCTCGATCACTACCGACCAGGCCGTTTCCATCTGCGCCGTGATTCGTGATATCAGTGAGCGTAAGCAAGCGGAACAGGAATTACAGCGGCTGGCCAGTTTCCCGGAACTCAGTCCGATGCCGATTATCGAGATTACCCGCCAAGGAGAGCTCACCTACACCAACCCGGCGGCCAAGGTTACTTTCAGCGAACTTGGAACGCTGGGAATCGCGCATCCGGCCCTGTCCAACTTGCAGGCCATGGTTAACATGGTCGTGGGAAGTGAACGGCCGGTGTTTCGCAGTATCGAAGTGGGCGGCATGGTCTATGAACAGCAATTTTCCTATGTCAGGGAGAATGAGGTTGTGCGGATCTATTCCTGGGATATTACCGAGATCCGGGATATGGCCGACGAGATGGAGTATTTCGCGACCCATGATGGGTTGACCGGACTGATCAATCGCAGCGAATTTGATCGCCGAATTAACCAGCTACATGATCAGAGTATCCGCGAGAATCAGGCGCACGGTATGTGTTATATCGATCTCGATCAGTTCAAGATTGTTAACGACAAATGTGGTCACAGTGCGGGCGATGAGCTCTTGCGCCAACTGGGCCGGTTGCTACAGGAAACGATTCGGGATACCGATACACTGGCCCGACTGGGGGGTGATGAATTCGGCCTGCTGTTGCCGGGCTGTGGAATCGAAAAAGCCAAAGAGATCGCAGAGGCAATTCGCAAGGTTATTGCCGAATACCGGTTTTCATGGGAGAGTCACACATTTACCGTCGGGGCCAGTATTGGCCTGGTGTCGATTAATCGACACAGTGGTGGTGTCAAGGAAGTTATGCGGGCTGCCGACACGGCCTGCTATGTTGCCAAGGATACCGGACGGGATCGGGTACATGTATACCATCAGGACGACTATGAACTGGGCCGGCATATCAAGAATATAGAATGGGCGCATCGGCTGCAGCAGGCGCTGAGTCACGGTCGGTTTTGTTTGCGTAAACAGCTGATACGATCCACCCGAACGGGGAAGCGCGATCGCTATGAGTTGCTGGTCAGTATGAAAGATGAAGACGGCAAGCTTTATGCTCCCGGCGCATTTATACCGGCTGCGGAACGCTTCAATCTTATAAAGAGCATTGATAAGTGGGTAGTCAATGAAGCATTCAGTCTGATTCAAGCCGGTCATATCGACGGCAATGAAATATCGATTAACCTTTCCGGTGAAGCACTGGGCGACATCGATATGGTTACTTACGTAATCAACAAGCTGGAAGAATACCAGATTGATCCGAAGGGGCTGATTTTTGAGATCACTGAAACCGCAATGGTCACCAATCTGGCCAATGCGAAGAAGTTTATGTCAATTATGAGTGATGTCGGCTGCCATTTTGCACTGGACGACTTCGGTAGCGGGGTAAGCTCATTTGCCTATTTGCAGAACCTGCATGTGGACTACCTGAAGATTGACGGCAGCCTGGTGCGTAACAGCGTAACTAACAAGATCAACGAATCAATGGTCAAGGCGATTGTCGACATTGGCCATGCCATGGGAATTGCTACTGTGGCAGAATTTGTGGAAGATGAAACGATCTATGAAAAAATGCTGGAGGTCGGTATTGATTATGTACAGGGATACCATATCGGTCATCCCGAGGAAGTTGAAAAGTAAGCGTCTTTATATGGATACTACTGGTCTGCCAGAAGAATTTCCTCCACCCGCTGTAACTCTTCCTCGGTATTGACACCCGGCCCGGGCACCTGCATGGCCGTTACCACCTTGATCTTCCTGCCGTGATATAACACCCGCAACTGCTCCAGCGATTCAATCCGCTCCAGGGCACAGCTGCCCCATTCGATGTATTGTTTGACGAAACCCGCGCGGTAGGCATATAGACCGATATGGCGGTGAAAGTGGCTGAAGTCATCCAGCGTGGGTGTTGATTCGCGAAAGGCCTCGCGATCCCAGGGGATCGGTGCGCGGCTGAAGTAGATTGCATTGTCGTCATGATCGCGAACCAGTTTAATCACATTCCAGTCGAACAATTCCTCAACAGTTTCGGCCGGGGTGCTGAGGGTGGCCATCTCCGCGTTGCTATCCTGCGCCAGGGCATGGCCGACCTGGTTGAGACAGGCCCCCGGCATCAGGGGTTCGTCACCCTGCATGTTGACGATGATCGTCTCGTCCGCGATCTCGAATTTTTCGATGACCTCGTGAATGCGCTCGGTCCCGGAATTGTGCTGCTCCGAAGTCATACAGCATTCCACCGGGAAGCCGGCGGACGCTTCCATGATGCGTGCGTCATCGGTGGCGACAATGATGCGTTCGGCATCACTCTGCAGGGCGTTGTCGATGACATGGGCGATCATCGGCTTGCCGGCGATCTCGCGTAGTGGTTTGCCCGGCAGTCGGCCGGATGCGTAGCGGGCGGGAATGACAATATGAAAGCTCATAGGGTGTTATCTTTTGCCGATGAATGTGCGCCGCTGGCATGAATCAGCCGGTCGAGGGTGGATTTTACTTCCTCAACACTGATCCGGTCCATGGTTCCCGCGTCACGTACACGGAGCCCCCACGGCAGTGCTTCGACCGGTTTGTGGTATCTGGCCTGTACCGCCTCGGGGTAACGGTTGACTGTCCATTCGGCACTCAGATAGGGCCGGGCGCGATCGGGATTGGTACAGGCATACAGACCGATAACCGGCGTGCCGACGGCGGTGGCCATATGCGCCGGTCCCGAGTCGGGGGCGATGACGCCGAGCGCATTTTGCAAAACCACCAGCAACTGTTTCAGTGACGTTTTGCCCGCGAGGTTGGTGATGGCGTCGGTCGTGCTTTTGGTGCAGATATCTTCCGCCAACTGTCGCTCCAGTGGGGTATTGCCGCCGGTGATATAGACCCGCAGACCATGTTCGTTCGCCGCATGGTCGGCCAGTTGCGCGTAACCGCTTGTGTGCCAGTTACGATAAGGTTTGCTGGAGCTGGGACTGATGACCAGGTAGGGCTGCGCGGGATCGGCCAGTTGCCGGGCCAGTTGCATATCCTCCGGCGTCACCGGAATGTCCCAGCGTAACTGTTTTTCCCTGATTCCCAATGCCTGGCTGAAGCCAAACAGGCTGTCCAGCACGTGTTGATTTTTTTGTGGGGCAATTTTGTGATTACTGAACAGCCATTGCATGTCACCGGCACGGTCCCGATCAAAACCCAGTTTAACCGGTGAGTTGACCAGCAGGCTGAGCAGACTGGAGCGCAGCGACATCTGCATGTGCAACAGGGCGTCGAAAGCTCTTGAGTTGAGTTGCCGGCGCACGTCGCGGTAGGCGCTCATTCCCGCGGATTTATCGAAGACGACGAATTCTATATCCACAATTCCCTCCAGCAACGCGTATTCGCTTTTACCGATGATCCAGGTCAGCCGGGTTTGTGGCCAGGCCTGCTGGATGGTGCGCACCACGGGCAGGGTATGGCAGATATCTCCAATGGCGGAAAGACGCAGGATGCACAGGTTGTTCGGTGGCGAAGAGAAGGGTAACGGCATGGCGTTCGGGGTCCAGGTTAAAAATGGTAGCCGAGATGCTCGTCGATGAACTCGCGAATACAACCATATCCGCCGTTTTTTTCCAGCACCACGTCCACGATCGGTTTGATCGAGCCGACCGCGTCGGCGGGGCAGGCGCTAAAGCCGACATTGTGAATGATATCGCGATCGTTGATGTCATCCCCGATATAGGCGACCTCGTCCAGCTTGATGCCAAGCTCGGTACAGAACTGTTTGAGAATATCCAGTTTGGGCTCGGTGCCGACATAAAACTTATCGATGCCGAGGGTCTTGCAGCGTTCGGCGATAATGGTGTTTTTAAAGCCGGAGCTCAACACGACAACCTGTACGCCCTCGCGTAACAGGTGAATAATACCGCGCCCGTCCTTGGTATCGAAGCGTTTGACCTCCTCGCCGCTCTCGGTGTAGTACATGCCGCCGTCGGTCATGACCCCGTCGATATCCAGGGCCAGCATTTTGATGTCCGTGCGGCGGGTCATGGAGCTAGACAATGTTGTAACCGATCGCCTGGGCGATGGGTCGCAGAGTGCCGATCAGTTCGCGGAAGGCGTCGTGATCCAGCTGCTGGGAGGCATCGGACTTGGCTATGGACGGATCGGGATGGACCTCGATCAGCAAGCCGTCGACACCCATGGCCGTCGAGGCCCGGGCCAGATCCGGCACACCGTAGCGATAGCCCATGGCGTGACTGGGATCGACGATGATCGGCAGGTTGGTGTATTCCTTCAGATAGGCCACGCCGCACAGATCCAGGGTAAAGCGGGTCTTGGTCTCGAAGGTGCGGATGCCGCGCTCGCACAGGATAACGTTGTCATTGCCGCCGGAGAGCACAAATTCGGCGGCCTGGACGAACTCCTGCAGGGTGGTGCCGAAGCCGCGTTTGATCAGGATCGGCTTGTTGCTGCGGCCGCAGGTGCGCAGGATCCCCTGGTCGTACATGGCCTTGGCGCCGATTTGCACAATGTCGGTGGTTTCGATCACTTCGTCCACATGGGTGGAGTCGCGCACTTCGGTAATGATGTTCAGGCCGTATTCGCTGCGCATCTTGTCCAGCAGGCGCAGGCCTTCGGTACCCAGCCCCTGAAAACTATACGGCGAGGTGCGCGGCTTGTAGCAGCCGGCACGCAGGGTGGAGATGCCCAGTTCCTTCATCAGTTTGGCCGAGGCGGTGATCTGCTCTTCGGATTCCACCGAACAGGGACCGCCGATAATCATGGTGTTGCGGGTGTTGCCGCCGATGCTGATGTTGCCGATGTCAATGCGGCGTTTTTCCGGCAGGTATTCGGCGCTGGACAGTTGCATGTCGTTGGGAAAGACGAAACTTTCCACCACCATGCTTTGATATTCTTTCGGCACTTCCTGCAGGGCCGAGGGGGTGACCATCACATGATAGTCCGGTTTTTTGATATGAAAGGCGTCCAGCTCCCGACCGATCTTGTCGAGCGTTTTCTGGTCGGTATTTTTGTCGAAATGGATAATCATACTTCACCTTTAACGAGATTCATGAACGTAACCGAGCCGGTCACTTCATGCTTGTTGTTGACGACGGGTAAATAATTCACGGGAAACGTCTGCTCCTGAATATAGGCCAGCAGTTCCTGTACGGTAAAATCCTCGCGCGCGGCAGCGGGCGACGGGTTGATCATGTCGGTGACTTCCAGGGCATTGAGATTGTCGATATGTTTCAGCAGCCCTTTGCGCACATCGGCATTGGTGATCATGCCCAGTAATATACCGCTCTCATCGGCCACCAGGGTAAACCCGAGTTTGTTGTCCTCAATGGATTGCAGGATATTGCGCACACTCAGTTCGTCGGGGCGTAATAGCGGCGTCTCATCCCGCTGGCGCATGAAATCGCCGACCAGATAGTGCGAGCCAATGTCATGGGTCTTGAGGTTCAACATGGCCGCGCCGATGGAATCACTGTTCATCAGGTAGGAGCCGGAAACCGCGGCATAAACCCCCATGTTGCGCAGGATAAAGGAGACCTCGTGATTGACCCCGCCATCGACATGAATTCGGGTGCGCGGAAACTTCTGCCGGAACTGACGGATCTTGCGGAAATTGTGCTTGTCGAAGGTGCCGCCACTCTGTCCCGGCGTGGTGGCCATGATCAGCACAAAGTCGAGTTGATCGGCATAGGGGGCGAACACGTCGATATCGGTATTCGAGCTGATGGCCAGACCGATGCGGGCATGAATCGTCCCGGGAATCGCCAGTGCTTCCTGCAACGCCTCATACTGAAAACAGACCGCATCCACCTGATGGGACGCGATCAAATCGTAATACTTGCCCGGTGTCGGGGTAATGATGTGCAAATCGAGCGGTGTGCTGCTGAGCTGGCGGATTTGCGCGATGTCGTCGAACACCTTCGGGTCATCATTGCAGTCGATATGAAAAAAATCCGTGCCGTGCGCATCCAGCTCGGCAACGATGTCCTGCAGTGCCTTGTGCTTGTTGGAATAAATCGAGGCGGAAATTTTCATGTTAAACGTCGTTCAGCTGTCAGCATGGCTGGCATGTGAGTGATGCGGTATCCGGATTGGGTTTGGCCGGTCCCCGGTAGTCCCTGAGTGCCTCCAGGGTTGGCCCACAGCGGCGCCGTTGCAGTGTAATACAAGAGACCTGTACAGGTACAGCGCAGGGGCTCCCTCCACCGATACGGCAGAGGATTGTATCATCATTATCAGCAAGTTAGCGCGGGAAAAGCGTGATCCAATGCCCGTCGTGCGCAAAAAGAAAAGCCGGCCAAAACTTCGACCGGCAACAGACCACAGGAGGAGATCTAAAAACGTGTTCCGACTAGCTCGACACGTCGGTGTCAGAGCGTCGGGTACCGGGTATGACACCGCGCTGGTGCAGATCGTTCAGAATTTGTTGGCCGCCCTGAATGACCGTGCCGGGATCGGGATGATTCAGCTCCCCGGCAATCTGCCGCAACAGCGCTTCGCCGCTTTGTCCGTTGTTCTCGTCGATCAGGGCCAGCAGGCGGGCGGTGACCGGGTTAAGCTCCATAAAGGTGATCTCATCCCGCTCATCCCGATAAACCAGCAGGCAGGTGGGTTGCTCGCCCGGCTGTCCGGGCTGGAAATCGGGACCAATCCGGTGAACCGGAAAGTGGTAGCTGAGCGGCCAGGCCAGGGGCGAGAGCACCGGTTGCGCCGCCAACAGGTCCCCCTGGGGGTCGAGCCGGGCCCAGTCCGGTTCCTGATCGGCGAGGCTCAGTGCCAGTTCCACCCATTCGTAATGGGCCAGCTCAAACAGAAACGGGGGATCATCCGCCGCCGGTTCACGTTCGTGTTCGAGATATTTGAGAAACTCTCGCGGCATTTCGGGAAACAGGGGGGTTTTTGCCCTGTGCCGGGCGAAATAACTACGAATCAGTCGATGCCAGCGTTCATCATTCAGCAGCGCGCGCAATACCGGAAAACTGTCGGCCATAAAGCCCTGGACATTGTTGTAGAACAGTTCCCGATAGATCGCCATGCGCCGATCCTCAATACCCTCCGGAGACGGAGCGGCCTGCGGGTCGCGGATATGGGCCGCAAACCGGTATTGCTGCTGACGGAAGTCGGGCTTGTCAGACTGATTCGGCACGGAAGTCATGCGATTGTTCCTGGCGTTGCTGGAGCGTATGAATCATGTCCACTTCGGTCAGTAATTCATTGACCGGCGGCAGGTTGAAGTCACGTTCCAGCAGGGTGGGGGTTACACCAAAATGGCGGTAAGTCTGATCGAGCAGCTCCCAGACCGGATCGATGACAGGCGCGCCGTGGGTGTCGACGATCAGATCCTCGGCTTCATTGTAATGGCCGGCGACATGGATATAACTGATGCGTTCGCCCGGCAGGGCGCGCAGGAACTCCAGGGCGTCGTAGCGGTGATTGACGCTGTTGACATAAATATTGTTCACATCCAGCAACAGCTTGCAGTCGGCTTCATCGAGCACGGCATTGATGAACTCGATCTCGTCCATCTGTTTGCCCGGGGCGGCGTAGTAGGAGACATTCTCGACGGCAATGGGTTGTTCGAGTATCTCCTGGACACGACGAATCCGCCCGGCCACGTAATGGACCGCCTCGTCAGTGAACGGAATGGGCATCAAATCATACAGGTGCCCGTCGTCACTGCAGTAGCTCAGATGCTCGCTGTAGATCCGGATATTGTGTTGTTTGAGAAAACGCTTGAGACGCTGTAAAAAGGCCTCGTCCAGCGGTGCGGGACCGCCCAGCGACAGCGACAGCCCGTGGGTGACAAACGGATAGCGCTCGGTGAATTCCCGTAACTTGCGACCGTAGCGGCCACCAACGCCGATCCAGTTCTCCGGGGCAATTTCCATAAACTGCACCTGAGAAGGGAACGGGTCCGCGAGCGGCTCCATGATGGAGCGCCGCAGACCCAGTCCGGCGCCATGAACAGGATAGGTCGTCGTGTTCATGTCAGTTCCCCTGGCAGCTTATTTGCTGGCGCCGCATTTACCTTCGCCGCACTTGCCTTCCTGTTTGGCCTTGTCGCCGCCACATTTGCCTTCCATGTTCTTCTTCATTTCCTTGTTACCGCCGCATTTACCTTCGCCGCACTTGCCTTCCATGTCATTTTTCTTGCTTTCGCGGCCTTCGCCACAACGACCTTCATTTTCAGACTTTTTGTTACCGCCACATTTGCCTTCCATATGGTTATCGGCCAGCTGCATGTAGCCGCTGGACAACTCGTTCATGGCGAAGGGATTGCTGGTGGTTTCGGCCGCCGAGGCGATGTTGCTGGCTGCCATGCTGGCGGCAAAGGCCGTACCCAGGGCAAGCGTCAGGGTCTTGGATGATTTACGGTTTGACATAATCTGCATTCTCCATGTGTGTTGTTTGTTGGTTATTAGTCGTGGAATCGGGGTAAACCTTACAACAGAAATGATATAAAAAAACCACGCCATTGCATAATTGTGACCCTGTCAGGACCGGATGGTTCCTGGCGGGGCCCGGCGCGAGGAGGCGGTAAATTAGCGGTTTCTAATATACGGCCTTTACCGGGACTCGCCCGGACGCTGGAAATAACGTTTATTCCTCCGGTCATAAAAAAGGGAATCAGTCGGAGGTCTTGTCCTTGTATTCGCACAGGTCCTCGATGACACAGGCCCCGCAGCGCGGTTTGCGGGCCACGCAGGTATAGCGTCCCAGCAGGATCAGCCAGTGGTGGGCGTCCTTTTTGAATTCCCCGGGCACCACCTTGAGCAGCTTTTTCTCCACCTCCAGCACGGTCTTGCCCGGGGCCAGGCCGGTGCGGTTGCTGACCCGGAAGATGTGGGTGTCCACGGCGATGGTGGGGTGGCCGAAGGCGGTGTTGAGGATCACGTTGGCGGTCTTGCGGCCCACGCCGGGCAATGCCTCCAGCGCTGCCCGGTCCTCGGGGACCTTGCCGCCGTGTTGCTCGACCAGTATCTGGCAGGTCTTGATGATGTTTTTGGCCTTGCTGTTGAACAGGCCGATGGTCTGGATGTATTCCTTCAGGCCGGATTCGCCGAGCTCCAGCATCTTTTTCGGGCTGCGGGCCACCTTGAACAATTCTTTGGTCGCCTTGTTGACGCCCTTGTCGGTTGCCTGGGCCGAGAGAATCACCGCGATCAGCAGCTCAAACGGGCTGCGGTAGTTCAGTTCAGTGGTGGGGTGCGGATTTTCTTTCTTCAGCCGCCTGAAAATCTCACGTCGCTTCTGGGGGTTCATTGTAGTGATGTATAGGGTAGATTGATGATTATTTTACCGCAGAGAGGCAGAGAACACAGAGAAAAAAATTATGTGGATCGGGGTTTGTAATTATCCCATGCCTCGGCCAACCCCATGGCGCAGACCACACAAAACTTTGCGTCCTCTGCGTCTCTGCGGTGAAGCTTTATTCAGATTTATCCTGCCCCTGCACCTGCGCCGGCGGGTTGTTCGGTAGCGATGGCTGCTTTGCGGCTTTCGGCGCGGCGCTGGTCGATCAGGTTTTTGACGGCGATCAGCAATCCCAGACCGATAAAGGCGCCGGGGGGGAGGATGGCCAGCAGGTAGCCGCGGTAGTCTTCGAACAGGACCAGGGTCATCCACTCGGCGCCCTGGCCGAACATCAGTTCGGCCTGGCGCAGCAGGGTACCGAAGCCCAGGATTTCCCGCATGGCGCCGAGGGTGACCAGCACGGCGGTGAAGCCGAGTCCCATGAACAGGCCGTCGGTGAAGGCCTGCGGGACCGGATTTTTCGAGGCGAAGCTTTCGGCACGCGCCAGAATCGAGCAGTTGGTGACGATCAGCGGAATGAAGATCCCCAGGATCTTGTACAGCTCATGAAACCAGGCGTTCATGCTCAGCTCGATCATGGTCACCACCGAGGCGATGATCAGCACGAATACCGGCACCCGGATCTCCGGGCGCACCCAGCGACGAATCAGGGATACCGAAGTGTTGGAGGCAACCAGGGTGAGAATGGTCGCCAGCCCGAGGCCCAGACCGTTGATCATGGTATTGGTGACTGCCAACAGGGGACACAGGCCCAGCAACTGGACAAAGGCCACATTGTTGGTCCACAGGCCGTCGCGGATCAGGGTGCCGTAAGGATTGTTTGTCATGAGGCGTCGTCGCTTGTGTTGTCGGTTGGGCGAAACAGTTGCTCGCGATGTTCGGCATAATATTTAAGCGCGTTATGCACCGCTTTGACAACTGCCCGCGGGGTTACGGTCGCACCGGTAAACTGATCGAATTCACCCCCGTCTTTTTTGACCCGCCAGCCGGCCGGGCCGGGGTTATCGAGCGATTTACCGGCAAAGCTGTGGATCCAGTCGGAACGGTCGGCATCGATGGCGTCGCCCAGTCCCGGGGTCTCGCGGTGATTGATCACGCGTACGCCGGCCAGTTCCCCGTTGTAACGAATGGCCACCAGCAGGTTGATGCGGCCGCTGTACCCGTCCGGGGCGATGACATTGAGAATCGCCGTGACCGGCTCCCCGTTCTGGCGTGCCCGGTAGACCGTTACCGGTTCGGGCGTGCCCAGCAGTGCTTCGTTGCGCACCTGAATCGTGTCCCGGGTCAGATCATTGTCATGGCTATCCGGGGGCACCAGGCTGTGCAGGTTGCGCAGCAGGGTAGCCTGTTCGTTGGCCACGATGGTGGGGGCGGTCTGTTGATGGATCCAGGCCACCAGACCGCTGCCGATAATGGCAAAGCCGCCCAGTAACACGGCGCTGATTGACATGTGTTTGAGCAGTTGCATGGGGGTCAGTCCCGACTCTCGCCAAACACCCGTGGCCTGGTGTAATAATCGATAGTGGGCACCGCCATGTTCATCAGCAGCACGGCAAAGGCGACGGCATCGGGGTAGCCGCCCCAGGTGCGGATGATATACAGCAACAGCCCGATGCCGATGCCGAAAATAATCCGTCCCCGGTTGGTTGCCGCGGCGGTCACCGGATCGGTGGCGATGAAGAACGCGCCGAGCATGGTGGCGCCGCTGAACAGGTGAAACAGGGGCGAGGTGAAGGCATCCGGATCATTGAGATGAAACAGGCCGGAGACCAGAAACAGGGTGGTCAGCATGGCCAGCGGAATATGCCAGCTGATCACGCGCATATAGATCAGTACCAGGCCACCGAGCATGAACAGCAGATTGATCCATTCCCAGCCGTGCGCCGATATCATGCCAAACAGTTCCGTGCTGCCCTGGTGAATTTCGGTCAATGTCAGGTTCTGTGCCAGTTGGGTTTTGACCGCGTCCAGGGGCGTGGCGGCAGTCAGACCGTCCAGGGTCCAGTTGGCGGGCAGTTGTTCCAGGAAGGTGTAGCGCAGGTTATCCAGGAAGGTGAGGTCGTGCAACTCGGGGGTTAACCACAGAGTCATCTCACGCGGGAAGGCGATCAGCAACATGGCGTAGCCGACCATGGCCGGATTGAAGGGGTTGTAACCCAGGCCACCATACAGGTGTTTGGCGATAATCAGTGCAAAGGCGGCGCCCAGTACCGGGATCCACCACGGCGCCAGGGAGGGAATGGCCACCCCCAGCAGGATCGCTGTGACCAGCGCACTGCCGTCGAGTAGAAAGGGTTTAATCGGCCGTTTGCGCAGGCGCAACATCAGCGCTTCGGCCGCCATGGCGGTGATGATCGCCAGGCTGATGTTGATCAGCACACCCCAGCCGAAAAAATGAATGCAGGCCAGAATACCGGGGATCAGGGCGAAGATGACCGCCAGCATGATCCGGTTAACCCGGTTGTCGGTCTTCATGTGTGGTGAGCTGTGTAACGACAGGTTCATGCGTCTTCCTTGTCCCCGGATGGCGAATTCTTTTCTCCGCGGCGTGCCTTGGCCCGTGCCATGGCGGCTTCGATGGCGGCTTTTTTGCTGTCTTCGCCACCCGTTTCATCGCCCTGGCTCTTTTTGAGCATCTCTTTCTTGCGCCGTTTGCGTTCTTCCTCTTCCTGTTTTTTACGTTCGATGCGTTGCTGGCGAAATTCATGCCGCTCGCGGGCCTGATCGGCTTTTTTCTTGTCCCGTTCCTGGGCCCAGATTTCAGTCTTGGCGAAGCGATAATACTGCACCAGCGGAATATGGCTGGGACAGACATAGGCGCAACAGCCGCACTCGATGCAGTCGAACAGATTAAAATCCTGCACCCGATCAAAATTCTTGGCCCGGGCATACCAGTAAAGCTGCTGGGGCAACAGTTGTGCCGGACAGACCCGCGCGCATTCGCCGCAGCGAATACAGGGCATCGGTGTCTGCTGCTCTTTTGTTGTCGGCCAGGAAAGGATGCAGTTGGTGGTCTTGATAACCGGTACGGCGGGGTTGTCCACGGTAAAACCCATCAACGGCCCGCCCATGATGATCTCGTCGTTGCGGTCATCGCGCCAGCCGCACTGTTCCAGTAATGCCTCGAAGGGGGTGCCGATCCGCACTTCCAGGTTACAGGGTTGACCGATGGCATCCCCGGTGACGGTGACATAGCGGGTGATCAGCGGTTTGCCTTCGTGAATGGCATCAGCGATGGCAGCGGCGGTGCCGACATTATGACAGACCATATGGATGTCCAGCGGCAGGCCGTGGCTGGGGACTTCCTTGCCGGTCAGCACCTTGATCAACTGTTTCTCACCGCCAGTGGGATAGATGGTCGGGATCTGGATGATTTCAATGAATTCGCTCTCATGCTCATGCAGGGCGTTGACCAGCAGTGTATGTGCGTTTCGCTTGTTGTCTTCCAGCGCGATGATGCAACGGCGTGCCTGCAGGGCATGTTTCATGATCAGCAACCCGTCAATGATCTTGCGGGGTTGCTCCTGCATCAGCATCGCATCGCAGGTGATATAGGGTTCGCATTCGGCGCCGTTGAGGATCAGGGTGTCGACTACATTACGGGGACCGGGATTGAGCTTGATAAAGGCCGGGAAGCCGGCGCCGCCCAGGCCGACAATGCCGGCTTCGCGAATCACATTGCGCAGGGCGCTGGATTCCAGTTCGGTATAGTCGTTGATCGGTGCATGCTCGATCCATTCGTCCTGCCCGTCGCTGTCGAGGACGATACACGGTGCCTGCAGGCCTGACGGGTGGGGAATGGGGCGATCCTCGATCGCGGCGATCGTGCCGGAGGTGGAGGCGTGTACCGGCACACTGATGTATTCGCTGGCGC
The DNA here is from genome assembly GCF_034522235.1 of Thiohalophilus sp. Lineage (NCBI taxonomy): Bacteria > Pseudomonadati > Pseudomonadota > Gammaproteobacteria > Thiohalomonadales > Thiohalophilaceae > Thiohalophilus > Thiohalophilus sp. The sequence goes on along the minus strand of NZ_JAXHLN010000003.1, from coordinate 2,297,559 downwards.
GGGCCAGCATCTGGCCCTTCAATACCCGTTGCCCGACTTCCACCACCGGCTCGGCGGGCTCGCCGATATGCTGTTGCAGGGGAATGGTCAAACGTTCTGGCAGGGTCGCCGTCTGGATCGGCTCCTGCATCGATTCGGCTTTGTGACCGGGCAGGCGCAAGCCGCCGTGAAAATGCCACAGCCGACGCTTCACGTTGAACCCCCGGCTTCACGGGGCGGCTTTTCCAGCGGCAGAGGCGGCGCAGGCCACTTCCAGGTCTGCGGCGTCTGTGGGACGGGGACGATATGAATGCAATCCACCGGACAGGGTTCGATACAGAGATCGCAACCGGTGCATTCGGATTCGATTACGGTATGCATCTGCTTGGGCGCGCCGAGGATGGCGTCCACCGGGCAGGCCTGGATACAGAGGGTGCAGCCGATGCATTCGTTCTCGTCGATCACTACCACGGTCTTCTCGCCGTGTTCACCGTGCTCCTCGTTGAGCGGTTTGGGATCGACACCGAGCAAGTCTGACAGGGCATGAATCACCGACTCGCCACCGGGCGGACACTGGTTGATATCGGCCTCGCCCTTGGCGATGGCTTCGGCATAGGGGCGGCAACCGGCGTAGCCGCACTGGCCGCACTGGGTTTGCGGCAGGATGGCATCGATCTGATCCACCACCGGATCGCCTTCGACCTTGAAACGCACCGCGGCAAAGCCCAGCAACAGGCCGAAGACCACGGCAAGGACGGCGAGGACGATGATGGCTTCCAGCATGACAGTCGCCCTAGCCTCTGACCAGTCCGGCAAAGCCCATGAAGGCCATCGACATCAATCCGGCGGTGATCAGCGCAATGGAGGGGCCGCGAAAGATCTCCGGCACATCGGCCACCGCCAGGCGTTCGCGCATGGCGGCGAACAGGATCAGCACCAGCGAGAAGCCCAGCGCGGCGCCGAAGCCGTAGAGGGCCGATTCGATAAAGCCATGCTCCGTCTTTACATTGAGCAGCGCGACGCCCAGTACCGCGCAGTTGGTGGTGATCAAGGGTAAAAAGATCCCCAGCACCTGATAGAGCAATGGACTGGTCTTGTGCACCAGCATCTCGGTGAACTGTACTACCACCGCGATCACCAGGATAAAGGCGATAGTGCGCAGATACTCCAGCCCCAGCGGCATCAGCAGGTATTCGTTGACCAGATAACTGGAGATGGACGACAGCGTCAGCACAAAGGTGGTGGCCAGCGCCATGCCCGTGGCCGTCTCCAGCTTGCGTGAGACGCCCATGAACGGACACAACCCCAGAAACTTCACCAGAACGAAGTTGTTGACCAGGACGGTGCTGACAAGTATCAGGGCGTATTCCATCATTACATCACAGTGACGAGGGCCGAGGGCCGAGGGACGAGGTAATAGCGTACTCCGTCAGGATAAGAAATTTAAGCATAGCTTGCTTCCACCTGGTTTGAGGTCGATCAAAATCCCTGCAGGTTATGTGCATGCTTCGATAAGAAACAGGGGTTTTCCTCGTACCTCGTACCTCGTCACTCGTCACTCGTCCCTCGGCCCTGTTATTTATTTAACGCGCATACCCGGCTGCGCCCCCGCGTGCGGTTCGAGGATCCACAGATCCTGGCCACCGGGCCCGGCGGCCAGCACCATGCCCTCGGAGACGCCGAAGCGCATTTTACGCGGTTTGAGGTTGGCGACCATCACGGTGAGCTTGCCCTCGAGATCTTCCGGCTGATAGGCGGACTTGATACCGGCGAAGACATTGCGGGTGCCGTCGCCGATATCCAGAGTCAGTTGCAGCAGCTTGTCGGCACCTTCCACGTGTTCAGCCTTGACGATGCGGGCGATGCGCAGATCGATTCTGGCGAAATCGTCGAATTCAATTTGCTCGGCGATCGGCTCGATATTGGCGGCCGGTTTTGAGGCGGCGGGCGCGGTTTGCTGCAGATCCTGTTTCGATTCGTCGATCATGGCGTCGATGTGCTCCTTTTCGATGCGGGTCATCAGCGGTTTGAACTTGTTGATCCCGTGGTCGATCAGCGGTTCACTCATGTCGTCCCAATGCAGGGCGTCGATGTTGAGAAATGCCTCGGCGCCGGCGGCCAGTTTGGGCAATACCGGCTTGAGGTAGGTGACCAGCACCCGAAACAGGTTGAGCCCGACGCTGCAGATGGCCTGCAGGGTCTGATCGCTGCCCGCCTGTTTGGCGATGACCCACGGTTTTTCCATGTCGATGTACTGGTTGGCCTGATCGGCCAGGGCCATGATCTCGCGCATGGCCTGAGCGAACTCGCGGTTTTCATACAACTCCGCGATCGATTCGCGCGCCTCGACAAACTGCTGATAGAGTTCGGGCTCGCTGCAGGTGTCGGCGAGCCGACCTTCGAAGCGCTTGTGGATAAAGCCGGCGCAACGACTGGCAATATTGACCACCTTGCCCACCAGATCCGAGTTCACCCGCTGCTGGAAATCTTCCAGGCTCAGATCGATGTCCTCGATCCCGCTGCCCAGCTTGGCCGCAAAGTAATAGCGCAGGTATTCGGGATTGAGATGCTTTAAATAGGTCCGCGCCTGAATAAAGGTGCCGCGCGATTTGGACATCTTCTGGCCGTTGACGGTCAAAAAGCCGTGGCAGAAAACCGCGCTGGGCGTGCGAAACCCGGCACCATGCAGCATGGCCGGCCAGAACAGGGTATGGAAATAGGCGATGTCCTTGCCGATGAAGTGATACACCTCGTAGTCGCTTTCCCTGTCCCAATAGCGGTCGAAGTCGAGATCCTTGCGTCGCTCGCACAGTTGCTTGAAACTGGCCATATAGCCGATGGGCGCGTCCAGCCAGACATAGAAATACTTGCCGGGGGCGTCGGGGATCTCGAAACCGAAGTAGGGCGCATCGCGGGAGATGTCCCACTCCTTCAGCCCGGCGTCGAACCATTCGTGCAGCTTGTTGGCGATGACCGGCTGCACGTGGTCGCCCAACGTCCAGTCGCGGAGCATGGCTTCGAAGTCGCTCAGCGCGAAAAAGTAGTGCTCCGATTCCTTTTCTACGGGCGTGGCGCCGGAGAGGGCCGAGACCGGGTTTTTCAGTTCGGTCGGCGTATAAGTGGCGCCGCAGGCCTCGCAGCTGTCCCCATACTGGTCCGCGGCGCCGCATTTGGGACATTCGCCCTTGATGAAGCGGTCCGGCAGAAACATCTGTTTTTCCGGGTCGAATGCCTGCTTGATGACCCTGGTGTGAATATGACCGGCATCGCGCAGGCGACGATAGATCAGCGTGGCCAGCTCGCGGTTCTCGTCAGAATGGGTGGTGTGGTAATTGTCGAAGCCGATGTCGAAGGCGGCAAAATCGGCGGTGTGCTCCTCGTGGGTACGGGCGATCAGCGTTTCAGGCTCGATGCCTTCGCTCTGGGCGCGCAGCATGATCGGCGTGCCGTGGGCGTCGTCGGCGCAGACATAGGTGCACTGGTGACCTTGCATTTTCTGAAAGCGAACCCAGATATCGGTCTGGATATACTCCACCAGATGGCCAAGGTGTATCGAGCCGTTGGCGTACGGCAGGGCGCTGGTGACGAGGATATGACGCGGCGTGGACATGGTTTCAAAGCACCGAAATCGTGAGGCTCAAAAGCCGCCTACCCTAGCAGGAATGGGCGTTTGCAGCCAGTTGCAAATTATTTCCGTTGTTTCTTGCCGGGTTTTGCGGTGAAATTCGCACTCGTCGAGGAATTTGTGTAACATACGCGACCCCGTGATTAGTTGTCTATTTTACTCGGTTATTTAGTCACATAAACTATCAGGAGATACGAGATGGCAGACGTCTCCCAGACACAGATTGAAGAAGCACTGAAACAGGTCACCGATCCGAATATGGAAAAGGACCTGGTCAGCGCCAAAGCGGTCAAGGACATCAAGATCGATGGTGACAAGGTGAGCGTCGACATCGTACTCGGTTACCCGGCCGCCGGTTACAAAGACAAGCTGGCCGCCCGGCTCAAGGAAAAGGTCGAAGCGGTCGACGGTGTGAGCAGCGCCGAGTTCAACATCAGCTGGAAGATCGTATCCCACAGCGTGCAAAAAGGCGTCGAACCCCTCAAGGGCGTCAAGAACATCATCGCCGTGGCCTCCGGCAAGGGTGGCGTGGGCAAATCCACCACCGCGGTCAACCTGGCCCTGGCCCTGTCGGCCGAAGGCGCCAACGTCGGTATCCTGGACGCGGACATCTACGGTCCGAGCATGCCGCGCATGCTGGGTGTCACCGGCCAGCCCGAGTCCAGTGACGGCAAGACCATGCAGCCGATGAAAAGTCATAACGTCCAGTCCATGTCCATCGGTTATCTGATCGATGAAGAGACCCCGATGATCTGGCGGGGTCCCATGGTCACCCAGGCACTGGAACAGTTGCTTAACGATACCCAGTGGAACGATGTCGATTACCTGATCATCGACTTACCGCCGGGCACCGGCGACACCCAGCTGACGCTGGCGCAGAAGGTGCCGGTCACCGGTGCGCTTATCGTCACCACCCCGCAGGACATTGCCCTGCTCGACGCCCGCAAGGGTCTGAAAATGTTCGAGAAGGTCGAAGTACCGGTGCTGGGGATCATCGAGAACATGAGCACCCACATCTGCTCCAACTGCGGTCACGAAGAGCATGTCTTCGGTGAAGGCGGCGGTCAGCGCATGGCCGACGAAAACCAGGTCGACCTGCTGGGCTCCCTGCCGCTGGATATGTCCATCCGCAGCTCCACGGACGCCGGTAAGCCTTCCGTGGTGGCCGATCCGGACAGCCGCATCACGGAAATCTATCGCGACATCGCCCGCCACGTCGCGGCCAAACTGGCACTCAAGGCCAAGGACCACAGCGCGAGCTTCCCCAAGATCGTGATTCAGAACAACTGAACCACGATCTCAGGGCCGAGGGACGAGTTACGAGGGACGAGGCAAAGCCAACCCGGCTTTGCCTTACTCGTTAGTTCCTGTAACGGGGCACTTCGGTGTCCCGTTTCATTTCCGGTGGTCCCATTTTTCAGATTTTTCTGGAAAAACGCAGAGGTCGCGGAGGCGCGGAGTCGCAGAGCAAGACTTTGTGGGGCTTCACAAATAATTTTCTCCACGCCTCTAAATTTGCATAGTACCAATCCGCGCGATGTACAGGATGTACAAGTGTCGCGAGAGCCAGCAAACCTGCTTTTCCTCGTCACTCGTCACTCGTCCCTCGGCCCTGTTTTGGATTAGAATAGCCCCTTGTTTTTCGAGGAGTGGGGCAGCATGAGTATCAAGGCGGACAAGTGGATCAAGCGCATGGCGGAGCAGGAGGGGATGATCGAGCCCTTTGAACCGGGCCAGGTGCGCGAGGTAAACGGTCAGAAGATCGTCTCCTACGGGACCTCCAGTTACGGCTATGACGTGCGCTGTTCCGACGAGTTCAAGATCTTCACCAATATCAACTCCGCCATCGTCGATCCCAAGGACTTCGATCATCAGAGCTTCGTCGATTTCAAGGGCGAGGTCTGCATCATCCCGCCCAACTCCTTTGCCCTGGCCAGCACCGTGGAATATTTCCGCATCCCGCGCAGCGTGCTGACCATCTGCCTGGGCAAGTCCACCTATGCCCGTTGCGGCATCATCGTCAACGTCACTCCGCTGGAGCCGGACTGGGAAGGGCATGTCACGCTGGAGTTTTCCAACACCACGCCGCTGCCGGCGAAGATCTATGCCAACGAGGGTGTGGCGCAAATGCTGTTCCTCGAATCCGATGAGGTCTGCGAGACCTCCTACAAGGATCGCGGCGGCAAGTACCAGGGCCAGCGCGGAGTAACCCTGCCCAAAGCCTGAGGGCGCCTCGAAGAGTGACGGACTTCTCCAAATGAGAATTATTCCTATTGCAATGCCGGACGGGTCTGGTAATATTGCAAATGAGAATCATTATCATTATGGAGGATCGCATGCATCTGCAACTGGAATCCCGCCTCGGTGACGCACATCCGAGCCTGCGTATTCGCGCGGCCGACAGCGGCCGTATCCTGGTCGAGCTGGAACGAGCGCGCCTGCAGGCGCTGCTGGAACGGGGCGCGGTGACGCCCGTCGAGCTGGACACCTGCCACGGTTCGGACCGGCAGATCATGGCGCTAGTGGACCGGCTCGGTTGCTGGCGCGACTTCGTGCGTGGCTGCCTGAATGTCCCGGCCGCAGCCGGTTGAGCCCCTCGAACCCTCCGTGTCATTGCGGATAGCGGGTGGCGTTTACCTGTCTGCTATTTTTCAACCTCACTGGGAAATAACGCAGAGGACGCAGAGTCGCGGAGACGCGGAGAAAAGGTTTTTGTGGGTTTTGACAAAATCTCCTCTGCGGCTCCGCGGCTCCGCGCCTCTGCGAACTCCGCGTTTTATTGCAACGAACCCGAAAAGAGGCGACTCGTCCCTGTCCGTAAGGGCTGGGCTAAAGAGACTTGCCGTTGTAACGGCGCAATTTTAATTCGATGGTATCGCCATCGGAATCCAGGCGTCGGGTTTGATAGGGCAGGTAATCCAGTTCTTTGGCGCACCAGAAAGTGTAGGTACGGTTGCGCTTCTGGTCGTAATACTCCATCACTACCGTGTGCAGTTTGCCTATATTGGTGTCGAAAACTTTTTCGCCTCGCGGGATCAGGCTGTAGTTCTCAATCCGTTTTTTATCGGCAATCCGGTATTCCAGCTTGCGCACGCTTTGTTGCAAATCAAGCATCATGGCGAACTGGAAACTGATCAAATCCTGATCGTTGTCCTGCAGGGTCAGGGTTTTATCGAGCAGGCTGTGGCGCAGAACCTGTGCCTGGCGATCGTAGTCGACTTCGAAGGTTTCCGGGTCTTTACCGTTTTTATGATAGCGGTAGTGTAACGGCTGGATCTGTCCATCCACGAGCCGGAAATGGCTGGTCTCGCGCACAATGTCGGAGACGAAGATCGCGGCAAAGCCTTCCGCTTTGGTCTTCGCCCGCATGACATATTCATCACTACCCGTCTGCAGTAACTTGCGGTGGGTACCGCCCAGATTGAGATTATTCCTGCTGACACTGTATTCAATATCCAGCGCCGGCAATTGTGCGCTGACCCACCCGGGCAGGGCGAGCAAGAGACTTAACAGGGAAAATCGCAGTAATGACACAAGAGCCAATCTATCATCAGAGCAGCAGGTCACCAAGGCGTTATTAAGTCGATCTTTTGAACTGTTTTGTACACTCACTTGAGGGTTTCCAGATGCCTTGGTGTCCTGGGTGTTTGATTTGAACTGATACGGGAAGTTCAATCAGGTGTTGCCCGGCGCGGCTGGTCGTTGATGGGCTGGTTGTCGAACAATACGGTATCCTCTTCGAGGCGCACGCGACCGCGGGCGATCCACTCGATTACCCGGGGATAGATACGGTGCTCCTGCGCATGGACTTTTTGCGCCAGACTTTCGGGGGTGTCACTGGCCTCCACCGGGACGCTGGCCTGTAAAATGACCGGGCCGCCATCGAGTTCCGGGGTGACATAGTGCACGCTGCAGCCGTGCTCGGCATCGCCGGCTTCCAGGGCGCGCTGGTGGGTATTGAGGCCCTTGTGGCGGGGCAGCAGGGAGGGGTGGATGTTGATCATCCGCCCCTGGTAATGACGCACGAAGTCATCGGTCAGAATCCGCATGAAACCGGCCAGCACCAGCAGATCCGGTTGATAGCCGTCAATTAACCGCTGCAGCGCCGCATCGTATTCCTCACGGGAGGCATAGTCCCGGTGACTGAGTACCTTGGCCGGAATCCCGGCCTGCTGGGCCCGTTTGAGACCGTAGGCCTCGGCCTTGTTACTGATCACCGCGACGATCCGGGCCGGGCTATCACCCTGGTGAATCTGATCGATCATCGCCTGCAGATTGGTTCCGCTGCCGGAGATCAATACCACGATGCGCAGCAGGTCCTGTGCCGTAGAGTCGCGCATGAGACTCAGCGAATGAGAACCTGCGGATCGCCATCCGTGCTGTCGATCCGGCCAATGACCACCGGGGCCTCGCCCTGTTCCTGCAAGACGTTCAGACAGGCGTCGGCGTCGTCGGCAGCTACCATCAGCACCATCCCCAGTCCGTTGTTGAAGGTGCGGAACATCTCCTCGTCAGCGATGTTGCCCTGTTCCTGTAGCCAGTCGAACACGGGCGGGTGTTGCCAGCTTTGCCGGTCGATGATCGCGGCGGTGTTCTCGGGCATGACTCGTGGCAGGTTTTCACTCAACCCGCCCCCGGTGATATGCGCCAGGGCATGGACGTTGATCTGCTCGAACAGGGCCAGCAACGGTTTGACATAGATCCGGGTCGGCGCCAGCAGCGCCTCGCCCAACGTGGTGTCGCCCAACGGGCTGTCCAGTGCGACGCCGCTGACTTCCAGAATCTTGCGGATCAACGAATAACCGTTGGAGTGAGGGCCGCTGGCGGGCAGGCCAATCAACACATCGCCGGCCTGGACCTGGCTGCCGTCGATGATGCGGCTTTTTTCCACCACCCCGACGCAAAAGCCGGCCAGATCATAATCTCCGGCCTGATACATGCCGGGCATTTCGGCGGTCTCGCCGCCGCTCAAGGCGGCGCCGGCCTGACGGCAACCCTCGGCGATACCCTTGATGACATCGCTGGCGGTCTCGACATCCAGTTGGCCGGTGGCGTAATAATCCAGAAAGAACAGTGGTTCGGCGCCCTGTACGATCAGATCGTTGACGCACATGGCCACCAGATCGATGCCGATGGTATCGTGGCGCTGCATCTGCATGGCCAGTTTGAGCTTGGTGCCGACGCCGTCGGTGCCCGCGACCAGTACCGGCTCGCGATAGCGTCCCGGCGGCAATTCGAACAGCGCGCCGAAGCCCCCCAGCCCGCCCATGACTTCCGGGCGCCGGGTACTGGCGGCGTAGGGCTTGATGCGGTCGATCAAACGGTTCCCGGCGTCGATGTCGACACCGGCATCACGGTAACTCAGGCCACCCGATGCCGGTGGGGCGGTATCATTGGACACAAAAGACTCCTGAAATTAGAGAATGGGGCGCACCTTTTTCGGGTCGCTTCAAGGCATAATACGCCAATTGTCGGTTAATGGCTGTTTCGGCCGGGCGATCGGGCCGTCGATCCGCACGCTTTCTGCAAAACCGGGCAGAGGGCGGATGGGCGCCCAATCGCCTTTCGGGACGCCGCGTAGTTTAGCAAGTCGGCTACTGGCTTGGAATCCATTGCCGGTGGGCCGGTACAATGGCTTCGCGCTTAACGCAGAAGGATGTGAATCGAATGAAGTATTACAAACAGCTGGGGATGACCGTCGCGGGATTGCTGTGGCTGGTGACACCGTTGCAGGCGGAGCAAGTGAGCGGCCTGTACGAAGCCCGGGTTCCGGTCGAATCCCAGGCCCGGGATGTGCGCGAAGTGGCGCTGCGCGTGGCACTGCAACAGGTGCTGGTGCGGGTGACCGGCCGACGCCGGGTGCTGACGGTGACCGATATCGAGCCGTTGCTGGAAAAGGCACCGCGCTATGTGCAGCAGTTCCGTTATCAAAGCCGGGAGGTGGAAGGCGAGGATAAACCGACCGATGTCCTGTGGGTTCGCTTTGACAAGCAGGCGATCGACCGCCTGTTGCATGAGAACCGCCTGCCGGTGTGGGGGCGCACCCGCCCGGCGACATTGATCTGGCTGGTCGTGGATGATGGCCGGGAGCGTGAATTGCTGAGTAATGACATGAACACGCGAGCGCGGCGAGCCCTGGAAGAACAGGCACGCCTGCGCGGGCTGCCGTTGCGTTTCCCCCTGATGGATCTGACCGATCGCCAGGCGATCAGCGTCAGCGATGTCTGGGGCAATTTTGAGGACAACCTGCTGCAGGCCTCGAAGCGTTACGACGCCGAGGCGGTGCTGGCCGGACGGGTCACCAGAACGGGCTCGGGTGACTGGCGCGGCCGCTGGACCCTGTACCAGGATGGACGGCGCCAGACGTGGAACGCCTCGGGACAGGCACTGGCAGAGGCGCTCACACCCGCCATCGATCAGCTGGCTGATCTGCTGGCGGAACAGTATGCCCGGGTCGGGCAGAATGACCAGAGCGAGTCACTGCGAGTGCGGGTTACCGGCGTCAAGGGGCTGGATGCGTTCAGCCGGGTGATGAACTATCTGAACGACCTGGCGCTGGTGGAGGATGTGCGCATCGACCAGATTGAGGCGGACAGTGTGAGCCTGATTCTGACCAGCCGGCATGGCCGGATGGCGATCAATCAGGCCATTTCGCTGGGGCGTACGCTCGAGGCGGAAACCGTCCCGATGGCCCGGTCGGGGCTTCAGAACCCGTTGGCTGAGCCGGTGCAGGGCGATGATAGCGGTATGCCGCTGCCCACGCGCCAGGTCGATCTGCAGTATCGCTTGTTGCCGTGAATCTGCGCCAGCTGCCCAATCTGATCAGTCTCCTGCGTATCCTGCTGGTGGTGCCGGTGGTCTGGAGCCTGTTGCAGGGCGCCTATACCACGGCATTGATCCTGTTTCTGATTGCGGGGCTGTCGGACGGGCTGGACGGTTACCTGGCCCGGCGTTACCAGTGGATTACCCGTCTGGGCGGGTTTCTCGATCCGCTGGGCGACAAGCTGCTGATGGTCTGCGGTTATCTGACCCTGGGCTGGATCGGCGCCTTGCCGGGCTGGCTGGTGGGCACGGTGATCGCCCGGGATGTGATCATCGTGCTCGGGACCCTGTCGTATCGCTGGCTGATCGCCAACGTGACGGCGCAGCCGCTGTTAATCAGCAAGCTCAATACCGGTTTGCAGATTGTGCTGGTGCTGCTGGTGATCCTGTCCCTGGCCGGCTGGCTGGATCTGCCCATGCTGGTCAAGGGTCTCATGTATCTGGTGTTCATCACCACCGTCATGAGCGGGGCCAGCTACGTGGCCCTGTGGGGCTACCGGGCCTGGCAGCAGTGGCCGACAAGGAGAAGAGGGGCATGAGTGTACAACAACGATGGTGGGTGCTGGGGGCGATCGCCCTGACCGGGGCGGTGCTGTATCTGCTCGGGCCGGTGCTGGTGCCGTTTATCGGCGCGGCGATCCTGGCTTATGTGGCCGATCCGCTGGTGGATCGCCTGCAGGGCTGGAAACTGCCGCGCACCCTGGCGGTGGTGCTGGTGTTTGTGCTGCTCACCATTGTGGCGCTGTTGCTGCTGCTGGTGCTGATCCCGCTCATCGAGGAGCAGATCCGGGTGCTGGTGCAGAAACTGCCCCGCTATATCGACTGGCTGCAGGCCGAAGGACTGCCCTGGCTGACCGCCCGGCTGGGCCTGGCCGAAACCACGCTGGAACTGGATACCCTCAAAACCGCCATTCAGAAAAACTGGCAACAGGCCGGCGGTATCGTGCGCGAGACGCTGAGTTCGGTTTCCCGCTCGGGGCTGGCGCTGGTCGGCTGGATCGTCAATCTGCTGATCATGGTGGTGGTGACCTTTTATTTATTGCGCGACTGGGAACCGCTGCTGGAACGGCTGCGGGCCCTGCTGCCGCGACGCAGTGAACAGACTGTCGTGCGCCTGGCGCGGCAGTCCGATGAAGTGCTCGGGGCCTTTCTGCGCGGCCAGTTGCTGGTGATGCTGGCGCTGGGGCTGATCTATTCGCTCGGGCTGTCGCTCATCGGGGTCGACTTTGCTCTGTTGATCGGCGCGATCGCCGGGCTGATCAGCTTTGTGCCCTATCTGGGGACCATCGTCGGGATCCTGCTGGCCCTGATCGCAGCGATGGTCCAGTTTCAGGATCCGATGTACCTGGTTTATGTCGGTATCGTTTTTGGCATCGGCCAGGTGCTGGAGGGGACCGTGCTGACCCCGTTGCTGGTCGGTGATCGGATCGGCATGCACCCGGTGGCGGTGATTTTCGCGGTGCTGGCCGGCGGGCAGTTGTTCGGCTTTATCGGGGTGTTGCTGGCGCTGCCGGTGGCGGCGGTGGCGATGGTGTTGCTGCGCTATGCCCACGAGCAGTACCGGCAAAGCGACCTCTATACGGACGACAGTTCGGAGTCGGCATGACCCGACAGCTCCCGTTAGGCGTGCGCTTGCGTGACGCGGCAACTTTCGAGAATTTTCTGCCCGCCGGCAACGAGCGGGTGCTTGATGCCCTGCACACCGCCGATGCCCCTTCGATCTATCTGTGGGGCGCCGCCGGCACCGGCAAGTCCCATCTGCTGCAGGCGGTCTGTCATCAGGCGGCGGCGCAGGATCAGCGTGCTGCCTATCTGCCGCTGGCCGAACCCGGCCTGCATCCGGCCATGCTGGAAGGTATGGAGCAGTTCGATCGGCTCTGTCTGGACGATCTCGATGCGGTGGCCGGTGATCCCGTGTGGGAGACCGCCCTGTTTCACGCCTACAACCGCCTGACCGCCGCTGGCCATCAATTGCTGGTGACCGCCAACGGTTCGCCGACGGCGCTGGGGATCCAGCTGCCCGATCTGCAATCGCGCCTGGGTTGGGGGCCGGTGTTTCAATTACAGCCGCTGGGTGACAGCGCCAGACGTCAGGCGTTGCAACAGCGTGCCGCGGCGCGCGGCCTGAGCCTGGATGATGAGGTGGCCGCCTATCTGATGACGCGCTGTGCCCGGGACATGGGCTCGTTGTTTGCCCTGCTGGAGGGACTGGACGAGGCCTCGCTGGCCGCGCAGCGCCGGCTTACGATTCCTTTTGTGCGCGAGTATCTGCTCCGCCGCTCTGGATCCTGAGCTGACGGCCCCGGTGGCGGGCATAGAGCAGCGCCCCGCTGTAGAGCAGCACACTGAACAGGATCTCCAGCGCCGCGTAGAGCCGTTCATCGGGGTTACTGTAGGCTTCCACCACGCCGTGGACGAAATAGATCAGCACCAGAAAACTGGTCCAGGCATGGGTGTAGGGGCGACCGTGCAACAGGCCCCGCAGCGGGAACAACAGGGGGCCGACCAGCAGCAGCAGGGCTACGGAGACTGGCACCGATTGCGGTGGCGCCAGCACGGTCAGCCACAGCATCAGCAGGATCAGCAGGGCAAAATACGCGCCCAGCGTCAGCCAGCGGGAAAAAATAATGATATTCAATCGTTTACGCCTTTATCAGGCCGGCATCCAGTTGCGCCCGGGTGACCCGCGCCAGGCGCGTCCCCAGCGCCCGGGCGAGTTGTTTCTCCTCCTCGCTGAGCGGCAGATCGCTGTCGGGCCCGGCCAGATGGCTGGCCCCGTAGGGCGTGCCGCCGCTGCGCGTGGTGTGCAGGGCGGTTTCACTGTAGGGCAGGCCCACCAGCAGCATGCCGTGATGCAACAGCGGCAGCATCATCGAGGTGAGGGTGGTCTCCTGGCCGCCGTGCATCGAGGCGGTGGAGGTGAACACCGCCGCCGGCTTGCCGACCAGTGCGCCCTGCAGCCAGAGGGCGCTGGTGCTGTCCAGAAAGTATTTGAGCGGCGCGGCCATGTTGCCGAAGCGGGTCGGGCTGCCCAGCGCCAGACCGGCACACTCCTGCAGATCCTCCAGCCGGGCATAGGGGGCGCCGCTGTCAGGCACAGGTGGCTCCACTGCCTCGGGGGTGGGAGAAACCGGTGCCGCACTGCGCAGGCGAGCCTGCATGCCCTCCAGTTGTTCGATGCCCCGGGCGAGTTGACGGGCCAGTTCGGCGGTGGCGCCGTGACGGCTGTAATAGAGCACCAGAATTTCACTCATTCGAGGATCTCCAGCACGTTTTCCGGCGGCCGGCCGATGGCAGCCTTGCCGTTGGCCAGCAGGATGGGCCGTTCGATCAGTTTGGGATGACGCAACATGGCATCGATCAGCGCGTCACGCCCAAGGGATTGATTATCAAGGTTATTTTCCTTGTATTCGGGCTCCTTGCGGCGCATCAGATCGCGCGGTTCCAGTCCCAGCAGATCGAGAATCCTGACCAGGGTGGCCCGTTCCGGGGGCGTTTTGAGGTATTCCACGACCTCGGGCTGGTGGCCGTGCTGTTGAAGCAACTCCAGGGTCTGCCGGGATTTGGAACAGCGGGGATTATGATAGAGCGTAAGCGACATGACTCCCTGACCTTGTATAAAAATGTTTGCAGGCTATTCTACCGGCTGTTGTCTTGACAGCCTATAGGGGCGGGGATACATTCGATGGACTCTGTATTTACCCGAATCTGTTAAATGCGCCTACCCTCTCTGTTTCTGGTTTTTGGCTGGTACGTTGCCCTGGTTCTCACCGGCTGTGCCATCTCTGCGCCTGTTCAGGAAATGAGCAACGCTCGCCAGACCATCCAGGCGGCCAAGGACGTCGGCGCCGGGGAATATGCCCCCGAACTGTTGTCGATTGCGGAAAAACTGCTGGATAAGGCGGCCCGCAAGCTCGAGCAAGGCGACTACGCGGTGGCCCGGGATTTTGCGCTCGAAGCCCAGGAGCAGGCGATGTTGGCCCGGCAAAAAGCGGTGGATAAAAGCGGAAACAGGCCTCAAAACGACTGATCTTCGCTTGCTATATGGGATCAAGTCACTAAACTTGGGTGAAAGCGCCTTGCTTCGAAGTTTAAAAGTTGCTGCCTTGACAGTCATTTACAGCGAATGCTAGGTTGCAATAAGTAAAAATGCCTTTTTTATATGAATTCAAATCAACTGGAGTCCATAACAATGAAAATAGTCAACTCGCTGAAAATCGCAGGACTGCTGATCACTGCGGTCAGTTTTTCTGTCGGTTGTGCGGGCACTACTGAGGAAGCACAGGAACCGGCTCCCACTGAAACCACCTACGAGCCGGAACCCCAACCCACTGAAACGAGTGATTCCGGGCTGCTCGGGCCGGATACCGGCGCCATGTCGGAATACACCGTAGTGCGTGGTGACAACCTGTGGGACATTTCCGGCAAGTCGGAAATCTATGGCAATCCTTACCAGTGGCCGCTGATCTATAAACAGAACAGTAATCAGATCGACGATGCGGATCTGATTCACCCCGGTCAGGTACTGGATATCGACAACGATCCCTCCAGTGCGGAAGTTGACGCGGCTGTACGTCATGCCAGAACCCGCGGCAGCTGGTCTCTGGGTGTGGTCGAGGATTCCGATAAGGATTACCTGGCACGCTAAACCAAGTTCCGGAGTCATTCCGTAACTGCAAAAGGGCCCTTCGGGGCCCTTTTTGTTTGTTCGCTTTCTGCTTAGTTCACTGTTTCGTCTCCCCCCCTTGCCCGTGAGGCCGTTATCCGTTCGGAACCCCCGGCTGTTTTGTTTTACGAATGTTAAAGCTCGCTTGAAGGCGGTTGCCCGCTTTGGTAAATCCGGGAACGGGTTTAAAACTCCGGGAAACGCGATAGAATAGCCGGCGGATAAGTCCTGTCGGGCGAAAAGGGAATTTTTGCGCCTGTCGCGGGTCATACATTGTGGAATCTCAGAGAAGTGGTGTAATCATGCGTAAACTGATTGGTCTTTTTTCCGTCCTGTTGCTGTTATTGCCATCCGTGACGCTTTCGGCGGAGACCCGGGATCCCTACAAGCATTTCTTCAACGAAACCTGGGGAAATTTTCAGGAAGAGCTGGATAATGCCCGGGAACAGGGCAAGCAAGGCGTTCTGATATTTTTCGAAATGGATGAATGTCCGTTCTGCCATTACATGAAGGAAAATGTCCTGAACCGCCCGGAAGTACAGGAATATTATCGTGAGCACTTTCTGAACTTCCCGATCGATATCGAAGGGGATGTCGAAATCACCAACATGCAGGGCGAACAGACAAAACAGAAGGATTTTGCCTTCCGTGAGAATCGGGTACGGGCAACCCCCGTTTTTGCCTTCTTTAACCTGGAAGGGGAACGAATTCACCGTCATACCGGCAAAACCTCGGGTGTCGAGGAGTTTATGTGGATGGGGGAATATGTTGCCGAGGGGATCTACAAGGATACGTCCTTCACCCGTTACAAACGTGATAAACGAAAAGAATAATTGCGCCACATGCTATCAGATACCGCGTTTCGCCAGACCGGCTGGCTGGCTCTGCTGTTGTTTTGCGGGCTGACAACCGGTTTTGCCCAGCAACAGGCTGATGAAAAGCCGGCGCCGTTACCTGAACCCCTGACGCTGGAAAAAGCGCTGGCGCTGGCGGACGAGCCCCATCCCGAGTTGCAAATTGCCGAGGCGCGAATCAGGGCGGCGGAAGCGGAGCTGCAGGGGGCGCGGGCCGGTGATGATACGGCAATCTATGTGGATGGTGCGCTGGCCTATGTGGCGCCCCCTGATTACGCACTGAATCAGGATAATGACGATCATCGCCTGATCCTGAACCTCGACAAGACCCTGTACGACTTCGGGCGTACCCGTTCGGCCAGTGATGCGGCCGCCCGGCAACTGGACAGCAGTAAATTATTGCAGGTCAACACCCGTCAGCAACGGCGGCTGGCGATTATGCAGCGGTTTTTCGACGTGGTACTCGCCGATCTCCAGTACTATCGCTACAACGAAGAGATGGCTGTGGAGTTTGTGGAGCTGGATAAAATGCGCGATCGCCACGAGCTCAAACAGATTTCCGATCTGGAGCTGCTTGAACAGGATGCCGTTTTCCAGCGCGCCCGGCATCTGCGGGCGCAAAGCCAGAACCGTCAGCGCGAAACCCGTGCCCGGCTGGCGCAGGCCCTCAACCGCCCCGGACAACTGCCCCGCAATGTCGTCCCGCCCACCCTGCCGACTATCGAGCAGGAACTGCCGGAAGTGGAATCGCTGCAGACCCTGGCCTTGAGGGAAAATCCGGTGGTCCAGTCCCTGCGCGAACAGGTCGAGGCCACTCGCGCGCGGGTGGCCGAAGCCCGGGCTGGCAATAACCCGACCATCCAGGGCAAGTTGCAGGCGGGCGCCTACTCGCGTGAGCGCAACAGCTACGACGATTTTCGCGCTGAATTGCAATTGACGGTCCCCTTGTATGACGGCAGCCGCACTGATGCCGGCGTAGCCCGGGAAAAGGCCCGGTTGTTCGAGACGCAATCACGCCTGACCCTTGTCGAGCGCGATGTACGCCAGCAGGTGCTGGAACTGTGGTTGCAACTGGATTCGCTCAAAGCCAAGCGGGAACAGCGAGAAACCGAGAAACGGTATCGTGAACTCTATCTGGATCGCAGCCGCGCACTCTACGAACTGGAGGTCAAAGCCGATCTGGGTGACTCCATGGTGCGTTATACAGAGGCGGAACGGAATAGCACCGAAACCGACTATGAAACAGCGCTGGCCTGGGCGCGTCTGAATGCGTTGCTCGGCCGGCTGGATCTGGACAAAGCCTTTGTTCCTCCGAAGAATTTATCGCAGAAGGACGAAACGGATGCACAAGCAGAGTAACTCAATCGCGGCGCCCGGCTGGGCGATCTTGCTGCTGATGATCAGTGGTCAACTGATGGCGGCCGACTACGAGGCGCGACTTGAATGGGAGCGGCGCGTTGAACTCGGTACGCCGGTACAGGGGGTGATCACGGAAGTCAGGGCGCAGACCGGCCAGCGGGTCGAGGCCGGAGACGTACTGGTGCAACTGGATGATCGCGGATTCCGGGCCAATGTGTCCAAGGCGCATACGCGCTTGCAGAGTCTGGAAGCGGTACGTGAGGAAGCCCGGCGCGAACGGGATCGGGCCGAGGAGTTGTATGACCGTACGGTCCTCTCGGATCACGAGCTGCAAGTGGCACTAAACGACGCCAGGCAGACCGAAGCCGACTACGCCGCGGCGCGTGCCGCTTTGGTTCAGGCGCGTCTGAATCTTGAGTACAGCGCGGTACGCGCCCCGTTCGATGCCCTGGTTATCAATGTTCAGGCTGCCCAGGGACAGACGGTGATCAATGATCTGCAGCCGGTCACCCTGGTCACTGTGGCCGATGCCAACTCCATGATTGCCCGTGCCGAACTGAGCGAAGGCCAGGTCGAGCCTCTCGAGCTGGGTCAGGCTGCGACGGTCAGGATTGGGGGGCGCGAGCATATCGGTCGCATTAAAAGTATCGGCCTGGAACCGGTCGAAGGCAGCGATCGCTACGCGGTCGCGGTCAGCTTCCCGCAGGAGGGACAGCGTTACCGGGTCGGACAAACCGCCACCATCGAACTGCCATGAATCTGTGTCGCCAATGCCGGGTTACAGGCCGGGTACAGGGCGTGTTCTTCCGCGACAGCACCCGCCACGAAGCACAGCGCCTGGGCCTGACCGGTTACGCCCGTAACCTGGCAGACGGTTCGGTCGAAGTCTTCGCCTGCGGCTCCGACGCCAAGGTCCGCCAACTCTGCGACTGGCTCCGGGAAGGCCCGCCTATGGCGCAGGTCGACCAGGTCGACTGCCAGACCATCGACACCCCGCCCCCTTCGCATTTCACCACTGAATAGCATTATTCCATCACGTCTCTTTTCGGGAGCATCTGGAACAAACGCGGAGGACGCAGAGCCGCAGAGTCGCGGAGAAGAATAATAAAACTGTGGGAGGGGCTTTCAGCCGCGACACGCTTGCCGCCGATGAAAGCGCCTACCACATGTTAATTAAAATCTTTTTCCTCTGCGCCTCCGCGACTCCGCGACCTCTGCGTTAATTCCCAGTAAACCGGAGAATTAATACCGCCGCCAGCGGTTGTCGAGGGCGGTGTAGATTTTGGTGGTGTAGCGGTGGCTGCCGTAGCTGCCGTTGTAGCGGGCCAGGGCGGGGGTGAGGTTGCCGTTTTCCTTGTCCAGGTAGTACTTGAGAATGGTGCAACCCATGCGCAGGTTGGTACGAATGTCGAACAGGTTGTCGCCGGGCTGACCGATCTCGTCCAGCCAGAAGGGCATCACCTGCATCAGGCCCATGGCGCCGGCACTGGAGATGGCAAAGCGGTCGAAGTTGCTTTCCACCTCGATGACCGCCAGCACCAGTTCGGGCCACAGATCGGCGCGGGTGGCTTCGTAGTGGATCTGTTTGAGCAGGGCAAGGCGGCGCTGCGGATCGGGCACTCGGGCTTTGAGCCGGTGGGACATGTCGACCAGCCACACTTCCGCGTCGAACCGATCCTCGAAACTGTCGTTATCGTTGATGGCCTGCTGTAACAGCTGGCGCAGTTCGGGATCGACATGGCCGTTGTCCGCCGCCAGCGACGGGCCGGTGAACAGACCCGCGACCAGCAGCAGGACGCTCGCCCGGATTATCGATGCAGCATGCAGCATCCTCAGCCTCATGTTGGATCCCTGTATAAGATCGTTATAGCAGATTAGCCGTTCGTCTGGAGTTGCTGTTTAAGCCGCTCGACGATCTGATCGACGGGAATTTCCCCGGCTTCGGTTTCCCGGCGGGTCTTGTATTCGACTACGCCCTTGTCCAGGCTGCGCTCACCGATCACGAGGCGGTGCGGAATCCCGATCAGTTCCATGTCGGCGAACATCACCCCTGGGCGCTCCTTGCGATCATCCACCAGCACATCGATACCGGCTTGCTGTAACTCGCGGTAGAGCTGATCGACCGTGTCGCGCAAACGCTGCGACTTGTGCATGTTCATCGGCAAAATCACCACCTGCCACGGCGCGATGGCGTCGGGCCAGATGATGCCGCGTTCGTCGTGGTTCTGCTCGATGGCGGCGGCGACCACGCGGGAGACGCCAATGCCATAGCAGCCCATGGTCATCACCACCGACTGGCCGTTTTCATCCAGGACGGTCGCTTTCATGGCTTCGCTGTATTTGGTGCCCAGCTGGAAAATGTGCCCGACTTCGATGCCGCGTTTGATAGACAGGGTGCCCTGGCCATCGGGCGAGGGATCGCCCTCCACGACGTTACGAATGTCGACCGTCTGCGGTTGCGGCAAATCGCGGCCCCAGTTGACGCCGGTCAGGTGTTTGTCGGCGAGGTTGGCGCCGCAGACAAAATCGGCGATCAAAGCACCGTGATCCACATGCAACGGTACACTCAGGCCTACCGGACCGAGGGAGCCCACCTCGCAATCACAGGCCTGCCTGATTTCCGCGTCGCTGGCAAAACGCAGCGGCGGAGCCATGCCGTCGAGCTTCTCGACCTTGAGCAGGTTCAGCTCATGATCGCCGCGCAGTACCAGCGCATGGGTCTGCTCTTCGGCATCAACCACCAGCAGGGTCTTCAGACACTGGCTGGCGGGGACGTTGAGAAAGGCGGCCAGCTGTTCGATGGTGTGCTGGCCGGGCGTCTCCGCGGTCTGCATCGCCGCGCCGGCGGACGGCAGGCTGTCGCTGGCCGGCAGCGTGGGCGCCAGTTCCACGTTGGCGGCGTAGTCGCTGTCGCTGCTGAAGGCGATGGCATCCTCGCCCGATTCAGCCAGCACATGAAATTCGTGTGACAGCTTGCCGCCGATAGAGCCGGTGTCGGCCTGGACCGGGCGGTAGTCGAGTCCCAGGCGCGAAAAGATGCGGCAATAGGCCTCGTGCATCTGGTGATAGGTTTCATCCAGCGAGGCGTCGTCCAGATGAAAGGAGTAGGCGTCTTTCATCAGAAATTCCCGCGCCCGCATCACCCCGAAACGGGGGCGAATCTCATCGCGAAACTTGGTCTGGATCTGGTAGAGGTTGGCGGGCAGCTGTTTGTAGCTGCGGATCTCGCGGCGGATGAGATCGGTGATCACCTCTTCATGGGTGGGACCAAAACAGAATTCCCGGCTGTGGCGATCGGTCAGGCGCAGCAGCTCCGGCCCGTACTGTTCCCAGCGGCCCGATTCCTGCCACAGCTCGGCCGGCTGCACCGCCGGCATCAGGACTTCCTGGGCGCCGGCGCGATCCATCTCCTCGCGGATGATGTGCTCTACCTTGCGCAACACCCGCAACCCCATCGGCAGCCAGGTATACAGCCCGGAGGCAAGCTTGCGAATCATCCCGGCGCGCAGCATCAGCTGATGGCTGAGTACCTCGGCATCGGCGGGGGTTTCCTTGAGGGTGGAGAGCAACAAACGGGACGTTCGCATAGTTTTTCGCTTTGTTATGTGATTGAGAACTGGTTGCTAGTTTATCCCAAACTGTCAGTCAGGGACGAGGGCCGAGGGACGAGTTACGAGGAAAACAGCACAAAATCTCACCACCAGGACACAAAGACACCAGGAATAAGTTGTTGATCTGTTTCGCGCGCCTTCGAGGCTGATGGTGATTGTATTGCCGGTTGGCCATCCCTGAACACATCATCATTCCGGGCGGAGCGCAGCGATGACCCGGAGTCCAGCGTTTCCAACCCGATACGGATTCCGGCCTTCGCCGTAATGGTAACAGGCAGTTAATCAAGCTATCTCTAACAAGGAAGAGGAGCTTGGGTCTGCGACATCCACATTAACTTGGTGTCTTCGTGTCTTGGTGGTTAAGGTTTTTGGCGGAAATGGCATCCTGGCCGGAGGCATCTAGTCCTGTTTCTGCTCGGTCAGGTTTTCGGACGGGATGACATTGGTGTCGGGATCGTATTGCAGGGTCTCGTAAGCGGTTCCGACCGGGGGTGGCTGGTCGGTTACCTGCCATTGCCCCTCGGCATCCTGCCAGCGATAGAGACGGTGGGATTGGTCGGCGCCGGTCAGTTTATCGAGCTGCTGACGGGCCTGGCGCTGGAGATCGGGCTCGGTATAGAGATACAGCCCGGCGCCAAGGAGGAGGCCCAGCAGGATAAGCAGGGCCTTTTTCATGCTCGTGACAGCTTAAAAGGTGCCACTGTTCCAGCCCCACATGGCGCGGGGGCGTCGGCGAATTCGATGTAGACCCGTTCGGGATCGATGCCCAGCTGTTCCTGGATGAGGCCGCAGAGGGCCTCGGACAGGGCCGGGGTCTTGTCCTGCGGCAGGCCGATGCTTTTCAGTTCCAGGTAGGCCAGCGGGTCGGTGCTGCCGCCGAAGGACATGGGGACCGGCGGCTCCAGGGCCACCATCACGTAGCGCTCGGGCTTGCCCAGTTGCCCGGCCACCAGGGCGGAGGCGGCACTAACCAGCTGTTCGGCCCGCGCCGGTTCGACGGCTTGATTGCTCTGAATCTTGAGTAGCGGCATGCTAAAACTCCCTCACGCAGGTCAGTCCCCGTAAGTCAGTCACAGAAATCCCGGATCGCCTGTTTGGCTTCGTCGATCTTCTGTTGACGTTCCTCGTCGTCGATACGCACCACCTCGCCCTCTTCATTGCGAATCCGGCGATAGACGGTGTAAATCTCCAGGTTCTTTTTCGCGGCTTCGCAGTTTTCCTCGCGCATCTGTTCGGCCTGTTGCTGCTCCCGGGCGATCGTGTCACTCTGCTCTTCATCCTGCTGCAGCGATGGCGCAGAGCTGGTATTGTTAAGTGGCGGAGAGTCGCTGCCGGGCTTGGCGCGGGAAGGGATATCACCCATCACCTCGTAAGGGATGTCGCGATTTTCGGGCGGATTCTGGGAGTAGACGGTGTTGCCCGACTCATCCTGGTACTTGTAGGTCGCGGCCAGGGCGGCTGGGCTCGCCAGAGCGAGGATCAGAAGCAGGCCGAGTATCTGACTGACTGTTTTCATGACCGTATTATGCGCCGGTTGCGGTTGAGTTGTTGTTAAGCCTATCACAGGAGCGGTTTTTCAACATAGCGTTTCCGAGACCGGTTACCTGGCCCAACAACCATTGCCGGGACCGGGAAATGGCAACATCGGCCAGGTTTCTGCGGCAACTTCGTGTATTTATACCGGTTTACTGATTATAATGGGCGTTTCTGCCCGTTGTGACGGGTATTTTTTTCGTGCCGACGCCAAATTGCTGGAAAGTATCTGGGAGTATATAACGTGAAACTCAGTGGAGCCGAAATCGTAGTCCAGTTCCTGAAGGACGAGGGCGTTGAATACGTCTTCGGCTATCCGGGCGGTGCGGTTCTGCATATCTATGACGCCCTGTTCAATCAGGATGAAGTCAAACACATTCTGGTGCGCCACGAGCAGGGTGCGACCCATGCCGCCGACGGCTATGCCCGCGCCACCGGCAAGCCGGGCGTGGTACTGGTGACCTCCGGACCGGGGGCCACCAACGCGGTGACCGGGATCGCGACTGCCTATATGGACTCCATCCCGATGGTGATCATCACCGGGCAGGTGGCCACTCAGTTCATTGGCAGTGATGCCTTCCAGGAAGTCGATGCGGTCGGCATTACCCGCCCCTGCGTGAAACATAACTTCCTGGTGAAAAATGCCGAAGACCTGGGCGATACCCTGCGCAAGGCATTTCATGTGGCCACCACCGGGCGTCCGGGACCGGTGGTGGTGGATATTCCCAAGGATACGACCGATCCGAATATCAAGATCGACTATGTCTACCCCGGTGAAATCGAGATGCGCTCCTATCAACCGGTGGTCAAGGCGCACCCCGG
Source organism: Thiohalophilus sp. (assembly GCF_034522235.1). Classification (NCBI taxonomy): domain Bacteria; kingdom Pseudomonadati; phylum Pseudomonadota; class Gammaproteobacteria; order Thiohalomonadales; family Thiohalophilaceae; genus Thiohalophilus; species Thiohalophilus sp. The sequence goes on along the minus strand of NZ_JAXHLN010000003.1, from coordinate 2,274,288 downwards.
CGAGATCAGCCGGGCGATGGAACTGATCCTTTCGGCGCGCCGGCCGATGATCTATACCGGCGGCGGGGTGGTGTTGAGCAATGCCGATGCCGAGCTGATCGAATTCACCCGCACCCTGGGCTATCCCATTACCCAGACCCTGATGGGGCTGGGTGCCTATCCGGCCAGCGACAAACAGCACCTGGGCATGCTCGGCATGCACGGCACCTATGAGGCCAACATGGCCATGCACGAGTGCGATGTGCTGATTGCCATCGGCGCGCGCTTCGACGATCGGGTGACCGGCGACGTCAAACAGTTCTGTCCCGATGCGAAGATCATTCACATCGATATCGACCCCTCGTCCATCTCCAAGAACGTGCGGGTGGACGTCCCCATCGTCGGCGACATCAAACATGTGCTGGCGGATATGAACAAGGCGATCAAGGCATCGAAGAAAAAACCGGATGCCAAGCTGCTGGAGCAGTGGTGGCAGCAAATCGATGCCTGGAAGAGCAAAAACTGTCTGCGCTACGATCGAAACAGCGCGCTGATCAAGCCGCAGTTCGTGATCGAAAAGCTGCACGAGGTGACCGGTGGCGATGCCTATGTGACCTCCGATGTGGGGCAGCACCAGATGTTCGCCGCCCAGTTCTATCCGTTCGACAAGCCGCGGCGCTGGATCAACTCCGGCGGCCTGGGCACCATGGGCTTCGGCCTGCCGGCCGCGCTGGGTGTGCAGCTGGCCTATCCCGACAGTCAGGTGGCCTGCGTCACCGGCGAGGCGAGTATCCAGATGTGTATCCAGGAGCTGTCCACCGCGCTGCAATACATGCTGCCGGTCAAGATCGTCAATCTGAACAACCGTTACATGGGCATGGTGCGTCAGTGGCAGGAGTTCTTCTACGACAGCCGCTATTCGCACTCCTATCTGGATGCGCTGCCCGATTTCGTCAAACTGGCGGAAAGCTACGGCCACGTGGGCATGCGCATCGAGCAGCCGGGGGATGTGGAAGGTGCACTCAAGGAAGCCTTCGCCATGAAGGACCGGCTGGTCTTCATGGACTTCATCACCGATCAGACCGAAAATGTCTATCCGATGATTGCCGCCGGCAAGGGGCACCACGAGATGCACCTGTCACCGGAAAGAGAGCTGGCCTGATGCGACATATTATTTCACTGTTGATGGAAAACGAAGCGGGGGCCCTGTCCCGGGTGGCGGGGTTGTTCTCGGCGCGCGGTTACAACATCGAATCATTGACTGTGGCACCGACCGAGGATCCCTCCCTGTCGCGCATGACCGTAGTCACCAGCGGTTCGGAGGAGATCATCGAGCAGATCTTTAAACAACTGAACAAGCTGGTCGACGTGGTCAAGCTGGCGGATATCTCCGAGGGCAACCATATCGAGCGGGAGCTGATGATGGTCAAGGTGGCTACACCAACGGACAAAGTGCGTGCCGAGCTCAAACGCATGGCCGATATTTTTCGCGGCCGGATTCTGGATGTGACCGATGAGACCTACATCATCGAGCTGACCGGCAACGGCTCCAAGCTGGACGCCTTTCTCGGCGCTATTGACGCGGAGCTGATTATCGAAACGGTTCGTTCCGGTGCCACGGGTGTCGCACGCGGCAGCCGGGCACTACGCATTTAATTTTAAATCAATAAACTGGATTGGCAGGTATTACGTATGAATATCTATTACGACAAAGATTGCGATCTCTCCATCATCAAGGGCAAGAAGGTAGCTGTTATCGGTTACGGCTCCCAGGGCCACGCCCATGCCAACAACCTGAAGGATTCCGGCGTCGATGTGACTGTCGGCCTGCGTGAAGGTTCGGCTTCCGCCAAAAAGGCGCAGGAAGCCGGTCTGAGCGTCAAGAATGTACCCGAGGCCGTGGCCGCTGCCGACGTGGTGATGGTGTTGACCCCGGATGAGTACCAGGCCCGGATTTACAAGGATGATATTGAGCCGAGTCTGAAAAAGGGTGCGACCCTGGCGTTTGCCCATGGCTTCAGCATCCATTACAACCAGGTGGTGCCGCGCGAGGATCTCGACGTGATCATGATTGCGCCCAAGGCGCCGGGCCATACCGTGCGCAGTGAATTCGTGCGCGGCGGCGGCATTCCCGATCTGATCGCCGTGTTCCAGGACGCCTCCGGCAAGGCCAAGGAGACCGCCATGTCCTATGCCTCGGCCATCGGCGGCGGTCGCACCGGCATCATCGAAACCAGCTTCAAGGACGAGACCGAAACCGATCTGTTCGGCGAGCAGGCCGTGCTCTGCGGTGGCGCGGTGGAGCTGGTCAAGGCCGGTTTCGAGACCCTGGTGGAAGCCGGTTACGCGCCGGAGATGGCCTACTTCGAATGTCTGCACGAGCTGAAGCTGATCGTGGATCTGATGTACGAAGGCGGCATCGCCAACATGAACTACTCCATCTCCAACAACGCCGAGTACGGCGAGTACGTCACCGGCGCCAAGGTGATCAACGAGGAGAGTCGCTGGGCAATGAAAGAAGCCCTGCACAACATCCAGACCGGTGAGTATGCCAAGAAGTTTATTCTCGAAGGCATGACCAACTATCCGGAAATGACCGCCATGCGCCGGCTCAATGCCGAACATCCGATCGAGCAGGTGGGTGAGAAGCTGCGCGAGATGATGCCCTGGATCAAGGCAAACGCGCTGGTAGACAAGAGCAAGAACTGAGGCGGTCACGCCACCGGGCCCTGACAGACAGGATTGAATGCCAGGGCGATTCTGCAAGGCCGGTTCGGGTAACCGGTCTTGTCATGTCTGGCACCGGGAAAAACGCGACAACGGATCCGGGCAAAGCCCGCTTCACAGCATCGCGGATTACGTTATGATGGCAATCTCACTTTTATTTGTATACACGTAAGCATGACCCGAAAAACCACTACAGACTCACGTCGACGCGGTATCTACCTGCTGCCCAACCTGTTTACCACGGCGGCGCTGTTCTCCGGGTTTTATGCGATCGTGGCCGCCATGCACGGCCGCTTTGAGCCGGCGGCGATTGCCATTTTCGTGGCCATGTTGCTGGATGGCGTCGACGGGCGGGTGGCGCGCATGACCAACACCCAGAGCGACTTCGGCGCCGAGTATGACAGCCTGTCGGACATGGTCTCTTTTGGTCTGGCCCCGTCACTGGTGATCTACGAGTGGGCCCTGTCGGATCTGGGCAAGCTTGGCTGGCTGGCCGCCTTCATCTACACGGCCACCGCCGCGTTGCGTCTGGCCCGTTTCAACACCCAGGTGGAGCATGCCGACAAGCGTTACTTTCAGGGGCTGGCCAGTCCTTCGGCGGCGGCGATCATCGCCGGCAGTGTCTGGGTCGGCGAGACCTACGAGATGGTGCCGGGCCAGCTCAGTTATCTGGCCTGGGGGCTGACGGTGGTAATCGGCCTGCTGATGGTCAGCAATGTGCGCTATTACAGCTTCAAGACCTTCAACCTGCGCGACAAGGTCCCGTTTGTGGCCATTCTGGTGATTGTCCTGATTCTGGTGCTGGTTTCCTCCAACCCGCCGGTGGTGCTGTTCAGTGTCTTCTTCGCCTACGCCCTGTCCGGGCCGGTACTGACCCTGGTGCAACTGCGCCAGCGGCGCGCCGAACGGGATCAGGCCCATCGGCACCCTGATGAAAAAGATGAGCAGGACTTGGAAAATCCCTGATCAGGCGTTATAGTAATTTGTAATGACTGAGCGAAATACCATGACATTGACGGACCCGACTTCTCGCGACATCTCTGTCACTGCACCGGCGGTGCAGGGTATGCCCCTGTTCGCCCGGTTCACCTCCCTCGATTCTCTCCTGAATCTACGACTGCTGCCCTGAGGGGCAAATAACAGCAGACGACGCGCCGGGCTGGGCGCCACAACCTCACAGCCCAACAAGCACAGAATTTTCAGGTTAACTGCCAACCCATGCCATAATGGGTAATCAGGAGAGAGACAATGAGTGACGACAGATTAATCATATTCGATACCACCTTGCGCGATGGCGAACAGAGCCCCGGCGCCTCCATGACCAAGGAGGAGAAGATCCGAATCGCCCGCGCCCTGGAGCGCATGCATGTGGATGTGATCGAGGCCGGTTTCCCCATCGCCAGTACCGGCGACTTCGATGCCGTACGTGCGGTGGCCCGCAGCATCAAGGACAGCACCGTCTGCGGTCTGTCGCGGGCGCTGGACACGGACATCGATCGTGCCGGTGAGGCATTGAAGGAGGCTAACAGCGCGCGCATCCACACCTTCATCGCCACCTCGCCCATCCACATGAAGATGAAGCTGCGCATGGAGCCGGACCAGGTGGTCGAGCAGGCGGTACGCGCGGTCAAGCGCGCGCGCCAGTACACCGACAACGTCGAGTTCTCCGCCGAGGACGCCGGACGTTCCGAGCTGGATTTTCTGTGCCGCATTGTCGAGCAGGTAATCGACGCCGGCGCCACCACCATCAATATTCCCGACACCGTCGGCTATAATGTGCCGCAGCAGTTCGGCGAGACGATTCGCAGCCTGATCGAACGGGTGCCCAACTCGGACAAGGCGGTCTTCTCCGTGCATTGTCATAACGATCTGGGTCTGGCCGTGGCCAACTCCCTCTCCGCGGTGTTGAACGGCGCACGCCAGGTCGAGTGCACCATCAACGGCCTGGGCGAGCGGGCCGGCAACGCCTCGCTGGAAGAGATCGTCATGACGGTCAAGACCCGCAAGGACATCTTCCCCTGCAGTGTCGATCATCTCGATACTCGCGAGATCGTCCCGACCTCCAAGCTGGTCGCCGGCATCACCGGCTTTGCGGTGCAGCCCAACAAGGCGATCGTTGGTGCCAACGCCTTTGCCCATGAGTCGGGTATTCATCAGGACGGTGTGCTCAAAAGCCGCGAGACCTACGAGATCATGAGCGCCGAGGATGTCGGCTGGTCGGCCAACCGCATGGTGCTGGGCAAGCATTCGGGGCGTAACGCCTTCCGTTCGCGGCTCAAGGAGCTGGGCGTGGAATTCGATTCCGAGGACGAGTTGAACGACGCCTTCGCCCGCTTCAAGAATCTGGCCGACAAGAAACACGAGATCTTCGACGAGGATCTGCAGGCGCTGGTGACCGAAACCGGCATTTCCGCCGAGAACGAGCATATCCATCTGGTCGCCATGCGGGTTTGTTCCGAAACCGGCGAGACCCCGCACGCCAACGTCACCCTCAATGTGGATGGTCAGGAACAGCAGGCCGAGGCTGACGGCGGCGGGCCGGTGGACGCGGCCTTTCGGGCGATTGAGCAGGTGATCAACAGCGGTGCCGAGCTACTGCTCTACTCGGTGAACAACATCACCAGCGGTACCGACGCCCAGGGCGAGGTCACCGTGCGCATGGAAAAAGACGGGCGTATCGTCAACGGCCAGGGCGCCGATACCGATATCGTCATCGCCTCCGCCAAGGCCTACATCAACGCGCTGAACAAGATCGTCTCGCCGGTCGAGCGGGAACATCCGCAGGCCGCGGATGTGTAACACATCCGCGGCCAGGGACGAGGTACGAGTGACGAGGGACGAGGAAAAGCGTTAACCACGAAGACCCGAAGACCCGAAGACACGAAGAAAACGAATTGATTGCTTCGTGACTTCGGGTCTTCGTGGTGAATTTTTGTGCTCTTTGCCTCGTTACTCGTCACTCGTACCTCGTCCCTTTTCTGTCGGAGGTGGTAAACTCATCCCATGTCTCCTGTCACGCCACAACAACGCCGCTACCTGGACGCGATGGGGATCGATGTCTGGGTGCGGCGGGATCGGGTGATGCCGGCCGAGGAGATGGCGCCGCTGTCACAACCGGCCACGGAACCGGCGGTGCCCGCGGGCGAGGGGCGGCCCGATGTCAGTGAACTGGACTGGTCGGCGCTGCGCCAGCAGGTGGCGGTCTGTCAGTTGTGCGAGTTGCACCAGAGCCGGACCCAGACGGTATTCGGGGTGGGCAATGAGCAGGCCCGCTGGCTGATCATCGGCGAGGCGCCCGGAGTTGATGAGGATCGCCAGGGCGAGCCGTTCGTCGGCCGGGCCGGCAAGCTGCTCAATGCCATGCTGCAGGCGGTGGGGCTCTCCCGCGAGCAGGTCTATATCGCCAACATTCTCAAATGCCGTCCGCCCAACAACCGGGATCCCCGCCCGGAAGAGGCGGCGGCCTGTTTTCCCTATCTGCGGCGGCAGATTGAGCTGATCCAGCCCGATCTCATTATCGCCCTGGGCCGTGTCGCCGCACAGCGGCTGCTGGATTGCACGACCAGCCTGGCCCGGCTGCGCGGCACGGTACACCGGCTCGAAGCCACCGGCACCCCGGTGGTGGTGACCTATCACCCGGCCTATCTGTTGCGGACCCCGGCGGACAAACGCAAGGCGTGGGAGGATCTGTTGTTTGCCCAGTCACTGACCCGCGACCACTAGGTCGAAACGGAGACGAGCATGAGCGCGGTATTCAAACAGGCTGATGACGGAATACGCTCCATGGGGATCGCCGATCTGGACGCGATCATGGCGATCGAAAAGACGATCTATAACTTTCCCTGGACCCGGGGGATATTCCGCGATTGCCTGAACGTAGGCTACAGCTGCCGGGTGTTGCAAGTCGAGGGGGAAGTACAGGCCTATGCCATTCTCTCGGTGGCCGCCGGCGAGGCGCATATTCTAACTCTCTGCGTCAATCCGGATGCGCACCGTCGCGGTTACGGCCAGCTGATGCTCGATGATCTGCTGCAACTGGCCCGTGAACGCCACGCCGGATCCATCTATCTTGAAGTGCGTCCCTCCAACCAGGGGGCCATTCGTCTGTATGAGAAAACCGGTTTTCAGGAGATCGGCATCCGCCCCGATTACTATCCCGATGCGTTCGGCCGCGAGGATGCGATGGTGATGGCGTTGACGTTCGGCAACTGATTCCTTCTTTTTAACGGATTGGTTTTTATGAATTCAGACACGATGACATCGCTTGTGCGCATTGCCGCGCGCGAGGAACTGATGACCCGCTTTACCCACGTCAAACGCGGCATCAAGGCCGACGGTAGTTTTCTGACCGAGGCCGATCTCGCCATGCAGGAACGGCTCGCCAGTGAATTAAGCAGTCACGAGCCGGATATATTATTCCTGGGTGAGGAGATGCCCGCCGAAGAACAGCAGGGATTGTTGCAAGGTGGCAAGCCGCTATGGGTGCTGGATCCGCTCGATGGCACCAGTAACTATGCTTCGGGCATTCCCTGTTTCTCGGTATCGTTGGCGCTGATCGAGGCGGGCGTGTTGAAACTCGGCCTGGTTTACGATCCGGTGCGTGACGAATGCTTCTTCGCGCAACAGGGCCAGGGCGCCTGGCTCAATGGCGAGCGGCTTGTTCCCTTCGACACCGGTCTGAGTCTGAAACAAAGTACCGGCCTCATCGACTTCAAACGGCTGGCACCAGAGCTGGCAACCCGGCTGGTTAGCGAGATCCCCTATTCATCGCAACGCAGTTTCGGTTCGGTGGCGCTGGACTGGTGCTGGATTGCCATCGGCCGCAGTCATGTCTATCTGCACGGCAAGCAAAATCTGTGGGATTACGCCGCTGGCCACCTGATTCTGGCCGAAGTGGGGGGACGGTCGTGCACCCTGGAGGGGGAGGCCGTGTTTAACAACAGTTTGCAACCGCGCTCGGCGGTGGCGGCACTGGATCCCGCGTTGTTTGCCGCCTGGACCGACTGGCTGGGAATCCACTGCTGAGACAAGGGCTTCGGACACGCATTCCGAGTCCCCTTGCAAACGCTAGCTGATCGACTGTTCGGAACGCTGTTTTGCGCAAAAGCGGGTAACGGATCGTGTTGTGGGTCTACCTTGGCTGTTATAGTCGCCAGGACGAATCATTACCCTTGCCGGTTTCGCCGTTTGGCCAGCAGGAGAGCACTATGTCTTATCTATGGAAGAACGTTTTAAAAGGGCTGGCCACGGTACTGCCGGTGGCATTGACCCTGTATCTGATTTACTGGCTGGGACTGACTATCGAAAACGGGCTGCATCCGGTGATCACCTCGGTTGTGCCGGAGGCGTACTATATTCCGGGGATGGCGCTGGTGGCCGGCGGGGTGGTGCTGTTTTTCCTGGGACTGGCGGTCAATGCCTGGGTGATCCAGCGCTTGATCTGGCTGGTGGAGAAGCTGCTGGAGCGGATTCCGCTGGTCAAATCGATTTACGGTTCGCTGCATGATTTCATGGACTATTTCGCCGCGGGCAAGAGCCGGGGCGGGCTCAAGCAGGTGGTGCTGGTATCGATCGGCGAGGCAAAGTTACTGGGTTTTTTGACCCGGGAGCGGATCGAGGATATCCTCGGCCTGAGCGCCGAAGAGGGGGATGATATTGTGGCCATCTATCTGCCGCTTAGTTACCAGATTGGCGGTTACACCCTCTATCTGCCCCGCTCCAAAGTGGAGCCGGTACCCATGTCGATGGAAGATGCCATGCGCCGGGTGCTCACTGCCGAGTTGTCCAAGTCCGGTGCCACGGCCAAACCGTGAGCTGACAGGCGTTTGACAATCAGGCCGTTTGCAGGCACGGCAGATCCGGTTGATGCCACTTCCGGGCAGAGGCCTCTGCCCAACCCGACCGCTTTTTTGTACAATAGCGCTCTTTTAATAGCTGGACCCTTCATGAGCCGTTATCTCGACGAAACCCACCGCCGGCGCACCTTTGCGATCATCTCCCATCCCGACGCCGGGAAAACCACCGTGACCGAAAAACTGCTGCTGTTCGGCCGCGCCATCCAGCAGGCGGGGACGGTCAAGGGGCGCAAGTCGGATCGCCACGCGACCTCCGACTGGATGGCGCTGGAGAAGCAGCGCGGCATCTCGGTGACCTCGGCGGTGATGCAGTTTCCCTACAAGGAACGCATTATCAACCTGCTGGATACCCCGGGCCATGAGGATTTCTCCGAAGATACCTACCGGGTACTGACCGCGGTGGATTCGGCGCTGATGGTGATCGACAGCGCCAAGGGTGTCGAGGAGCGGACCATCAAGCTGATGGAAGTGTGCCGGCTGCGCGATACGCCGATTCTGACTTTCATCAACAAACTGGACCGGGAAGGCCGCGAGCCCATCGAGCTGATGGACGAGGTGGAGGAGGTGCTGAAAATCCAGTGCGCGCCGATCACCTGGCCGATCGGCATGGGCAAGGGATTCAAGGGGGTCTATCACCTCTATAACGAGAGCATTCATCTTTTCAGTGCCACCCATGGCGGCAAAATCCAGACCGGGGAAGTTATTCAGGGGCTGGATAACCACCGGCTCGATGACCTGCTCGGCAGCGCGGCCGATGAGCTGCGCGAGGAGATCGAACTGGTGCGCGGTGCCAGCCATGAATTTGATCTCGACACCTTTCTGGCCGGCAAGCAAAGCCCGGTGTTCTTCGGCTCGGCGATCAACAACTTCGGTATCCAGGAACTGCTGGATTATTTCGTCGAGATTGCGCCACGGCCCCAGGCGCACGAAACCCGGCAACGGATTGTCGAACCCGAAGAGGAAAAATTCACCGGCTTCGTGTTCAAGATCCAGGCGAATATGGATCCCCAGCATCGCGATCGGGTGGCCTTCCTGCGCGTCTGTTCCGGCACCTACGAAAAGGGCATGAAAGCCCGTCAGGTGCGCCTCGGCAAGGATGTGAAACTGGCCAATGCCATTACCTTCATGGCCAGCGAACGCGAGCATGTGGAAACCGCCTATCCCGGTGACATTATCGGACTGCACAATCATGGCACGATTCAGATCGGTGACACTTTCTCGCAGGGCGAGGATCTCAAGTTTACCGGTATCCCCAACTTCGCCCCGGAACTGTTCCGCCGGGTACGTTTGCGCGATCCCATGAAGAACAAGGCCCTGCAAAAAGGCCTGGATCAGCTAAGCGAGGAGGGCGCCTCGCAGGTCTTTCGCCCGCTCAATAACAACGACATTATTGTCGGCGCGGTGGGCGTGCTGCAGTTTGACGTGGTCGCCTTTCGCCTCAAAGAAGAATATAACGTGGAATGCAGTTTCGAGGCGGTGAATGTGAACACCGCCCGCTGGGTCACCTGCACCGATGAGAAGATGCTCAACGAGTTTCGCAAAAAAGCCGCGGATAACCTGGCACTGGATGCCTCGGGCAGTCTGACTTACCTGGCGCCGACACGGGTCAATCTGGATCTGACCATCGAGCGCTGGCCGGATATCGAGTTCCACGCCACCCGCGAACATTAACAGGCCGTTGAAAAACTGCTTGCGTTGCTGCTGCGGCGTCAACAATGCCCTCAAAATGCTCATTTATTGTCTATAAACGCCGCTTTTTCGGCCATTTTTGTCTTGCATCGGCGGCCTCGCTAACGTTTTTCAACTGCCGGTTAAAAGACAGTACGTAAAGCCCTTTACAAACCGGGCAGTGACCCGGTATCAATAGCGAATGTTAACGCTACTCAAGATCGTTTTCCGCACCTTACTCAGATTGCTCTATCGGGTCGAGGTGCAGGGACTGGAAAACCTGCAGCAGGCCGGTCCGCGCACCCTGCTGATAGCCAACCATACCTCCTTTCTCGACGGTCTTTTGCTGACGGTGTTTCTGCCGCGGGAGTTGAGTTTTGCCATCCATACCCGCATGGTCAATCAATGGTTCATACGTCCGTTCAAGCCGCTGGTGACGCTGTTTGTGATGGACCCGACCAGTCCGTTTTCCCTCAAATCGCTGATTCGCTATATGCAGGACGACCACAGCGTGGTGCTGTTTCCCGAAGGACGGATCACCGTGACCGGGGCGTTGATGAAGATCTATCACGGCCCGGGGCTGGTGGCGGACAAGGTCGATGCCGATGTATTGCCGGTACGCATCGATGGTGCCCAGTATTCGCCGTTCTCCCGCCTGCGCAAGCGGATCCGGGTGCGCTGGTTCCCGCGCATTACCCTGACCGTTTTGCCACCGCGCAAGATCAGGGCGCCGGCCGAGGTGCGTGGGCGCGCGCGACGGATCTACGCCGGCGAGCAGCTGACCGACATTATGACCGAGATGATGTTCGCCACCAGCCATTATCGTTGCACGATTTTCGAGGCATTACTGGATGCGCAGCGCATTCACGGCGGCCGGCACAAGATCGCCGAGGACTTCGAGCGGGTGCCGATTAACTATCGTCAGCTGATCCGGCGCAGTTTTATCCTGGCAGACGCCCTTGCTGCCCGTACCCGGCGAGGCGAGAACGTCGGTATTTTGTTACCCAACACCACCGCGACGCTGATCACCCTGTTTGCACTGCAGATCTATCACCGGGTGCCGGCGCTGCTCAATTATTCCGACGGGGTGAAAAACCTGCTCGAGGCCTGTCGCATCGGGCGCATCAACACGATCTATACCTCGCGCCAGTTTGCCGATTATGTCCGTCTGCATGAGCTGCTCACTGAACTGGGTCGGGAAGTGAAGGTGATTTACCTCGAAGAGGTCGTCAGTGCGCTTCGCTGGCACCATAAACTGCGCGGCATGTTCGCGGCCTGGTTTCCGCGGCTGGGGTATCGCGGTCGTGCCGGCGAGGCCGGGCCGGACGATCCGGCGGTGCTGCTGTTTACCCCCGGCTCCGAAGCCGAGTCCAAAGGCGTGGTGCTGTCGCACGCCAATCTGCTGGCCAACTGTTCGCAGCTGGTCAGCCGCACCGATTTCAGCTCGCGGGATGTGGTACTCAATACCATGCCCATGTTCCATGCTTTCGGCCTGACTTGTGGCACAATATTGCCGGTGATATCCGGAGTGCGGGTCTTTTTCTATCCCAACCCGTTGCACTATCGCATCGTTCCGGAGATCGCCTACGACATCAATGCCACCATCCTGTTCGGTACCGACACGTTTCTGGCCGGCTATGCCCGTTTCGCCCATCCCTATGATTTTTACAGTGTTCGGTATGTGTTTGCCGGCGCGGAAAAACTGCAGGCGACAACCCGCCGGATCTGGAGCGAACGGTTCGGGGTGCGCATTTTCGAAGGTTACGGTACGACAGAGACCAGCTCAATGATTGCCATCAATACCGCAATGGAAAATCGCCCCGGCACGGTCGGTCGACTGCTCCCGGGCATGGAATACCGGCTGGTGGCCGAACCGGGAGTGGAAGTCGGCGAACGCCTGTGGGTGAAAGGGCCCAACGTGATGCGCGGCTATCTGCAACCCGACCAGCCCACAACGGTTCAGCCGCCAGCCACCGCCGCCGGACCGGGCTGGTATGATACCGGCGATATCGTAACTATGAATGAGCGCGGGTTTTTGACCATCATTGGCCGGGCCCGGCGTTTTGCCCGGATCGACGGCGGGACGGTGTCACTGGCGCAGATGGAAGAGTTTGTCAGCCGTGTCTGGCCGCGGGCGACTCATGCCATCATCAGCGTGAGCGATGACCGTGGCGGCGAACAACTGGTACTGGTTACCACACAGTCACGGCCGCAACGCGATGAGCTGCTGGATACCGCGCGCGAGCAGGGTATCCCCGAGGCCGGTGTGCCGCAGAGGCTGGTCTCTGTGACGAAGCTGCCGCAACTGGGCAGCGGCAAGATCGATTATCGGCAATTGCAACAGCAATACGGTCAATCGCCAGCGGCCTGATCGATACCCGCAGGGTATGAGCCCTGCGGGAATAACAACAAACGCACAACGAGACCGGCATGTGGAAGCTGCTTACCGAGAAAAAGGTTCTTTCCTGGGCATTGTATGACTGGGCCAATTCGGCCTTTGCCACGGTCATGCTGGCGGGACTGTTTCCGGTCTTTTTCAAACAGTACTGGAGTGCCGGACAGGCGGCGACCACCAGTACTTTTCACCTGGGAGTGGCCAACTCCGCCGCCGGTATCGTGATTGTCCTGCTGGCACCGATTCTCGGCGCCATCGCCGATGCCGGTCAGGCCCGCAAGCGGCTGTTATTGTCGTTTGCCGCGCTTGGCATGATCATGACCGCGGCACTGTACGGCGTGGAAAAAGGCGCCTGGCTGGCGGCGGCCGTCCTGTATGCGCTGGGTGTGATCGGCTTTATGGGCAGCGTGATCTTCTACGATGCACTGATCGTCAAGGTCACCCGCCCGGAGCATTATGACCTGGTCTCCGGTTACGGTTTTTCCCTGGGGTATCTCGGCGGCGGATTGTTGTTTAGCCTGGATGTGCTGATGACACTCTATCCGGCCTGGTTCGGTTTTGCCGATACCAGCGAGGCGGTGCGCTTTGCCTTTATTACCGTGGCCATCTGGTGGGCACTCTTTACCCTGCCGCTGGCATTCAACGTGCCGGCCGATGAAGGGTTGCGGTTGCCGGTGTTTAAGGCGGTGCGCGGCGGCTTTCGGCAATTGCGCAATACCTTTGCCGAAATTCGCCGACTGAAAGTGGTGTCCCTGTTCCTGGTAGCCTACTGGCTCTATATCGACGGGGTCGATACCGTGGTGCGCATGGCGGTCGATTACGGCATGTCGATCGGCTTTGACAGTAACGATCTGATCGTCGCACTGCTGATCACCCAGTTCGTCGGTTTCCCCGCCGCCTTGTTGTTTGGCATACTGGGACAGAAGATCGGCGCCAAGGCAGGGATTCTGATTGCTTTGTGTGTCTATTTTCTCGTGACCACCTGGGCCTATTTCATGCAAGAGGTGTATGAGTTCTATCTGCTGGCCGTGGTGATCGGTCTGGTGCAGGGGGGCGTGCAGTCACTGAGCCGATCATTGTACGCGCGTATCATCCCGCCAGAGAAATCCGGCGAGTTTTTCGGCTTTTACAACATGATGGGCAAGTTCGCCGCCGTGATCGGCCCGGTGATGATGGGGTCGGTCGCCGTATTGACCGACAGCTCGCGTCTGGCGATTCTTTCGATCACGGTGTTATTCATGATTGGCGGCGGACTGTTACTACTGGTCAACGTCAAGGAAGGCGAGCGCATGGCGCGGCAGTTATGAAATGGATGATATAATCAGACTTCGAATCCAGAATAGTCAAAGAAGGCAGGTGTTGTAGTGGATAAGGATAATAACCAGGCCCCGAGTTTATGGGATGTTGCCAAGAGCGTCATGGCGGGGTTTCTCGGCGTACAGAAAAGCAGTCATTATGAGCGGGACTTTACCCATGGCAAACCCTGGCAGTACATCACCCTGGGTATTGTCGGGGTAGTGATCTTTATCGCCATAATCATCGGCATTGTCAATCTGGTGCTGTCGATGGCCGGAGTGTAAATCAGTGCCGAGTTCTGAGTACTTATTACCAAGTCGGGTAGGTCAGGGTGCGCATAGCGCTCCCTGACAAACTGGCTAAATGATAGCTTGTGGTCAATTAAAAATTAATTTTGTGCCCGGCTCTTAGTACTTAGTACTCAGCACTCAGCACTCAGCACTCAGCACTCAGCACTCAGCACTCAGCACTCGATATGTCCTCCGGGTAATCCACATCCCGCAATACACCCGGATCGTTGACCGGAATCAGCGTCAGATGTTGCCGGTTGGCGTTGAGAATGGAACGGGCGCCGTTGTCCCCGTCCAGGGCCAACAGATCCCGGACATAGGCGCTGCCGAAGCCGACCGGATGGCCGCGGCGATCGCCGTAGAGGGGGGCAACGATATCCCGGGGTTGTTGCACGGCCGTGGCGACCGTGCGGATCGTTTGTTTGTCGATCCAGGGCATGTCGGCGAGGGTGATCAACCAGCCCGGGGCGTCATGGCTGGCGCGGATGGCGCAGGCCAGGCTGCGGCCCATGCCGGCTTCGGGCTGCGGGTTGATCACAATCTGCAGGCCTTCTTTGCTTAATAATTCCGCGGTGCGCGGATCATCGGGGCCGATCACGGCCACGCTTTCGGGTAACACGGCTTTGAGTTTGCGCGCGGCCTGCACCACCATGGGGATCTGATCGGGGAGGGGCTGCAGCAGTTTGTTGCTGCCAAAGCGCCGGCTGAGGCCGGCGGCCAGCAGGATCCCGGTCACGGGGCTCATGCCACGCTGACCGCATCCGGGTTGCGCACGACCGCGGTGGCGGCATTACGCAAGGCGGTGATCTCGGCGAGGATGGCCACGGCGATCTCCGGCGGGGTGTGACTGCCGATGTCCAGTCCGACCGGGGCGTGCAGGCGGCGGATCTGCGTCTTGCTCAGCCCCAGTTCCCGCAGGCGCCGGCGGCGGGCGTCGCAGTTGCGCTGCGAGCCGATGGCGCCGATATAAAAGGCGTTGGAGCTGAGTGCATCGAGCAGGGCCATGTCGTCCAGCCTGGGATCGTGGGTGAGGGCCAGCACGATGCTGCGCTCATGCTCGGCGTATTCGTCGACCGCCTCGTCGGGCATCATGCCGATCAGCCGGGTGCCGGGAACCTGCCAGCCGGCGGCATACTCCTCGCGCGGATCGCAGACGATCACCCGGTAGTCGAGCATCAGGGCCAGTTGCGAGACATAGTGTGACAAATGGCCGGCGCCGATCAGCAGCATCTGCCATTGCGGTCCAAAGACCTTGCTCACCGCGTCCTCGGTGTAACTGAATTCCTGATCGGCGCTGGCCGGCGCCAGGGTGACTTCGCCGCTGGCCAGATCCACCCGACGCGCCATCAGCTCGGCCTGTTCCATGGCACTCAGCAACGGCTGCAGCTGATCCGGATCGTTTAACGGTTCCAGCAACAGCTCCAGCCGCCCGCCGCAGGGCAGGCCGAAGCGGGTCGCCTCCTGGCGATCGACCCCGTAATCGAGTCGAACGGGCAGCTCGCTCAACTCATTCTGCCGATAGCGGGCCAGCAGGTCCTCTTCCACGCAACCGCCGGAGACCGAGCCGGCATGCACGCCGTCCGGGCGCATCACCAGCAGCGAGCCGGGCGGGCGGGGCGAGGAGCCCCAGGTTTTCAATACGGTCACCAGTACCAGCGCATGGCCTTCTTGCAGCCACTGGTGGGCGGTCTGGATGACTTCACGGTCGGTTCCCCAGGTTTCCATGGCTGTTTCTTCCTCAGGCGGACAGTGTCCATGGCCGCCGTTGACGCGCCGGGTTGGACTGGCCATCGCTACCCGGCACCACGTCGTGTTTCTCCCTGACACTCTGCACCGCCTCGGCGACCGGTGAGCTGACTTTTTCGATGGGGGTGATCGACTTGTCCAGCACGGAGGAGGGGCCACAGACCGCGATGGCGCAACCGTATTGGGTGCCGATCAGACCCGGTGCATCGTGCAGTGCCCAGAGCAACGGCATGTCGGCATCGACATTGAGAGAGTGGGTGTCGCCATTAGCGAAAAGTGTGACCAAGGGGAGACTCCTTATCTTCATTGTATGAAGTCCTATTAGCCTAGCATGCCTTTTCGGGATGTCACACCGGGCTCGTCTATACGCTTTGTGACAAATCCGCGACACGTTGCGAGTTTGTGATACACCGGACCAGCCATTAGCCGTATTGAGGGATCAGGACGGGCTGCGCAGGGTGTGCCGGCGTTGAAGTCCGGGGCAGGCTTTCGAGCAGGGATTAAACCGGTGTTTTTTGCTATTTTGTGGTCTGGAGGCTTGTAATGCTGATTTTTGGCTCAATATAGTAAAAATGTGTAGTATATCCGGTTAAATTTCGGTGTATAATACACTCACGCTACATCTCTCTGGTTCTTGTCAGTATTTCTTTCCAAGATAATACCTGTTGAAAACCTCGCAAGACGTGTATCGGACTTTTATTAATAACTTTTGAATAGGTAAATTATCATGGCAACAGGAACCGTTAAATGGTTTAACGAATCCAAGGGCTTCGGCTTTATCGCTCCTTCTGATGGAAGCAATGACGTATTTGTTCACTTTTCGGCTATCACCGGATCAGGCTTCCGTACTCTGACTGAAGGTCAATCAGTGACTTTCAACGTCGAGAACGGCCAGAAGGGCCCGCAAGCGACAGATGTCCAGGCCTAAGCCTTAAACATCTGCTGTCTTAAAAATGCCCCGCGAGAAATCGCGGGGCATTTTTTTTTGACTGTGGAAAACAGGGCTGCTAATCAAAGTTTGGCGATTTTCTCTTTCTGGGATTTGAGCTGTTGCAAAGAGCTCTGGATATCCTGGAGCTTGTCGCGCTCTTTTTGCACCACCACCTCCGGCGCCTTGTCGACAAAACTCGCGTTGCCGAGTTTGCCTTCGACGCGTTTGGCGTCACTTTCCAGCTTGTCGATCTCCTTGTTCAGGCGTGCCAGTTCGGCATCCTTGTCGATCAATCCGGCCATGGGGATGAGGATCTGCATCTCACCGACCAGGGTGGTGGCCGACTCCGGCGCCTCTTTCTCATCGGGCAGCCAGTCGATGGATTCGATCCGGGCCAGGTTTTGCAGGTAATGATGATTGCGTTCGACGCGGGCTTTGTCCTGGTCAGTGTAGTGCTGCAGGATCACCGGCAGCGGTTTGCCCGGCTTGATGTCCATGCCGCTGCGGATCTGGCGAATGCCGACGATGAATTGCTTGACCCACTCCATTTCCTCGACCGCGGGATGATCGATCTTGCTGTCGTCCGCCTCGGGATAGGGCCGGATCATGATGGTCTCGCCTTCGCTGGCGGCCAGCGGCGCGATGCGTTGCCAGATTTCCTCGGTGATGTAGGGCATGATCGGGTGAGCCAGGCGCAGCACGGCTTCCAGCACGCGCACCAGGGTGCGGCGTGTCCCGCGTTTGGCCGCCTCACTGGCGGCGTCGCTCATCAGTACCGGTTTGGACAGCTCCAGATACCAGTCGCAGTATTCATTCCAGGTGAATTCGTACAGGGCGTTGGCGGCACGATCGAAACGGTACTCGCCGATCGCCTTGTTGATCTGCTGCTCGATCTCCTGCAGGCGACTGATGATCCACTTATCGGCGATGGACAGCTCTATCTCGCCACCGTCCTGCCCGCAATCCTGATCCTCGGTGTTCATCAGCACATAACGGGCCGCGTTCCAGAGTTTGTTGCAGAAGTTGCGGTAGCCTTCGATGCGCCCCATGTCGAAGTTGATGTCCCGCCCGGTGGAGGCGAGCGCGGCGAAGGTGAAGCGCAGGGCGTCGGTGCCGAAGGCGGGAATGCCGTCGGGGAAATCCTTGCGGGTCTGTTTGGCGATCTTCTCGGCCAGATGTGGCTGCATCATGCCTTTGGTGCGCTTTTCCACCAGGGTTTCCAGTTCGATGCCGTCGATGAGATCGATCGGATCGAGCACGTTGCCCTTGGACTTGGACATCTTCTGGCCGTGGGCGTCGCGCACCAGACCGTGGATGTAGATTTCACGGAACGGCACATCGTCCATGAACTTGAGCCCCATCATGATCATGCGCGCCACCCAGAAGAAGATGATGTCAAAGCCGGTGACCAGCACGCTGGTGGGATAGAAGGTCTTCAGGCGCTCGCTCTGCTGCGGCCAGCCCAGGGTGGAGAAGGGCCACAGGGCTGAACTGAACCAGGTGTCGAGCACGTCCTCGTCCTGTTGCAGGGCCAGCTCGGCCGGCAGTTTGTGCTGTTCGCGCACTTCCTGTTCGTCGCGACCGACATAAATATTGCCATCCTTGTCGTACCAGGCCGGAATGCGATGGCCCCACCAGATCTGGCGGCTGATGCACCAGTCTTCGATGTTGCGCATCCACTCGAAATAGGTGTTCTTCCAGTTGTCGGGGACGAACTTGATTGCACCGCTTTCCACGACCTGGATGGCCGGCTCGGCCAGCGGTTTGACCTTGACGTACCACTGGTCGGTCAAAAACGGTTCGATGGCCGCGCCGGAGCGATCGCCGCGCGGCACCATCAGCTTGTGCGGTTCGATCTGCTCCAGCAGGTCCTGCGCCTCCAGATCGGCAACGATCCGTTTGCGCGCCTCGAACCGATCCAGGCCGATGTAGGCGGCCGGCAGCAGCTGACCTTCCTCGGGCAGGTTGTCGCGCACGGCGGCGCTGTCGGTGAAGATATTGATCAGCCCGCCATGCGGTTGGTCGGCGATGGGTGTTTCATCGCGATGGCGTTGCCAGACCTGGTAGTCGTTGAAATCGTGGGCTGCGGTGATCTTGACACAACCGGTCCCGAATTCGGGATCGACATAGTCGTCGGCGATGATCGGAATGCGCCGGCCGGTCAACGGCAACTCGACGAATTCGCCGAGCAGGTGCTTGTAGCGCTCATCGCCGGGGT
This sequence comes from Thiohalophilus sp., assembly GCF_034522235.1. Taxonomy (NCBI): domain Bacteria; kingdom Pseudomonadati; phylum Pseudomonadota; class Gammaproteobacteria; order Thiohalomonadales; family Thiohalophilaceae; genus Thiohalophilus; species Thiohalophilus sp. The sequence goes on along the minus strand of NZ_JAXHLN010000003.1, from coordinate 2,255,183 downwards.
GGATGGCCACCGCACAGTCACCGAGCATCGTCTCCGGACGGGTGGTGGCGACGATCAGGTGGCCGGTGCCGTTGCTCAATGGATAACGCATGTGCCACAGCTGGCCGTTTTCTTCCCCGGAGAGCACTTCGAGATCGGAGACCGCGGTGTGCAGCACCGGGTCCCAGTTGACCAGCCGCTTGCCGCGATAGATCAGTCCCTCTTCATACAGGCGGACAAAGACCTCCTTGACCGCGTCGGAAAGGCCGTCATCCATGGTGAAACGTTCGTGCCGCCAGTCGGGAGATGCGCCCATGCGCCGTAACTGGCGAGTAATGGTGCCGCCGGACTCTTCCTTCCACTCCCAGATCTTCTCGATGAACTTCTCGCGGCCGACGTCGTGGCGGGTCTGGCCTTCGGCGTTGACGATGCGTTCGACCACCATCTGGGTGGCGATGCCGGCGTGGTCGGTGCCCGGCTGCCACAGGGTGTTGTCACCCCGCATGCGATGGTAACGGGTCAGGGCATCCATGATGGTGTCCTGAAAGGCGTGACCCATGTGCAGACTGCCGGTGACATTGGGCGGCGGGATCATGATGCAGAAAGGCTCACCCCTGCCCGAGGGGGCGAAGTAGTCATTCTGTTCCCAGGTGTCGTACCAGCGTTGTTCGATGGCTTGCGGGTTATATGTCTTGTCCACGAAAGATCCGATTCGGTTGCTTGCGAGTTGATGGCCGGAAAACCGGCATTATACCGAATCACGCCGTGCGGCCATATGCTGCGGTGGCCGAAAAGCCCAAAATTTCCGCCGCGGGCTGCGGGCCATGCTAAACTGCGCCGTTATGAATGTGCTGGCTCCCGATTTACACTTCTGGCACACGCGACTGTGGGTGTATCTGCTGCTGACCCTGGTGGCGAAGCTGGTGCTGGCCCATTACCTGCCAATGACCGGGGATGAGGCCTATTTCATTCTCTGGGGTAATTATCCCGATTACGGCTATTACGATCATCCGCCCATGGTGGGCTGGTTGCTCTCCGCCATGTTGGCGGTCAGCGATGCACCACTGTGGCTGCGTCTGCCGCAGATATTGCTCACCAGCTTTATCGGTCTGGCGATTTATCTGTTGCTGCGGCGCACTCATGAGGCGGTCGCCGTGGCGGTGGCGGTGCTCTATCTGGTGGCACCGGTCAATGTGCTGGGTGTGTTGACCACCACGGATACACCGCTGATTTTCTGGTCCTTCCTCTCGGCCGTCAGTTTCTATTTTGCCCGGCGCCGCGATAATTTCTGGTGGTATCTGCTGTGTGGCCTGTTCCTGGGCGCGGCGTTTTTCTCCAAGTTCTTTGCCGGGCTGCTGGGTATTGCCTATTTCCTGTATATCGTGCTGTATACCCGTCGTGGCTTGCGACCCTATCTTGGTCTGCTGCTGATTATCCTCGGCACCTTGCCGTTTATCGGACTGAACCTGTGGTGGAACTATAACAACTGCTGGAACAACTACCTGTTCAACCTGGTCAATCGCACCGCCGGATCAGGAGTCTCACCGGAGCTGACGCTCAAATATCTGGTCTTGCTGGTTTATCTGGTGACACCGCCGATTCTCTATTACCTGATACGCCAGTGGCGGGAGTTCAGGGAGAGTCTGACCAGCCGCCAGAGCGTCTTCGGCGGGCTGTTTTTTATTCCCATCGGGCTGTTCTTTCTGCTGTCATTCTGGAAGTCCATCGGGCTTCACTGGCTGTTGAGTTTCTATCCGTTTCTGTTTCTGGCGCTGGCACCGATTCTGAGCACCCAGCAGCTGCGCAAATGCTTCTATTTCATGTTGCCGTTTACGATCCTGCATCTGGTATTGGTGGGGGCGCTGCTGATATTGGCGCCGGGGGTTTTCAAAGGTTACAGCGAGAATACCTATCGCGATGTGGTGTTGGGTATGCGCACCTCACAAATCCTTGAAGCGGCGGCGGAATATGAGGATTTTGTATTGATGACAGACAGTTACAGCGAGTCGGCGCTGCTGGCCTATCACTCGGGCCGACACATTCCGGTATTCGGTATCAGCTCCTATCATGGCCGGGAAGATGACAAGATTACCGATTTTCGCCGCTTTGATGGCAAGAATATCCTGGTGTTCAGTCATCATTCAAAAGAAGCGTATCGACCCTATTTTCGCGAGTCGACAATCAAGCAGCTCCATATCGAACAAACGCACTATCACCTGTTTGTCGGCAAGGGGTTTGATTACCAGAAATACCGCGAGGAAGTCCTGAGCGATATCGTTCAGCGCTACTACCGCATCCCCGATTACCTGCCGGTGGGCAGTTGCTATATGTACGAACGCTACGGCTTTAAATAATTTTGAATGTTGAATTTTAAATTTTGAATTGCGGGTTGGTACTTAATTCAGCATTCAAAACTCAACATTTAAAATTATCTTTTCATTCCTTGTTGCGGATTTGTTCCCGAATGGTGTCCAGCTGTTCGGCGATGGTTTTTTTGACCTCTTTTTCAATGTTGACCACGGTGCGCATCAGCGTGTTGCGGACCTCTTTTTCCAGGCTTGCCTGCAGATGATCGAGAAACTCCAGCATGGTGTCGCTGTCGGTTTGGGTCGGATTGCTCATGGTCGCAGGTTCTTCACTGTTGGGTGAGAAAGTTCCGTCGTTTGCAATATCGGCTTCGTCGGTAATTTCCGGGATTTCCATCTGCTCGGCCGGCGCTTTATAGGTGCCGGGCTCAATAATATCCTCCAGCACCGGCACGACCGGCTCGTTACCGGTTTGCCGACGGGACTTTTGCAAGTCGCCGGGTTCATTGGCACGTGTGATACTGTCGCGCGCGGCAGTGAGCTTGGTCTCGCTCTGTTCGAGCAGACTCTTGATCGACTCCAGCGCATTGAGCAGGTTATCTTCTGTGGCCGGGTCGCTTTTGTCGTTCTGTTTGCTCATGATGTCTTGTCATCAAGGTTATGGGTGTTAAGTTCATAACCACGGTCACGATAAAACCGAAAACGCTTCCGTCCGGCCTGCCGTGCCTGTTCATCCCCGGCGATGAGTTCGGCCACCCGTTCGAAGCGGCTGAAAAAGGATGGGACCGTTTCGCCAAGATTGATCAACACCTGATTGTGCTCCTGCGGCTCATTGTCATAGCCGATCACAATGGCGGCCTGGGACGCCACTTTATCACTCTGCAGGCTGTGCGGGATGAAACTGCCGTCACGAAACGTCCACAGCAGTTGATCGAGCTGTTCGGCCTGCCGCCGGTCGTCGGCGTGTATATATATAGTATGGTTCATCGCGTAGGCTTTTTCAGCCAGGCGACAGGCCAGGCGCTGGCGGGCCTGAGCGTGATTATCCTCGACGATGTAGAAATCGACCCGGGTCATCAGAGCTGGTATTTCTTGCCGCACTGGTCAAGCAGGTACTGGGTCAGCAGCGGTACCGGACGACCGGTGGAGCCCTTCTCATTGCCGCTTTTCCAGGCGGTGCCGGCGATGTCCAGATGAGCCCACTTGAACTTTTTGGTGAAACGGGAGAGGAAGCAGGCGGCGGTAATGGTGCCGGCCTCGCGGCCGCCGATGTTGGCCATGTCGGCAAAGTTGCTCTTGAGCTGCTCCTGGTATTCCTCCCACAACGGCAATTGCCAGGCGCGATCCTGACTGGTCTGGCCGGCGGCAAGCAGGGCGTCGGCCAGCGGCTGGTCATTGCTCAGTAGCCCGCAGGGGTGGTTGCCCAGGGCAATGATGCAGGCACCGGTCAATGTGGCGGTGTCGATGACGGTTTTGGGTTTGAAGCGCTCGCTGTAGGTGAGGGCGTCGCACAGGATCAGTCGGCCTTCGGCGTCGGTGTTCAGGATTTCGATGGTCTGGCCCGACATGCTGGTGACCACGTCGCCCGGCTTGTTGGCGTTGCCATCGGGCATGTTTTCACAGCTGGGCACGATCGCCACCACATTGATCGGCGGTTGCAGTTCGCCAATGGCCTGCATGGTCCCGATGACCCCGGCGGCCCCGCCCATGTCGTATTTCATCTCGTCCATGGTGGCGGCCGGCTTGATGGAGATGCCACCGGTATCGAAGGTGATGCCCTTGCCGACCAGCACATACGGGTTATCGCCTTTTTTACCCCCGTTATATTCCATGACAATCAGTTTGGGGGGCTGGCGGCTGCCTTTGGCCACCGACAGGAAGGCACCCATCTTCAGCTCCTCAATGGCCTTTTGATTGAGTACCTTTACTTTCATGTTGTTATAGCTTTTGAGCTGCTTGCTGGTCTGGCTGGCCAGATAGGTGGGCGTGCAGATATTGCCGGGCAGATTCCCCAGGTCGCGGGTGAAGTTGGCGCCCTTGCCGATGGCCTCGCCAATCTGCAGCCCGGTGCGGGCCGCTTTGAGCGCCTTGTCCTCTACACACAGCTGCAGTTTGCCTAGCGGGTAATCGGGCTTCTCGGGTTTGCTGAATGTCTGGTGGTAGCGATAAAGTGTCTGGTAGACCAGCTCCGCCGCGCGGCGCACATTCCAGGCGCGCGAGCGATCCTTGACCGGCAGATCGGTCAGATAGCAGGCGGCGTCGCGGGCGCCGGAATCGTGCGCCGCCTTGATGGCGGCGGTGATCGTTTTGGCGTACTGAGCGGCATCGAATTCATCCGCTTTGCCGCAACCGACCAGCAGGACACGGGCGGCCTTGATGCCCGGCAGTTTGTGCAGCATCAGCGTCTGGCCGACCTTGCCGTCCATATCCCCCTGTTTCAGAATACGGTTGATCTCGCCACCACTGGCCTTGTCCAGCGATTTGGCGTGAGGATCGGGCTGGCGTTTGTCAAAGACGCCGACGATGAGGCAACTGCCGGCTTGTTGTTCGACCGGTGTCGATTTGAGCGTGATATTCATACGGATTCCTGTTTTTGCCTGCTTTGAACGGATTTGACGGATCGTAACCCCGTTACTGCCTTGCTGGCCAACCGGTAAAAAAATCGCCAAACACAGGGTTAATTCATCGTGGTGCGCAATATAATACAGTATTGTTTGTGTATATAAAGAACGAACCGGCTTTCAACCCCTGATTCTAACGTGATTATAGCCCGCTATCTGGTCAAGGAAATTTTTATCACGCTGCTGGCCGTGGTGCTGGTGCTGTTGCTGATTGCCCTCAGTGCGCAACTGGTCGGCCTGTTCAGTGACGTGGCCAGCGGCATGCTGCAGGTGGACACGGTGCTGTATATCTTTGCCCTGCGCACTCTCAGTATTCTGGTGTTTATTCTGCCGCTGGCGCTCTATCTGGCGATTCTGCTTGCCCTGAGCCGGCTGTACCGGGACAGTGAAATGACAGCCATCGCCGCCTGCGGCATCGGCACCGGGTATATTCTGCGTGCCGTGTCGGGATTGGCGTTGGTGGTCGCCGTCCTGCAGGGCTTGCTCAGCCTGCAACTGGCGCCCTGGGCCGAGCATCAGGTCCAGTTGCTGACCGCGGCGGCGCAAAGTCGGGGGGATATCCAGGGTATTGCACCCGGCCGCTTCCAGGAAATGCGCGAAGGGGATGGCGTGCTGTATGTCGAAGAGCTGAATCGCGAACAGAACCGGATGCGCAATGTGTTTGTGCAGCAACAACGGGCGCAAGGCAGTTCACTTATCCGTGCGGAATCCGGACACCAGATGCTGGATGAGAAAACCGGGGATCGGTTTATGGTGCTGGAGACGGGTTTTCGTTATGACGGAAAATCGGGGCAGCAGAATTACACTGTGATTGAATTTGAGAAGCACGGCATTCGTATTCAGGAAAAAGCACCGGAAGTGGCCAGTCGCAAGCACAAGGCGATTCCCTCAATCGAGCTCTGGAAGGAAGATAAAAGGGGCTATGCTGCCGAATTGCAATGGCGCATCTCCTCGGCGCTAATGTGTCTGGTGCTGGCGGTTCTGGCGGTACCACTGAGTGTGACCTCGCATCGACAGAATCGTTACGGCAGGCTGGCGATCGCCATCGTTTTGTACATGCTGTTGACCAACCTGTTGACGGTCTCCCGCAACTGGCTGTTTGACGACAAGATTTCACCTTACCTGGGGCTGTGGTGGGTCCACGGCACGGTGCTGGTGATTGCGATTGCATTGCTGCTGCGCCAGAGCGGTATCCGGCATCTGCTGAACAGGAGCACGGCATCTCGATGAAGATCCTCGAACGTTATATCGGACAGGCGATCACTAACGGCGTTTTGTCGGTGCTGGTGGTATTGGTAGCCCTGTTCGCCCTGATCGGTTTTGTGGATGAGCTCGATCAGGTCGGTCGCGGAACCTACTCTCTTTGGCATGCGCTGGTCTATACCCTGCTCAGCATGCCGCGACAGATGTACGAGATCTTCCCCATGGCGACGCTGCTGGGCACCATGCTGGGACTGGGGATGCTGGCCAACAATCGGGAACTGGTGGTGATGCGTACCGCCGGACTCTCTTTGAACCGTATCGTCTGGGCGACGATGAAAACCGCGGCGATGCTGATCCTGCTGGCCATGGTGATCGGTGAGGTGGTGGCACCGCCGGCACTGGAATACGGTTCGCAGAAACGTTTGCAATTGATGGGGGCGAAGATCAGCCTCAATACCCAGTATGGCTTGTGGGCCCGGGACGGGGACACCTATATCAATGTGCGGCGTGTCGACAGTCAGGCGCAATTGCGGGGTATCCACCTGTATACCTTCGAAGGGCAGCGCATGCGCACCCTGCTGCGGGCCAAAAGCGCCCGTTATGACGGTGAGCAGTGGTTGTTAAACAAGGTGACGCGTTATGATTTCGAGGGGCTGGCGGTTCGCCAGGAGACTGTCAAGGAATTACCCTGGCAGACCCTGCTGGATCCGGCCCTGATCAATGTTGTCTCGGTGGACCCCGATACCCTGGCGGTCTGGAAGCTGGAAAGTTATATCGACTATCTCAAAGAGAACGGCCTGGATTCGGGGCAGTATGAGCTGGCGATGTGGGGCAAACTGGTCATGCCGTTTACACTGGCAGCCATGGTCTTGCTCGCGGTGCCGTTCGTGTTCGGCGCACAACGTCACACCAGTATCGGGCAACAGATTCTGATCGGTTTTTTGATTGGTATTGTGTTTTACATCGGCAACCGTCTGGCCGGGCAAATGGGACTGGTCTATAACCTGCCACCGGCCCTGGCGGCGGCCCTGCCGACTGCACTGGTGATCGGCATTACCCTGTTCTGGTTCCGGCGATTACGCTAGACCGCCATTCGCATACTTTTCTCAGATGCTCTGGAAATTAACGCGGAGGACGCAGAGGCGCAGAGTCGCAGAGTCGCAGAGTTTTGATAATGACTTCATTGAGCGACAATGGTACCGGGAAGAACGAAAAACGAGCCGTGAACCGGGCGTTACAAATCATTTTCTCCGCGCCTCTGCGTCTCCGCGAACTCTGCGTTAGTTTTCAGACTTGGCGAAAAGGGGTCAGGATTTGAGTAGGAGAACGACGCGGGTGTGGGTCACGCGTTCCCGCCAACCATTGGGCCAGTTGTCGAATCCCAGCCAGATCAGACCGATCAGGGCCACGCTGCCGTGGGGCAGGCTTTGCAGCCAGTGCAGAAGTCCCGGCAGTTGTAATTGCGGGTTGAAGTACACCGCCAGCCCCAGAATCAACACCAGCCAGCCGGGCAACCCGCTAAGAAAACGCAACAGGGCAGCGCGCCAGTCCAGCGCGCCAGCATGGTCTTGAACCAGTTGCAGACGCCAGGCCCGCATGCCCAGCGTTTGGCCGCCGTGGGTCCAGAACCCGCCAAAAAAGCCGAAGCAGATGAGCAGAAAGTAACCGGTCAATAGCAGATTGTGTCCCTCGATCGCCTCACCACCGGTGAAAATCAGGGGAATGGCCGAGGCGATAAGCAGTACTGCCAAAAGCAGCAGACCGTCGTAGAGCATGGCAAACAGGCGCCGGTAAAGCGGCGCAGGCGAGGGTGTTGATGTGGTCATGGTCAAATCCTGAGCAGCAATAAACGGTGCGGGTCCGACAGCCTGCCGAAAAGCCGCCCTATTTTATAGGGACCTATAAAAAAACTCTATATGGCATTCTCTGTCGGTGTCTGTTATTAATTAAAAAACGGTTGTCATTGATCCATATCAAGCAATGGCAATCAGCCGCAACTTGCCAGGCGGCAACATAACTATAAAACACAAGAGGGGACTGCATGAGCGTCATATCCGATCTGGTGGCGACACCGGGCGTCATCGCAGCAGGCGAGTATACCTACCGGGGCGATCGATTTACCTACGACGGCCAACTCGATTATGAAACCGCACGCATGGCGTCGATCATGTGCCGCGCCACCACCATGGCCGTGCATATGGAAACGGACATGCTCAAACATCTCAAATCCGATTGTGGCTGTGCGCCGGCGCGCGGCTGGGTGGTTCGCGGTGACAAGGTTACGGTCTGTGTCATGGCCAACATCTTCTGCTTCATCGACAATGCTTCCAGTTCACTGAATGAAGTGATGGAGTATATGCGTGAACATGTGGCGGGCCCGGAAGAGATGCTGGTCTGAGCGGCTGCAATAAAATAATAAACCAATCAGTCTTGAAGGAGTTAGCAATGGCCGATCTGGAGAAATTGATCAACCTTGACGGTGCGGTTGCCGCATTCAGTTTCAGCAGCAAAGGGGAGTTACAGGAATCCCGCCTCAGTGCGGACAGTGAAATGAATGACACGATTCTGGATCTGGTCGCGCATGTCTGCGTTGCCAATACCTCGATTGCCACCATGCAGGCCCGTGGCTGGGAGAATGTCACCGGTTCCGGCGGGTTCTATCCGGTCAAGGGTTTTTCATTAATCGGGTTTGACTGGACGGTCATCGCCAACGAAGAGGCCGGGGTGATCATGCCCAATGACAAGGTCGATTACGAAGCAGCTTATGCGGCGCTGGAAGCCTGAGGGGTGCCATGATTAAACAGATCATGATCATTGACGGGGTGATGGCGGTGGCACACTTTCGGGACGACGGTGAGCTGGTCGAAGGCTACGGCATGGGCGGACAGGAACAACTCGCGAGTCTGGCCCATTTCGCCCACGACTACAAACGTCTGGTGCAGGGCAATGCCGATCAACTCTCCATGTTTACCGGCATCCGCGGCTGGACGCCACCCGGCGGTTGGGTGGTTCGCGGCGAACGCTACACGGTCTGCAGTGTCGGCAATGTGGTTTGCCTGTTCGACGGCACTGAAGGTCGTCTCAATGAAGTCATGCAGGAGCTGCGCAGCGCCTCGCAGTGGTAGTTCCCGGGACGCAAAGTCCGCCAGCAAATCACACCACCAGGACACAAAGACACCAAGGGCTAATGAAATCAAACGCCTGTGGTGTTCCGGGTCGTCTTTTTACGCGATTTGATGAGGCTTGCCCGGGACAGTATCAATATCTTTACCTGGCGTCCTGGTGTCTTGGTGGTTGGATTTTTTCTTTAGCACCTCCCTCGGGCTATCTCGATACCTGACCCCGAGATGGTGTATCATTGGCACTCACCGTCAACATCCATCAATTCCGGGATTCACGCGCATGTTGCAACTCCGAGGTGGCTCGGCTCTGTCCTCTTTTCGTCTGGAAAAATGCCTGGTCGCCCTGCGGGCCGAAGTGCCCGAGGTGGCGGATTTGCAGGCGGTCTATCTCCATTTTGTTGACCACGAACGGCGCCTGGATCCCGAGCAGCAACAGCTGCTGGATAGCCTGCTCAATTACGCCGAGGCACCGGCCACACCGCTTGAAGGCCATGAATTTCTGGTCATCCCCCGTCCCGGTACCATCTCGCCCTGGTCCAGCAAGGCCACCGATATCGCGCACAATTGCGGTCTGCAAAATGTGCTGCGGATCGAACGCGGGATTCTCTATACCCTGACACTTACCGACGGCAATGAACTGACCGCGCAACAGGTTCATCGCCTGGGTGCGGCGTTGCATGATCGCATGACCGAATCGGTATTCCGCGACGTCGACGAGGCCCAACGGCTGTTCCGTCACCCGGATCCGGCGCCGCTGACCGAGGTCGATGTGCTCGGTGGCGGGCGCGACGCCCTGCAGCGGGCCAATGCCGAGCTGGGACTGGCGCTGGCCGAAGATGAAATTGATTATCTGCTGGAGAATTTCCAGGCTCTGGGACGCAATCCCAGCGATGTGGAGCTGATGATGTTCGCCCAGGCCAACTCGGAACATTGCCGGCACAAGATTTTCAACGCCGATTGGGTCATCGACGGCCAGGCCCGCGACAAGTCCCTGTTCGGGATGATTCGCAACACCTACCAGCGGCACAGTGACGGTATTCTTTCGGCCTACAGCGATAATTCGGCGGTGATCGAAGGCCATGTGGGTCGACGGTTTTATCCCGAGTCCGGTACCCGCGAGTACGCCTATCATGCCCAGGACATCCACATCCTGATGAAGGTCGAGACCCATAATCATCCCACCGCCATCGCGCCCTTTCCGGGGTCGGCCACCGGGGTCGGCGGCGAGATCCGCGACGAGGGGGCAACCGGCCGCGGCTCAAAGCCCAAGGCCGGCCTGTGCGGTTATTCGGTCTCCAACCTGCGCCTGCCCGATTGCCCCCGGCCGTGGGAGACCGATCACGGCAAGCCGGGACGCATTGTCTCGGCTTTGGAGATCATGCTCGAAGCCCCCATCGGTGCGGCCGCCTTCAATAACGAATTCGGCCGGCCCAACCTGTGTGGCTATTTTCGGACCTACGAGGAGCGGGTGCCCGGGCCGCAGGGCGCGGAAGTGCGCGGTTATCACAAGCCGATCATGCTGGCCGGTGGGCTGGGGAATATCCGTGACGATCATGTCGCCAAGAACGACATTCCCCCCGGCGCGCAGATCGTGGTGCTTGGCGGCCCGGCCATGCTGATCGGCCTGGGGGGCGGGGCGGCCTCGTCCATGGCCACCGGGGTAAGTCTGGAGGATCTCGATTTTGCCTCGGTACAACGCGGCAACCCGGAGATGGAGCGCCGTGCCCAGGAAGTGATCGACCGTTGCTGGCAGCTGGGCGAGGCCAATCCCATCATCAGTATTCACGATGTCGGTGCCGGCGGCCTGTCCAACGCCTTGCCGGAGCTGGTCAATGACAGCGGTCGCGGCGGGCGCTTTGAACTGCGCGCGGTGCCCAACGACGACCCGGGCATGTCGCCCATGGCGATCTGGTGCAACGAGGCCCAGGAGCGGTATGTGCTGGCGGTGGGCCCGGAGGATCTGGAGCACTTTGCCGATATCTGCCAGCGGGAACGCTGCCCCTGGGCCGTGGTCGGCGAGGCCACCGGGGAGCGGCGGCTGGTGCTGGGCGATGGCCATTTTGACAACACGCCGATCGACATGCCGCTGGAAGTTCTGCTGGGCAAGCCGCCGAAGATGTTGCGCGACGTCCATCATGCCCCGTTTACCAAACCGGACTTCGACACCGCCGGGCTGGATCTGGCGGAAGCGGCCGAACGGGTGCTGGCCCTGCCCACGGTCGCCGACAAGGGGTTTTTGATCACCATCGGCGATCGCAGTGTGACCGGGCTGGTGGCGCGGGATCAGATGGTGGGACCCTGGCAGGTGCCGGTGGCCGACGTGGCGGTGACCGCGACCAGTTTCGACAGTGAGTGCGGCGAGGCCATGGCCATGGGCGAGCGCACGCCAGTGGCGCTGCTGCACCACGCCGCCTCGGCGCGCCTGGCCGTGGGCGAAGCACTCACTAACCTGGCGGCCGCCCCGGTCCCCGAATTGTCGCGCGTGGTCCTGTCGGCCAACTGGATGGCCGCCGCCGGCCATCCGGGCGAGGATGCCGGCCTGTACGAGGCCGTGCAGGCGGTGGGCATGGAGCTGTGCCCGGCGCTGGGTATCACTATCCCGGTGGGCAAGGACTCCATGTCGATGCGCACCGTCTGGCAGGAGCAGGGCGAGACTCGCTCGGTGACCGCGCCGCTGTCGCTGATCGTCTCGGCCTTCGCGCCGGTCAGCGATGTGCGCCAGACCCTGACCCCGCAGTTGCGCACCGACCGGGGACCAACGCGGCTGATCCTGATCGATCTGGGCAAGGGCGCCAACCGCCTGGGGGGCTCCTGTCTCGCGCAGGTCTATAAACAGCTCGGCCACCATCCGGCCGATCTCGACGATCCGCTGGCATTGAAACACTTCTTTGATGTTATTCAACGGCTTAACGAACAAGGGCGCTTGCTGGCCTATCATGACCGGGCCGACGGTGGGTTGTTTGCGAGCCTGTGCGAGATGGCCTTTGCCGGGCGCACCGGCCTGCAGATCCGGCTCGACGAGCTGGGCGATGACACCGTTGCCAGCCTGTTCAGCGAGGAGCTGGGCGCGGTCATCCAGGTGCGCGACAGCGAGCTGGCGGCGGTGCAGGAGGCGTTGCATGAAGCCGGCCTGGGCCATTACAGCCATGTGCTTGGCACGCTGCGCGACGATCAGCGGCTGGTTTTCGAACACCGGGGCCAGACGGTACTGACGGCGACACAGACCGACTGGCGGCGTGTCTGGAGCGAAACCAGCTACCGGCTACAGGCACTGCGCGATAATCCCGAGTGTGCCCGGGAAGAGTACGACAATCTGCTGGATGAGTCCGATCCGGGGCTGTCGGTGCAATTGAGTTTCGATCCCCGCGAGGATATTGCCGCACCGTATCTGAACCTGGAGTACCGTCCGCGGGTGGCCGTATTGCGCGAGCAGGGGGTCAACGGCCAGATCGAGATGGCCGCCGCCTTCGATCGGGCCGGCTTTGCGGCGGTGGATGTACACATGAGCGATATCATTGCCGGGCAGGTCTCGCTCAACGACTTTTCCGGGCTGGCCGCCTGTGGTGGTTTCTCTTACGGGGATGTGCTGGGGGCCGGCGGCGGCTGGGCCAGTTCGATTCTGTACAATTCGCGCGCCCGCGACGAGTTCGAGGCGTTTTTCAACCGTCCGGACAGTTTCGGGCTGGGGGTGTGTAACGGTTGCCAGATGCTCTCCCAGTTACGGGATCTGATTCCCGGCGCCGGCCACTGGCCCCGCTTTGTGCGCAATCGCTCCGAACAGTTCGAGGCGCGACTGTCCCTGGTCGAGGTACTCGATTCGCCCTCGATCCTGCTGGCCGGCATGGCCGGCTCGCGGCTGCCGATTGCCGTGGCCCACGGCGAGGGGCTGGCGCATTTTGACAAGCGGGCGCAAATCGGGCGTGTGCAGGCTGAACAACTGGTCGCCTTGCGCTATATTGATAATTACGGTGAGGCTAGTGAACGGTATCCCTTCAACCCCAATGGTTCCCCACAAGGGATTACCGGCCTGACCACCACGGATGGACGCTTCACCATCATGATGCCACACCCGGAGCGCGTGTTTCGCAGCGCTCAGTACTCATGGCATCCTGATGAGTGGGGCGAAGAGGGTCCCTGGCTGCGCTTGTTCCGCAACGCACGCCGCTGGCTGGATTAATACATTGCGACAGACTCATGCCTGTATGCTGAGCAGACTGTTTCGGGGTATGGCGAACGATGAAGGTTAAACTCGATGTCGGCAGTCTCAAGGAGGGGATGTTTGTTAGCGACCTGGATTGCGGTTGGTCACAAACCTCGTTTTTACTCGAGGGCGTGCTGGTTTCCGGTGAAGAGGAGCTGGCCGAGCTCAATCGTTGTTGCACCCATGTTTATGTCGATACCGAACGTTCCCATGAGTCGGTGATCCCCGAGCTGCAAACACTGGCCAGCCGCCCGCCACCGGCGGTAGCCACACCGTCGAAATTCGAGGCGGAAAAGGAAGCCGAACGCGAGGAGAAACATTTTCAGGAAGCGTTAGAGGAAGCCCGGCCGATCCACGGTCGGACCAAAACCTATATCGAAACCCTGATGGAAGATGTGCGCCTGGGAAACAGCCTGGATACCAACACGGCCCGTCATCTGGTTACTGAAATTACCGAAAGCATTACCCACAGCCCCAATGCCATGGCCTGGCTGTCGCATCTCAAACATCGTGATGAATATACCGTCACCCATTGCATGAACACCTGTATTCTGGCGGTTACCTTTGGCCGTTATCTGGGGATGGATAAGGAAGAGCTGGAATTGATGGGGCTGGGTGCGCTGTTACACGATATCGGCAAAATGCGCATTCCACTGGAGATACTCAACAAGCCTGCTCGACTGACGCCGGAAGAGTTCGAGATCGTCAAGACTCATGCACCAAAAGGTCACGAACTGCTGGTGCCCAAGGGGGATATTCCGCAGGAGTCGCTCGACATCGTCCTGCATCACCATGAACGGGTCAGTGGCAAGGGCTATCCGCACGGATTGAATGGGGATCAGGTTAACCAGATGACCAAGATCGTCTCTATCGTCGATGTGTACGACGCTATTACCAGTGATCGTTGTTACCACGACGGCATGCCGCCCTATGAGGCGCTGAAAAACATGTACGAATGGATCAGCGAAGACTTTGAGCAGGAGCTGGTCGAGCAGTTCATCAAATGCCTGGGCATCTATCCCATTGGCAGCATGGTGCAGCTCAATATGGGCCAGACCGGTATCGTGGTCTCCGCCAGTGAGAAAAGTCGCCTGCGCCCCATTGTGCTGCTGGTTATTAACAGCAAGGGCGAGCGCTACGTCAAACCCAAGCTGATCAACCTGGCTCATCCCCGCTGGCGCGAGGGCAAGCAGAAACTCGAAATCCGTAAAATCCTCCACAACGACGAATGCGACATCGACCTGCCGGCCGTCATCCAGGACGAATCGCTGATCTGAAGCCTCACCGCAGAGACGCAGAGAACGCAAAGAAAATATTAACCACGAAGACACCAAGACACGAAGAAAAGATTGTTAATAACAAGGCTATTTCTGGTTGTTTCGTATCGACTCAGATCACTTTATAAAGATAAAGCTCTGCGTCTCTGCGGTAAAATATTTTTTATCCCGGGTATTACGCTGAATTGGGTACTTGTATGTATTCAATGGAATGTCTTTTGCTAGAATACCCGCCGGTTCGGTTTTTCTAGTGAGTTTATGTCCAACGCGCTGACCATCAGAGGTTTGACCAAGACCTATCGCGGCGGGGTGCAGGCCCTCAAGGGGGTCGATCTGGATGTGCGCGAGGGGGATTTTTTTGCACTGCTCGGGCCGAACGGGGCGGGCAAGTCGACCATCATCGGAATTGTCTGTTCGTTGATCAACAAGACGGCGGGTACGGTGGAGGTATTCGGCCACGATATCGATCGCGAACTGGAAGCGGCCAAAAGCTGTATCGGACTGGTGCCGCAGGAATTCAACTTCAACCAGTTTGAACCGGTGGTGGAGATCGTGGTTAACCAGGCGGGTTATTACGGTATCGAGCGCAAGCTGGCCTACGAGCGGGCGGAAATCTATCTGCGCCAGCTGGAGCTGTGGGACAAACGGCATACCATGGCGCGCGAGCTCTCGGGCGGGATGAAGCGCCGGCTGATGATCGCCCGCGCACTGGTGCATGAACCAAAGCTTTTGATACTCGATGAACCGACCGCCGGGGTGGATATCGAGATCCGCCGTTCCATGTGGCAGTTCCTCAGCAAGATCAACGCCCAGGGCACCACGATTATTTTAACCACCCATTACCTGGAAGAAGCCGAACAGCTGTGCCGGCATATCGCCATCACCAATCATGGTGAAGCAGTCGAGCATACCGAGATGAAAGCGCTGCTGATGAAACTGCAAGTGGAAACTTTTGTGCTGGATCTGCGCGAGACCATCGATACGGTGCCGCAGGCGGAAGGTTATAATCTGTCTATGCTCGACAAGAGCACACTTAGTGTCGATATCAGCAAGGTGCAGAGTCTCAATCAGCTGTTCGAAGCATTGAGCCGCCAGGGGCTGCACGTGCTGAGCATGCGTAACAAGACCAATCGCCTGGAAGAGTTATTCGTGCGCATGGTCGAGGAGGACAACGCGTGAAGTTGTCGCAGCAATATGTCGCCTTCAGCACTATTCTCACCAAGGAGTTTCTGCGCTTTATCCGCATCTGGATCCAGACGGTATTGCCGGCGGCGATTACCACCGGGCTCTATTTTATTATCTTCGGTAACCTGATCGGTTCCCAGTTGTCGGACATCGGCGGTTTGACCTACATGGAATATATCGTCCCCGGGATCATTCTGATGGCGATCATCAACAACTCCTACGCCAACGTGGTCTCCTCGTTCTACGGTGCCAAGTTCCAGCGCCACGTGGAGGAGATGCTGATCTCGCCCATGCCCAATTATCTTATCGTGCTTGGCTATGCCGTCGGTGGCATGGCACGCGGTCTGGTAGTGGGGCTGGCCGTCGCGGCTGTCTCCCTGATCTTCGCCGAGCCGCAACTGCATCACCTTCTGGTGACATTGTATGTGGTGCTGATGACCTCACTGTTGTTCGCGCTGGGCGGTTTCGTCAACGCCGTCTATGCCAAAAGCTTCGATGACATCTCCATCATCCCTACCTTCGTGCTGACGCCGCTGACCTATCTGGGCGGGATTTTCTATTCCATCGACATGCTGCCGCAATTCTGGCAGAACGCGTCACTGATCAACCCGATCCTCTACATGATTAACGCCATGCGCTACGGCATGCTGGGTGTCTCCGATATTGAAATCAGCGTGGCCCTGCTGATCATCACCGGCTTCGTCGTGGCGCTCTACCTGTTCTGCCTCTACCTGCTCAACAAGGGCGTCGGCATCCGGACCTGAATGACAAAAGCGTTTTACCGCAGAGGCGCAGAGGACGCAAAGACGCGGAGGAAAATAATTTTGAATTTTAAATGTTGAATTTTGAATTAGATGCCGCGTCGCAATCCAAAATTTAAAATTCAACATTCAAAATTATATCTTTACGTCCTCTGCACCCAAACAACGGGCATAAACGTCTCTGCGGTGAAATTATAGATTCATTCCTAAACTCTTGAGAGCAGTTTGTCCATGAGTCGGGTAGATAGAAAACGCTTGAGGGTGCCGAACAGGTAAGTGGGGAAGGTGACGTAATAGCGCGGTCTGGGGCGGGGGCTTTCCAGGGCGTGGATGGCGCGTTTCAAGACCGCCTCCGGTGGCAGGGTGAAGGGCACCGCGGGCCCTGCTTTTTGCAGGCGTTGTTCCATGGCCAGGTAATGATCCCGGAATGGACTGCTGTCGCGGTCGATGTTCTGCTGATAGGCAACGAAGGAGTTGGCGCGAAAGCGACTTTCGATCGGGCCGGGTTCGATGAGTGAGACATAAATGTCGGTATCACGCAGTTCCAGGCGCAGGGTGTCGGACAGGCCTTCCAGGGCATACTTGCTGGCGTTATAGGCGCCGCGAAACGGCAGGGCGATCAGTCCCAGGATGGAACTGTTTTGAATAATCCGCCCGTAGCCCTGTTGGCGCATGATGGGCAGGATCCGGCAGGTCAGTTCATGCCAGCCAAACAGATTGGTCTCAAACTGTCGACGCAGAACATCACGGCGCAGATCTTCCACCGCCCCGGCCTGACCGTAAGCGCCGTTATTGAACAGGGCATACAACGAGCCGCCGGTGCGCTCCAGGACTTCATCTACCGCGACATTAATCGAATCCGAATCATCCAGATCCAGCCGCAGTGACTCCAGTCCTTCGTTATTGAGACGCTCGACGTCTTCCTGTCGACGCGCCGTGGCAAACACCCGGTAACCGCGTTGTTTTAATCCCCGCGCCACGCACAGGCCTATGCCGGACGAACAGCCGGTAATCAGAACGCTTTTATTGTTCGTATTCATAATCTAACGCCGCATCACTTTATGAAAAAGAACTCTAACGCAGAGGCAAAAAAATATAATGTTGAATGTTGAATTTTAAGTTTCGGCATCACATACCATTCAAAATTCAACATTTAAAATTCAAAATTTTTTCCTCTCTATGCCAGCAGCACGGCGATGATGCCGGTAAAAAATATTCCGTCGAAGGTCCCCGCGCCGCCGATGGAGGCGAGGGGCGCGCCGAGTTTGGGGATGTCCTTGAGTCGCAACAGATCGGCGCCGATCAGCACGCCCAGGGTGCCGCAGATATAGGCCAGTGGCGGGCTGTGTTCCGGCGCGAGCAGCAGGGCAACCACGGCGGCGGTCAGGGGCGCGATGAAGATCGGCATGCCGATGCCCAGCCCGGCAACGGGCCGGCTGAAGCCGTAACTGATGGCGCTGACGATACCAATGGCCAGCAGGACGCTTGGCAGCGGCAGCGGCTGGCTGAGAAACAGATAGAGGGAGAACAGGATCGGCACCATGGCCCCGCCCACGTTGATGGCGATGACGGTATAACCGGTGAACGGCGGCAGTTTGAACGGCCAGTAAGCCGGCGGTTGCGGTGGCGGTTCGGGCGGCTTCTCGGCTTTGACCCTGGCCAGTGGCAAATTGACCGCGCTGCCCAGCAGGGTGGTGATCAATAACAACGCGGCCGAGTGGGGGGACAGCCCGAGCTTGCTCAATACCAGCGAGAAGATCTGGATCTGGATGAACAGGATCACCACCAGGGCGACAAAAAACAGCAGCAGATAATTGCCGGGGGAACGCATAACCTAGTTGAGTATCTCCGTGAAGCTCTCGGCCAGTAGCGGAGCCAGTTGTACCGCATTACTCGGATGCTGGACGCTGTCGCAGCTCCAGATGGTCTCAATCCCGGCCTGTTTTAACATCCGGGCTGCCTCAAGGTCATACAGGGCATGGGTGCACAGGGCGTCGACCTTGCCGGCCCCGGCGCGGTACAGCTGGCCGGCGGTTTCCGCCAGGGTGTGGCCGCTGCTGATCATGTCATCCACCAGCACCACATGCCGCTGCCGGTAATCCAGATCGGGCAGGCGAATCTCCACCTGACGATCGCCGTGGCGCACCTTGTCGGCGACGCCATACTCAAAATCGCCTTCGCTGGCCACCTGTTCCACCCACTGGCGGGACTCTTCGTCCGGACCGAGCAGCAGGGCGTCACGGGTCTGTTCCAACAAAAACTGCCCCAGCCGTGGCGCACCACTGAGATTCCGGGCCTGGGGCAGGGGTATCGCTTCATTCAGGTGAGCAATGCGATGCAAATGGGCATCAACGGTGATCACCCCGTCCACCAGCTCGGCCAGGAAACGACCGATGATTTGCTGACTGACGGCCTCGCCGGGATGAAAGGCCATGTCCTGGCGCATGTAACACAGATAGGGGCAGACCAGGATAATCCGTTCGGCGCCCAGCTGACGGGCGGTTCGGGTTGTCAGTAGCAGCTCGACGAGTTTGGCATCGGGATGATCCAGACTGCGATACAGCAGCACGCTCGGCGGCAGGGCCGGCGGCAGGGTGAGGCGGCTTTCGCCATCGGGAAAACGGTGCAGCTCGATGGTGGCATAATCGAGCTGCAACGCCGCCGCCAGCCGTTGCGCCGGTGCCCCTTCGTCGGGAAAACCGAGGACGAGTGTCATACGTCGATCCCCATCGGGTCAGATTTCCATGTATGTGTGGCTGATCTCATCCGGGTGACCGATCCGGTAGCCACTGTCCTGCTCGGCCAGATGGCGGGCGAAATTGAAGTCGGCGCTGAAGGCGGCGTGGATGCGATACAGCGGCTCGCCCCGGGTCACTGGATCGCCCAGCTTTTTAAGCAGATCCACCCCGGCGGCCCGCTCCATCGGCGCGCCGGCCAGGCTGGCGATTTTGGCCAGTCGGAAATTGTCGATGTCGGTGACCACACCGTCTTTCTCGGCTTTGATCTCGATATTCAGGGGGCCGGCAATAAAGGCGTAGTCGATCTTGCCCTGGGCGACGATGATTTCCTGCATCTTGCGCAGGGCACGGCCGTCCTCGAGGATGTCACGGGCGATGCCGTAGCCCTGGCCGCCGCGCACGTCCGGGTCGAATTCCAGTATCCGGCCCGCCAGGCGCAGCGATTTCTGGCGCAGGTCGCTGGGGGCATCCGAATCGCCTTCGAGCACCTGCATGACATCGCGGGCTTCGAGCATGGGGCCGATGCCGCAGCCGATGGGCTGGCTGCCGTCGCTGATCACCACCTCCAGATGAATACCGATGCGATCGCCGATGTATTCGAACAGTTTGCGCAGGCGCAGCGCCTGACTCATGTGACGCACCTTGGCGGTGGGGCCCACCGGGATATCGATCAATAAATGCGTGGCGCCGGCGGCCAGTTTCTTGGACAGGATGGAGGCGACCATCTGCGCCTCGGAGTCGATGCCCAGCGGCCGTTCCACCGAGATCAGGATGTCGTCGGCCGGGGCCAGATGCGCGCGGCCGCCCCAGGCCAGGCAGGCGCGGGTTTTGTTGACCACCTGGTGCATGCTGCGCGGACTGAGATCGACCCTGGCCAGCACCGACATGGTGTCGGCGGTGCCGGCCGGCGAGGTGATGGCGCGGCTGGACGTTTTTGGCATCAGCAGGCCGTGGGCGGCGACGATCGGGACGATCAGCATGGTGGTGCGGTTCCCGGGCAGGCCGCCGATGCAGTGTTTGTCGGTGACCAGCGGAGCGTCCCAGTGCATATGTTCGCCGGTGTCGGCCATGGCGCGGGTCAGATAGAGCGTCTCCTCGCGATCCAGCCCCGACTGGGTGCAGGCCACCAGAAACGCGGCCATTTCCATCTTGGAATAGCGGCTGGCGGCGATGTCACTGGCGATGTCCTGGTAATCCTCGCGCAACAGCCGCTCACCGCGAATCTTGCGACGGACCGCATCCATCGATTCGACCGGCTCGGCATGGATCACCCAGGCCGGCTCCCCCGGCTGCATGTCCAGCTGGGCGAAGGCCTGTTCGGCCAGGCCGAGTTCCTCGGTGCCGACGATGGCCTCGTCATCCACCACGTTCAGCACGGCGTGGATGCGCCGGCCATTGGCCTGGATGACGATCTTGCTCAGGGCCTGAAAGCCCTCGGCGCGGTAGAGTTCGCAATTGCGGTGCAGGTAGGCGACGTTTTCGTGATAGGTGTCGATGGCCACGCGACGCAGTTTGAGCCGGGCCTTGTCGTCGTTGTCGTCCGGGGAAGGGGATTGTGTCATGCTATAACCGCTTGAAATAAAGGGATTGTGGCACACCGGGCGGCGAATCCCAACTGCCCGGTCGAGCCTTGAATTTGATAAATCCGGCCCTATTTTGAATTAAACAGGTGTGTCCGCCTCAAACCGGTTATATAATAACCTGACTTTGGTCCGTTAATCCGCTTGCGTACGAGGAACTGCCCCATGCCGATTTATGAATACCAGTGTGAGCAATGCGATCACGTTCTGGAAGCGATCCAGAAAATGAGTGATGCCCCACTGAGTGAGTGCCCCGCCTGCGGCAAGCCGGCGCTGAAAAAACTGATCTCCGCTTCCGGTTTCCGGCTCAAGGGCAAAGGCTGGTATGAAACCGATTTCAAATCGGGCAATCGCAAGAATCTGGCCGGCGAGGGTGGCAAAAGCAGCAGCGAAGGCAAGAAAACCGCCTGAAACCCGCCCGGTTGTGCCCCGAACCCGTGCAACCGGGGTGATTCCCCGGTTGCACAGACCCCCGCCAATCCGTAAGATTCCCGCCTTGTCCCAAGCACAAGGCCCCGAATTCTCATGCGTAGCCATTACTGCGGCGAGATCAACGAATCTCATATCGATCAACAAGTCACCGTCTGCGGCTGGGTTCACCGGCGTCGCGATCACGGCGGGGTGATTTTTATTGATCTGCGCGACCGCGAAGGGCTGCTGCAGGTGGTCTACGATCCCGACAAGCCCGACTCCTTCATGCTGGCAGAGAAGGTGCGCAGTGAGTATGTGCTGCGGGTTACCGGTCGGGTGCGCCGCCGTCCCGAGGGGACCGAGAACGCCAACATGCCGACCGGGCAGATCGAGCTGCTGGGCCTGGAGCTGGAGATTCTCAATCACTCGGAAACTCCGCCATTCCAGCTCGATGATGAGGATGTCTCCGAGGAGCACCGCCTGCGCTATCGCTATGTCGATCTGCGCCGGCCCGAGATGCTACAGCGCATGAAGCTGCGCTCGAAGATTACCACCGAGTTTCGCAATTATCTGAACGACAACGGCTTTCTCGAGATCGAGACGCCCATGCTGACCCGGGCGACCCCGGAAGGGGCGCGTGATTACCTGGTACCGAGTCGCACCCACGATGGCGCCTTTTTCGCCCTGCCGCAGTCGCCGCAGCTGTTCAAGCAGCTGCTAATGGTTGCCGGCATGGACCGCTATTACCAGGTTGTCCGCTGCTTCCGCGATGAGGATCTGCGCGCCGATCGCCAGCCCGAATTTACCCAGCTGGATATCGAGACCTCGTTCCTCGACGAGGAGGCCATCATGCAGATGATGGAGGGTATGCTGCGCCACGTCTTCGCCCATGTGCTGGAAATCCCGCTGCACGATCCTTTCCCGCGCATGACCTGGGCCGAGGCGATGCGCCGTTTCGGTTCGGACAAGCCCGATCTGCGCATCCCGCTGGAGCTGGTGGATGTGGCGGATGTGATGCAGAGCGTGGAGTTCAAGGTCTTCAGCGGCCCGGCGAAGGATCCGGCCGGCCGGGTGGTCGCCCTGCGGGTGCCCAAAGGCGGCGAGCTGACTCGCAAGGAGATCGACGATTACACCGATTTTGTCGGCATCTACGGCGCGCGCGGCCTGGCCTATATCAAGATCAACGACATGGACAAAGGCCGCGAAGGGCTGCAATCACCGATCCTCAAATTCCTGCCGGATGAGGCCGTCGAGGCCATATTGCAGCGCACCGGTGCCGGGAACGGCGATCTGATCTTCTTCGGCGCCGACAAGGCCAGCGTGGTCAACGAGGCGCTCGGTGCCCTGCGGGTCAAGCTGGGCCACGACAAGGGGCTTCTGGAGCACGGCTGGCAGCCGCTGTGGGTGGTCGATTTTCCCATGTTCGAGTGGGACGAGGGGACCCGGCGCTGGTATTCCCTGCACCACCCGTTTACCTCC
This sequence comes from Thiohalophilus sp., assembly GCF_034522235.1. Taxonomy (NCBI): domain Bacteria; kingdom Pseudomonadati; phylum Pseudomonadota; class Gammaproteobacteria; order Thiohalomonadales; family Thiohalophilaceae; genus Thiohalophilus; species Thiohalophilus sp. Next base: position 2,232,320 of record NZ_JAXHLN010000003.1, on the reverse strand, counting down.
CCTGCAGAGGTCGATCTCGACAAGCTCGAATCGGATCCGGGCAACTGCGGCTCGCGGGCCTTCGACATGGTGCTCAACGGCACCGAGATCGGCGGCGGGTCCATGCGTATCTATCGCGAGGAAGTCCAGCGCAAGGTGTTCTCTGCTCTGGGTATCGGGCAGGCCGAGGCGCAGGAGAAATTCGGCTTTTTGCTGGATGCGCTGCATTACGGCTGTCCGCCCCACGGCGGCATGGCCTTTGGTCTGGACCGGCTGGTGATGCTGATGGTCGGTGCCCAGTCGATCCGCGACGTGATGGCCTTCCCCAAGACCCAGAGCGCCAGCTGCCTGCTGACCCAGGCCCCGTCAGCGGTCAGCGAGGCCCAGTTGCGCGAATTGCACATCAAACTGCGCAATCCGCCCGGGAAGGACAAGCCAACCGGTTAATTCCTGGCCATCGCCGGCGCAGCACCTCTCAAGTTGGTAAATTCCACCTTTATTAATGGGTGCGCTCATGTCATTCTCTTTTCTGCCGATAATCTGTAGAGGCGAGACCCGGCGGCCACGGTGTCGTTCGGCGGGCATAAACAGATAACTAGAAGCCCGAGACACGGAGCGAGAGTGAAGCAAACATCCTACTGGAAAACAGACTGGTTTCTCGGTTTGATCGTGACCGGGCTTTTCCTGCTGGCCAGCCTGGCGGATGTCACGCGCCCGCTGGAAAATGCCGGCTATGACCTTGGCGCCCGGTTTGCCGCCACTCAGCCCGCTAATCGCGATGTGGTCGTCATCGCCATTAATGAGGACGCCATTGAACAGCGCGGGGCCTGGCCCTGGCCACGGGATCTGCTGGCCCGGGCGACCCGTCAACTGTCGGCCATGAAACCCGCCGTCATTGGTTTTGCTCTGCCCTTTGAAAGCGAGCAACGGGCGATCGGTCTGGAGTCACTGCAGGCGCTGAAAGCGGAGTTGGAGAAACAGGGCGGCAGTCGACGTTTGCTGGAGCTGGCCAACCAGACCGAAGATCGCATGCAGACCGATCGGGATTTCGCCAATACCCTGCGTTATGCCGGTCGGGTCGTTCTGGCCATTCCCTATGCGCACAATGGCGCGGCGCGGAAAAACCGCATGCTGGCCGATCACCTGCTCAAATACCAACTGGATGATGTGAGTGGGATACCGGATGAAGAGCTCTGGTATCAGCGGTTTTTGCCCGAACCGGTTCCGGTAATCGATCGCATCTATCCACCTATCGAGACTCTCGCCGAATATGCCAGTGGCGCCGGCGTTATCAATCTGGGTAACGGCAGACAGAAGGCGTTGCGGGCCGAGCCGATGGTATTCCGGTATGGAGAACACTACCTGCCCTCATTCACGCTGATGATGGCGGCACGCACCCAGGATATGAACACCTCACAAATCAGCGTGCATCTGGGCCATGGCGTCGAACTGGCCGATCAGCGAATCAACACCGATAACGACTTGCGTATTTATCCACGTTTTTATCGCGGCAAGGAAGGGAAGCCGGCGTTTAACGTGATCTCCGTTCTAGATCTGCTGGAAGATCAAATCGACAGCGAACTCGTTCGTAATAAAACCGTTCTGATCGGTTTGACCGCCGCGCAATATACCCGTTTTCTGGAGACCCCTATCGGTGAGATGATGCCTCCGGTATTGGCCTCGGCGCACAGTATTTCCAGCCTGTTAAGTGATGATCTGTTTGAAGTACCGCACTGGGCCAATTGGGCGCAATGGTTGCTGATTATCGTGATGGGTCTGTATCTGATGTTTGTTTTGCCGCGGTTTCGTATGAGTACCGGGCTGGCCCTGACTGCGCTGCTGTTAATCGGTCTGCTAAATGCACACTTTATCACCATGCTGGCCAAGTCGAGCTGGTTACCGTTAATGACGCCGCTGGCGGTGCTGCTGGTTGGTCACCTGGTCCTTTCGGCGAAGCATTTTCTCCAGGGTCAAATTCACCATATGCATCTGGAATTGTCCGAGGCCAATCAGGCGCTGGGGCAGCAATATCATACCCAGGGGCAACTGGATCAGGCATTTGAAAAATATCGTCACTGTATCGTTGATGCCTCCCTGCTCAATCAGCTGTATAACCTGGGCCTCGATTACGAACGCAAACGGCAATATAACAAGGCCGTAGCCGTCTTCAAGTATATTGAATCCCATGACGCCAATTTCAGTGATGTTCAGGAAAGGCTGCAACGTAACCGCGAAGTATCCGAACAGTTTGTCGTTGGCAATAACAAGAGTAACGCTCCTGCTGACGGTACACTGATTATCAGCAATCCCGGCGTGCAAAAACCGATGATTGGCCGTTATATGATTGACCGTGAGCTGGGTCGAGGCGCCATGGGGATGGTTTATCTGGGTCATGATCCCAAGATTGGTCGTAGTGTTGCGATCAAAACCATGAGTCTGTCCCAGGAGTTTGAAGGCGACAAGCTGGCGGATGTCAAGGAACGGTTTTTCCGCGAGGCAGAGACTGCCGGGCGTCTGCACCATCCCAATATCGTTACGATTTATGATGTTGGCGAGGACCAGGAACTGTCTTATATTGCCATGGACTATCTTAAGGGTGAAAACCTGCTGGCCTATGCCAAGTCCGACAATCTCCTGCCGGCGCAGGAAACTTTCGATGTCATTGTGCAGATAGCTGAAGCGCTGGATTACGCACATAATGAGAAAGTCGTGCATCGTGACATCAAACCGGCCAATATGATTTACGATCGAGATGGCGGTGTTGTCAAGGTGACTGACTTTGGGGTGGCCTGCCTGACCGACACCAGCAAAACCAAGACCGGGACGATTCTGGGTAGCCCTTCCTATATGTCGCCGGAACAGCTGGCCGGCGCCAAGGTTGATGGTCGCTCCGACTTGTTTTCCCTTGGGGTCATGCTTTATCAAATGTTGACCGGGGAATTACCATTTATTGCTGATTCACTGGCCAGCCTGATGTATAAAATAGCAAATGAAAAACATCCGGATATTCGTATGTTCCGTCCGGATATTCCTTCCTGTGTTAGTCAGGTGGTTAACAAAGCGCTGCACAAGGAGCTGGAACGTCGTTTTCAGAGTGGTTCACAGATGGCCAAGGCCCTGACCCGTTGTCGGGAACGGTTAACCAAGAAGCATTAGGATGATAAAAATGTTGGGTGATTCGGCAAAACTGGTCATCTACGGTGTCTCGGATGTCGGGCGGATGCGCGAACATAACGAGGACCATATTGCCTGGGATAAGGATATGGGCCTGGTAATCGTGGCCGACGGGATGGGCGGGCATAATGCCGGTGAGGTGGCCAGTGAAATCGCCGTTAACAGTATTCGGGAAGCGCTACATGATGTATTGAATCCCGACATGCAAGGCAGCCATAGCATCGCTCTCAGTGATGCTGTGCGCGAGGCAATCTGTTACGCCAATGACGAAATCAATCGGCAGGCAAGAGAAAACCCCGCCTATAATGGCATGGGTACGACAATTGTCCTGAACCTCTTCTATGACGATCGCGTGATCGCCGCCCATGTCGGCGATTCCCGGGGCTACCGGTTGCGGGATGATAAGCTCGAGCAAATCACCACTGACCATTCTCTGGTCCAGGAGATGGTGGATAACGGTTACCTGAGCCAGGAAGAAGCGCAGTTGTCGGCCAGCCGGAATCTGATTACCCGGGCGCTGGGGATTGCCGATACGGTCGATGTGGATGTTACCGAGTCAAAGGTCGATTACGGAGACATATATATCATGTGCACCGATGGTCTGACCGACCTGGTGAGTGATGAGGAAATCGTGGGCCTGCTCAGGGACCATCGCTCCGAGACGAATGGCTGCAATCTCGAAGGGGCGACCGAGGCGTTGATTGCACTTGCAAACGACAAGGGTGGTAAGGACAATATTTCCGTGGTGCTGGTTTGTCTGCAGCAGGCATTTTCAGACTCCAGCGGTATAGAAGATTAATCCTGAGCGGAGTTCTCTGTTAACTATGACAAGAATCATACTGACACATAATGGCACCGTCGTTAAGGAATATCCGCTGACCAAGGAGAGGCTGACTGTCGGACGCAAGCCCAGTAATGACGTGCAGCTGGATGATCCGACCGTAAGTGGTACACATGCCGCGTTTTTAATGTTGCAACATGCCTATATCGAGGATTTGCACAGCACCAACGGCGTGCTGTTAAATGGCAAGAAGGTCAGCAAACGGCAGCTGAATCATGGCGATGTGGTACGTATCGGGCGGCATGAATTCAAGTATGTCGATGACAATGCCGAGGATTTTGAAAGTACCGTGATCATTTCCGCGGACGCCTCCGCCGGCTCCCGAGCCGCGTCGTCACAACCCGCTGCATCGCCCCAAAGCTATGTGGTCAAGGTACTGTCAGGCAATAAGGCCGGCGAGAGTCTGGCGCTGACCAAGCCCTATACCACTGTGGGGACGCCGGGTTCACAGATGGCGGTCATCGCCCGGCGTGGGCAGAACTATTTTCTGATGCGTATGAGCGGCAGTGGCACCGCCAGCCAGCCACCGCTCATCAACGGGGAAGCCCTGAAGAAGGAAAGCCAGCAACTCAATCCCGGCGATACCATCGAAGTGTCCAATACCCGGATGCGTTTCGAGGAAGCCTGAGCGACGGACGAGCAGAGATTATGCCGGCAAAATTGTTACTCAAGCACGAGGGACTGACCCTCAGCAGTTATGAGTTTGATAAGAAGGTGCTGAATATCGGTCGCCAGGGGGATAACGAGATTCAACTCGATGATCCGGCGGTCAGTGGACGTCATGCGCGTCTGGTTCTGAAGCCCAATGACTATCTGGAAAATTATTACGACGTGTATCTGGAAGACCTGGGCAGTACCAACGGCACCATTGTCAACGACAGCAAAATCATCCGCCAGCTACTCAAGCACGGCGATGTTATTCGCATCGGCGGTCACGAGTTCACCTTCGACAGCGGCGCCGACGAGCATTACGAACAGACCGCGATCTATCTTCCCGATAGTTAGTCGTCAGTTTGCAGTCATCAGATGGCAGTTGACAGCAAAAAACTGAATTAGAATTCTACCAACTGCCAACTGCCAACTGCCAACTGCCAACTGCCAACTGCCAACTGCCAACTGCCAACTGCCAACTGCCAACTGCCAACTGCCAACTGCCAACTGCCAACTTTAATGTTAAGATCCCGCTATTGAAAGCTAACGGAACATCAAGAGGTAACCCATGGCCGGACACAGTAAGTGGGCCAATATCCGTCATCGCAAGGCCGCGCAGGACGCCCGTCGCGGCAAGCTGTTCACCAAGCTGATTCGTGAGATCACCGTTTCGGCCCGGGAAGGGGGTGGCGATCCGGAAACCAATCCGCGCCTGCGTACGGCCATCGACAAGGCCCTGTCGTCCAATATGACCAAGGACACCATTGAGCGGGCCATCAAGCGCGGCAGCGGTGACCAGGATGGCGCCAATTATGAAGCGGTCCGCTACGAAGGTTACGGCCCCGGCGGGGTGGCGATCATGGCCGACTGTCTGACCGACAACCGTAACCGGACGGTCTCGGAAGTGCGCCATGCCTTTACCAAAAACGGCGGCAACCTCGGTACCGACGGCTCGGTCGCCTATCTGTTTTCCAAGCTCGGCAGCTTGAGCTATCCCGCCGGCAGCGACGAGGACACCATCATGGAGGCGGCGCTGGAGGCGGGCGCCGAGGACGTGGTTACCAACGAGGACGGTGGTATTGAAGTGACGACCGCCCCGGAAGATTTTCTCGACGTCAAAAGCGCCATGCAGGCGGCGGGTCTGGAGCCGGAAATGGCGGAAGTGACCATGCGCGCTGCCACCAGCGTCGATTTGCCGCTGGAAGAAGCCGAGCAGGTGATGAAACTGGTGGACATGCTCGAGGATCAGGACGACGTGCAGAACGTCTACACCAACGCCGACTTCTCCGACGAAGTCCTCGAACAACTCGGGCAATGAACTTGTAATTTTGAATGTTGAATTTTAAATTGCAAACCCAGATTCCATTCAAAATTCAACATTAAAAATTCAAAATTGCCCGAATATCTCTGCGTTAAAAAGCCGACCTCTGAGCTGCCTCGGACGTCGAAGCAGCCTGAAAACCGTTTTCTCCGCTGCTGGTATCCTGTATCTTTTTGTTATGACACGCATTCTGGGCATTGATCCCGGTTCCCGGCTGACCGGTTTTGGCATCATCGAGATGCAGGGATCGCGCGTCCTGTGGATCGGCAGCGGCTGCATCCGTACCGTGGAGGGCACGCTGGATACTCGCCTGAAGACCATTTGTCAGGGGCTGGATGCCCTGCTTGAGGAACATCAGCCGCAGGAAGTGGCGATCGAGCAGGTGTTCATGCACCGCAATCCCGATTCGGCGCTCAAACTGGGCCAGGCCCGCGGCGCGGCCATCAGTACCGTGGCCCTGCGCTCGCTACCGCTGAGCGAATACAGCCCGACGGAAATCAAAAAAGCCATCGTCGGCAAAGGCAATGCCGCCAAGGCGCAGGTCCAGCATATGGTTCAGCATCTGCTGGGTCTCAACAAACTGCCCCAGGAGGATGCCGCCGATGCCCTCGCCACGGCACTTTGCCATGCCCATTTGCGCCAGACCATGCAACAATTATCGCCCCGGTTGCCGTCGGGGATGCGCCGTTTGCGGCGGCGGCGTTAGAAAAAACTCTGGAAATTAACGCGGAGGACGCAGAGGCGCGGAGCCGCAGAGGAACATGAACCTGTTTCAGGTTTTGACCCGATAAATATGCCTGTGAGGCGGTTCACCGTGTGCCAGATTCAGATATTCTTTTCCTCCGCGTCTCTGCGCCTCCGCGAACTCTGCGTTAATCCCAGCGGTGTGGATAAGTGGTACAGTTAGACAAAATCGAGGCAGGAGTGAACAGGTGATCGGGCGTATTCAGGGGATTCTGGTCAGCAAGCAGCCACCGCAACTGCTGGTGGATGTGCACGGGGTGGGATATGAAATCGAGGCGCCCATGTCGACCTTTTACCAGCTGCCGGAGGTGGCGCAGCCGGTGATCCTGCACACCCATCTGGTGGTGCGCGAGGATGCCCAGCAGCTGTACGGCTTTGCCAGCGAGCACGAGCGACGGCTGTTTCGCAGCCTGATCCGGGTCAACGGGGTCGGAGCGAAGCTGGCGCTGGCGATCCTCTCGGGAATGAGCGCCGATGAATTTGCCCGCTGTGTTCATGATGACGACAGCCGCACTCTGGTGCAGTTGCCGGGGGTCGGCAAAAAGACCGCCGAGCGGTTGATCATGGAGATGCGGGACCGGCTGGCCGACTGGGAGAGCGACAGCCCGGCCCCGGCCGACGGCACTGTGCAGCGGCCGCCGGCGGCCGGTTCACGGGAGGCCGATCGCGAGGCGGTCAGTGCCCTGATCGCCCTGGGCTATAAACCCCCGGAGGCCAGCCGCATGGTGCAGTCGGTGGACAGCGAGGGGCGAAACAGTGAAGATATCATTCGCGCCGCGCTCAAGGCGGCCGTAAGCCGTTGATTATATAAACAAAGACTTATCGCAGCCATGATTGACAACGATCGCCTTATCGCCGCCCGGCAGCAGGGTACCGAGGATGCCCTGGACCGGGCCATCCGGCCGGCCAGGCTGGCCGATTATGTAGGCCAGGCGGCGGTGTGCGAGCAGATGGGGATTTTCATCGAGGCGGCGCGTAGCCGCGGCGAATCGCTGGATCATGTGCTGATCTTCGGCCCGCCCGGGCTGGGCAAGACCACCCTGTCGCACATCATCGCCAACGAGCTGGGTGTGAGCATGAAGCACTCCTCCGGCCCGGTGCTGGAGCGCCCCGGTGACCTGGCGGCGTTGCTGACCAATCTGGAGCCCCATGATGTGCTGTTCGTGGACGAAATTCACCGTCTCAGTCCAGTGGTGGAGGAGATCCTCTATCCGGCCATGGAGGACTACCAGATCGATATCATGATCGGCGAGGGGCCGGCGGCCCGCTCGATCAAGCTGGATCTGCCGCCATTTACCCTGGTCGGTGCCACCACCCGTGCCGGCCTGCTCACCTCGCCGCTACGGGATCGCTTCGGCATCGTGCAGCGGCTGGAATTCTACAGTCCCGAGGATTTGATCCGTATCGTGCGCCGTTCCGCGCAGATTCTGGAGGTGGAGCTCGAACCCGAGGGGGCGCTGGAGATCGCCCGCCGCTCCCGGGGCACGCCGCGGATTACCAACCGGCTATTGCGCCGGGTCCGCGATTACGCCCAGGTCAAGGCTGACGGGCGCATCAGCGCCGCTGTAGCCCATCAGGCGCTGGATATGCTGGATGTGGACAATCACGGTTTTGACATGATGGATCGCAAACTGTTGCTGACCATTATCGAGAAATTCGGCGGCGGTCCGGTGGGTATCGACAATCTGGCGTCGGCCATCGGCGAGGAGCGCGGCACGATCGAGGATGTGCTCGAACCTTATCTGATTCAACAGGGTTTTATGATGCGCACCCCGCGCGGGCGCATAGCGACCCGCCACGCCTATCTCCACTTCGGCCTGCCCGCGCCGACGACAGAGCCTGCGGCCGCCGCCTCCCTGGATATGTTCGACAGTCAAAAGGATTAAGCGAAAAGCTTTTTTACCGCAGAGACGGCAGAATATAATGTTGAATGTTGAATGTTGAATTTTAAATTTTAAATTTTAAATTTTGAATTGCAGAGTCAGATTTAATTCAAAATTCAACATTTAGAATTCAAAATTATTTCTTTCTCTGCGGTGAAATATTTCTGGGAGTAATTGAAGCGTGAACGAGTTCCTATGGCCGGTGCGGGTTTATTACGAAGATACGGATGCCGGCGGCGTGGTGTATTACGCCAATTATCTCAGGTTCATGGAACGGGCCCGTACCGAGTGGTTGCGCAAGCTGGGCTTTGAACAGGATGAACTCATTGCGCAACACAATGTCCTATTTGCTGTGCGTCGGGTACAGGTGGATTACCGGCAGCCGGCGCGGTTTAACGACAGACTCGTGGTCAGCGTCAAGGTGATGGAAACCGGTAAGGCCAGCCTGACCTTTGCACAAGCCATTCGTCGTGAGTCGGACAATATCCTGTTGTGTGACGGTGAAGTTAAAATCGCCAGTCTCGAAGCGAACAGTTTCAAGCCACGTGCTATTCCGGCTCCGCTGCAACAACAACTTTAACCGCCGGGGGATAACAGTTTGCCTGAAATGTCATTAACTCATCTGATTCTTGACGCCAGTTTCGTCGTTCAACTGGTCATGCTGTTACTGCTGGTGGTATCGGTACTATCCTGGACCCTGATCTTTTTCAAATATTCCGTTATAAAACGGGCGCGGGCCGGGGCCGATCAGTTCGAGCGACGCTTCTGGTCCGGCGTCGACCTGGGTGAGTTGTACAAGCGCCTGTCCGGTCGCCGGAATCAACTGGATGGCATGGAACTGATTTTCGAAGCCGGTTTCCGGGAGTTTGCTCACCTGCGCAAAAGCCGTAACGTGGAACTGAGCGCGGTTGTCGAGGGCACGCAACGGGCCATGCGGGTGGCGCTCAATCGCGAAATCGATCGGCTGGAACATCATTTGTCGTTTCTGGCGACGGTGGGTTCCACCAGCCCCTATGTCGGACTGTTCGGCACGGTCTGGGGCATCATGAATGCCTTCATGGGATTGGGTGCTGTCAGGCAGGCCACCATTGCCACGGTCGCGCCGGGTATCGCCGAAGCATTGATTGCCACGGCGATGGGACTGTTTGCCGCCATACCGGCGGTGGTGGCCTATAACCGTTATTCCAATGACGTGGAACGGTTGATCAGCCGCTACGATATTTTCGCCGAGGAATTCTCCTCCATCCTGCAGCGTCAGACCCATACCAGCATGGAAACAGGTCAGTCATGAGGGTTATCGCAGGACGCGTCAAACACAAGCGTATGTCCGAGATCAATGTGGTGCCCTACATTGATGTCATGCTGGTGTTGCTGATTATTTTTATGGTCACCGCACCTCTGCTGAGCCAGGGTGTCGAGGTCAGCCTGCCCCAAAGCGGGGCCAGAACGCTGGAAGAGACGCAGGAAGAACCTCTGGTGGTGTCGGTCAATCGCGAGGGCGATTATTTTCTTAACCTGGGGGAACAAACCGATACGCCGTTGGCAGCCGAGGCGCTGGTACAACGCGTCAGGGCGGTATTGCGCCAGCGCAGCGACAAGACGGTTTATATCAAGGGTGATCGGGATGCCAGTTATGGCCACGTGGTGGCGGTGATGGCAACCTTGCAGGAGGCGGGCGTCAGGGATCTGGGCCTGGTCACCCGCTCGCCGGATGAGTCTGATAACTGAGTATGTGGCAAATTATCAAAAGTTCTCCGCTGGCGGTGCTGGCTGCCGTGCTGGTGCATGTGTTGCTGGTGGTGGTGTTGATGATCAACATCGACTGGCCCACCGAGGAGGCCGCTTCCGGCAAGCAAGAAGAGATAGAGGTCATCGAGGCCAGGGCGGTTAACGAGCGGGAGTTTGAAGCCAGGGAACAACGACTGCGCGAAGCGGAAGAGAAAAAACGCCAGGCCGAGCAGGAACGCCGGCGTCAGGCCGAACTGAAAAAACAGCGTGAAGCAGAAGCAAAAAAACGCCGCGAGGAAGCGGCGCGGCGGCAACGCGAGAAGGCGGAGGAGAAGAAACGCATGGAAGCGGAAGCACAACGTCAGGCCGAACTGAAAAAGCAGCGTGAGGCGGAAGAAGAGCAACGTCGTAAAGAGGAGGAAGCGCGCAAGCAGCGCGAGGCGGAGGAACAAAAGCGGCGCGAGGAAGAGGCGCGTAAACGACGCGAGGCGGAGGAACAAGAACGGCGCGAAGAAGAGGCACGTAAGGCGCGCGAGGCAGAGGAACAGAAACGCCGTGAGCAGGAACTGCAGGCGGAACTGGAAGCGGAAGCCGAGGCCCAGGCACGCCGTGAGTGGCTGGCGCGCCATGGTGATGAAATTAACCGGTATAAAAGCCGGATCAAGGAGAGTATTACCCGGCATTGGCGGATACCCGCCACGGCCGGCAGTGGCATGCGTTGTGAAATTGTGGTGAGATTATTACCCGGGGGCGAAGTGGCCAACGTGAGAATTACCCAAAGGAGCGGCGATGCCGCGTTTGATCGATCGGTGGAAGATGCGGTCTACAGCGCGGCGCCCCTGCCGGTTCCCGGTGTGGATTCGGGACTGTTTGACGAGTTCCGGGAAATCGAATTTGTTTTTGCGCCGGAGGATAAACGCTGATGAACTGGATTAAGCGAGCTTGTCTGTTCACGACACTGTGGCTGTTGATCAGTTTACCGGCCCGGGCTGTCCTGACCATCGAGATCACCCAGGGGGCGGACGATGCCATGCCGATCGCCGTGGTGCCCTTTGCCTGGGGGGGAGAGGGTGAGGCACCCGAGCAGATTGATGGCATTGTTGCCGCCGATCTGCAGCGCAGCGGTTTTTTCCGGCCACTGGATAAAAGTGATCTGATTGCCCGTCCGCATCAGGCGTCGCAAGTCAACTATACCGACTGGCGGGCATTGAAGGTCAATCATCTGGTTGTCGGCAAAGTGTTGCCACGCGAGGACGGCAGTTATACCGTGCAGTTCCAACTGCTGGATGTGAACCGACGACAGCAACTGGCCGGTTACAGCATGCGCACCGGGGAGACGGGACTGCGGCGTACGGCCCATCAGATCAGCGATATCATCTATCAAAAGATTACCGGCAAGCGCGGCGCGTTCGATACCTTTATCGCCTATATCACCGTAACCGGCGATCGGACCGATAAACCGACTTATCAACTGGCCATCGCCGACTCCGACGGGCACAATGAACAGATTGTCTATCAATCCCGTCAGCCGGTGCTTTCGCCAGGCTGGTCCCCGGATGGCAAGCAGCTGGTCTTCGTCTCTTTCGCCCGCGGACGCTCGGAGATCTATATACAGAATATTGTCAGCGGTGAGAATCGGCGGCTTGCGGCGTTTAACGGCCTGAACAGTTCCCCGGCCTGGTCGCCGGATGGCAAATATCTGGCCATGACCCTGTCGCGCGACGGCAATCCGGAAATCTATGTGATGCATATCGAAAGCCGGTCATTGCAGCGGATTACCCGCAACAGGGCGATCGATACCGAACCGGCCTGGCTGCCTGATGGCAAGGGACTGGTATTTACCTCGGATCGCGGCGGCTCACCACAGCTGTACGAGGTGATGCTGAACAACGAGATGCGTCCGACCAATCGGCCCGGGCGGCTGACCTTCCAGGGCCGTTATAATGCGCGCGCCAGTGTCGCGCCGGACGGGCGGCATATCGCCATGGTGCACCGGGAGGAGGGCAATTTCCGGATCGGGGTTCTGGATCGGGACAGCGGACTGTTCCGGGTATTAACCGATTCGCGGCTGGATGAGTCGCCCAGTTTTGCGCCAAATGGTAGTATGATTATCTATGCAACCGAGGCAAATTATCGCGGTATCCTTGCTGCCGTGTCGGTCGACGGGCGTGCTCAGCAGCGACTGAGTTTGCAACAGGGTGATGTGCGCGAACCGGCCTGGTCGCCAATGCGGCCCGAATAATCACGGGAAAACATCCAAGGAGAATATGATGCGCCAGTTTCTGACTTATCTTGTATTGCTTTCAGTCCTGTTGACTCTGGGTGGATGTCGCTTTGGCCCGGTCAAACCCCCCGGCGACGAGGGGGCAGCCGATAGCCGTGACGCGGAAACGACACAGGAGGAGGGTGATCGGCGGTTCGCCGGGGACCTTGGCCGCGGCGCCCGGATGGAAGAGCTGAACGATCCGGACAGTCCGCTCTCCAAACGGGTTCTCTATTTTGATTTTGACAGCAGCAAGATCACTGACGAACAACGCGAAGTGATCGATGCTCATGCGGCTTTTTTGAGCCGTAATCCCGATGTCGATGTGGTTCTGGAAGGGCATGCCGATGAGCGCGGTACCCGGGAATACAATCTGGCGCTGGGCGAACGCCGGGCACAGGCGGTGGAGCAATTGTTGCAAGTGCAGGGTGTGTCATCCGAACAGATCCAGGTGATCAGCTTTGGCGAGGAGCGTCCGGTGGCATTGGAACATAATGAATCGGCCTGGCGTCTGAACCGGCGGGTCGAGATCCTTTACTCCGGGTTTTGATATGAAAACTCTGTATTATCGTGGCTTGTTGTTGCTTCTGGTCGGTGTGATATCGACGCCCGCCCTGGCGCAGGACAGCGGCAATCGATCAACTGAACAACGGTTGGAGCGGCTGGAACGGCTGGTCGACAGCCAGGGGCTGGCGGATATTCTCATCCGCCTGAACAGTCTGGAGCAGGAAGTTCGCGAATTGCGTGGTCAGAACGAGGAACAGACCCATACTATCGAGCAGCTGAAAAAGCGCCAACGTGAATTGTATATCGATCTCGATCGTCGCTTGTTACAGATTGAGCGCGGCGATGCTCGTGAACAGTCCGGGACTCCGCCAGCCGGTTCCGATGGTCGATCCGCCTCCACGCCCAAATCCGTCCCGCGCACTGGCACCGGCATGACGGAGACGCCCCGGCCGGCTGCCGGGGGCGCCCGGGAAGTGCCGCTTTCCGTCAACAAGACAGAACAGGAGGCCTATAAGGAAGCCTTTAACCTGTTGCGCGAGCTGGAATATGACAAGGCCATTGCCGCGTTTGGCAAATTTTTACAGAACTATCCTGACGGGCGTTATGCCCATATCGCCCGCTACTGGTTGGGCGAGGCCAACTACGCGCAGCGCAATTTCCGCGCGGCAATCGGTGATTATAAAAGTCTGATCGAGCATTATCCCGATAGCCCCAAGGTGGCCGAAGCCATGCTCAAGATTGGTTACAGCTATAATCAGTTGCAGGAGTATCAGGCGGCACGGGATATCCTCGAGCAGCTGGCCGACGACTATGCGGGCACCACCGAAGCGAGCCAGGCCCGCAATCTGTTGCAGAAAATCCGTGCCAAACTGAGCAACGGGTAAATGTCACAGAACACGGTCAACGCCGCCGGTGATCGCCTGCGAATCACCGAGATATTCTATTCCCTGCAGGGCGAGGCCTGCCAGGTCGGTCTGCCGACGGTATTCATTCGCCTGACCGGCTGTCCCCTGCGCTGCGGTTATTGCGATACCAGCTACGCCTTCAGCGGCGGGCAATGGTATGAGCTGTCCGATATCCTCGCCGAAGTGCGCCGTTATAACACCCGCCACATCACCGTGACCGGCGGCGAACCCCTGGCACAGAAAAACTGTCCGGCCCTGCTCACCCAACTGTGCGATCACGGTTACAGTGTCAGTCTGGAAACCTCCGGCGCCCTGGATGTCTGCCAGCTGGATCCGCGGGTGATCAAGGTGATGGATCTGAAAACGCCTTCTTCCGGTGAGAATGACAAGAACCTGTATACCAATCTCGACTGCCTGAATCCGCAGGATCAGGTGAAATTCGTCATTGGCGACAGGGCTGATTACGACTGGGCGGTGGAAATGCTGCGCAAGTACAACCTGGCCGGGCGTTGCGAAGTGCTGTTCTCGCCGGTGTTCGAAACTCTCAAGCCCGCCCAACTGGCCGACTGGATCCTGCAGGACCAGCTGCCCGTGCGCTTTCAACTGCAACTGCACAAACTCCTGTGGGGCGACGAGCCGGGACGTTGAAAGAAAATTTTGAATTTTGAATGTTGAATGTTGAATTGGCAATAAATTATAAAGTATCAGATAGCAGGACATGCTTCTGGAAGCGGTTTAATATGTTTGCGTTTCCGAGTCCGACATATGTGAATTGAAAATTCAACATTCAACATTCAAAATTCAAAATTTTCTGAATGCCTCCGCGCCTCTGCGTTGAAATTATTATGAGGATAAGGTTATGAAAAAAGCGGTGGTGCTGGTGTCGGGCGGGCTGGATTCGGCGACGGCGCTGGCGCTGGCCCGCGAGCAGGGGTATGACTGTTATGCGATCAGTTTCGATTACGGCCAGCGCCATAAGTGCGAGCTGGAAGCCGCGCAGCAGGTGGCCCGGTTACTCGGGGCGGTCGAGCACAAGTTGCTGCAGCTGAACATGAACGATCTGGGTGGCTCGGCGCTGACCGATGAGAATATCGATGTGCCGGATGAAGGCGTCGGGGAGGGGATTCCGGTGACCTATGTGCCGGCCCGCAACACGGTGTTTCTCTCCCTGGCGTTGGGCTGGGCTGAGGTACTGGACGCCGAGTCCATTTTTATTGGGGTCAACGCGGTCGATTACTCTGGCTATCCGGATTGTCGGCCCGAGTATATCGACGCCTACCAGCGACTGGCCGATCTGGCTACCCGACGCGGGGTCGAGGGCCGGCCGATTCGGATCGAGGCGCCGTTGATTCGCCTGAGCAAGTCGGAGATTATCCGCGAAGGAGCGCGCCTCGGAGTCGATTACGGCCTGACGATCTCTTGCTATGCGCCTGACGCGCAATGCCGCGCCTGTGGCCGCTGTGACGCCTGCCGTTTGCGCAAGGCCGGCTTTGAGGCCACCGATATCCCGGATCCGACCTGCTACCAGATCTGAATCTTATATAAATCATTCACTTATATTAAGGTGCAAAATGCACCGGTGGTGAAGTGCGGGGTTGTGAAACTGGTCACTTTTGGGGGAAGTCCGTACAATGCCGCCATTTGGTCGGACTTGTGCGGAGGAGGTACCGGTCGGGCCTGGGGCACCCGCGGACTGCGGACAAATAATATCTTGCGTAAATCGAGAGGGTTGTATCATGACATTTGAAAGCTTTGCCGACGCGCACTGGACGATATTGTGGCTGGGCTTTGCCATTGCCTTCATTATGGGCGCGGTCGTCAACAAAACCAATTTCTGCACCATGGGCTCGGTCTCCGACATGGTCAACATGGGCGACAGCGGCCGGTTCCGGGCCTGGCTGCTGGCCATTGCCGTGGCCATGCTTGGTGTGGCTATTATCGAAGGTAGTGGATTGATCAGCGTCGATCAAACCGTGCCGCCGTATCGGGGTAGCAACTTTGCCTGGCTGGAATATATCCTGGGCGGTGTCCTGTTCGGGATCGGTATGACCTATGGCAGCGGCTGTGGCAGCAAGACCCTGATCCGGATCGGCGGCGGCAATATCAAGTCGATTATTGTGTTTGCGGCTATCGCCGTCTGTGCCTATTTCATGCTCAACCCATTCCCGGGCACCGACCAGACCATTTATTCCCTCCTGTTCTACCCCTGGACCAACCCGACTACGGTCTCGCTGGCTTCCCAGCAGGATCTGGGGACGCTGCTCGGTCGTGCCTTTGGCAGCGAAGCCGGTGTCACCCGTGTTGTGGTCGGGTTGTTACTGGTCGCTTTGCTGGCCTGGGTTTTGTTCAAGTCGGCGGATTTTCGCAAGAGTTTCGATAATATCCTGGGCGGCGCGGTTGTCGGCCTGGCCATACTGGGGGCCTGGTATGTGACTGACGCCGCGATCATCGATGTCGGGGGTGAAACCTTCACCTGGTCGGGCTATGCCGAGCCCAATAACTGGAGCTTCATGGAGTCGGGTCAGCCACCGCGCTCGGTCGGGACCCAATCCTATACCTTTATCAATCCTGTCGGCCAGACTCTGGGGTATGCCTCCGAGGGCTTTGCCAGCCGTTACCTGACGTTCGGGGTGATGGCGGTATTCGGCGTGATCCTGGGTTCCCTGTTCTGGGCCATCATTTCCCGGGGGTTCCGGGTTGAATGGTTCGTCAATTTCCGCGACTTTATCAACCACGTGATCGGCGGGGCCCTGATGGGCATCGGCGGCGTACTGGCCCTGGGCTGCACCGTCGGCCAGGCGATTACCGGCGTCTCCACTCTGGCCCTGGGTTCCTTCCTGGCCTTCGGCGGCATCGTGCTGGGCAGCGCCATGACCATGAAGATCCAGTATTACAAGATGGTCTACGAGGATGAAGCCAGCTTCGCCAAGGCGTTCGTGACCGCGCTGGTGGACTTCAAGCTGCTGCCCGAGGGCATGCGCAAACTGGAGGCTGTCTGAGACTGACAGCCGGCCTGTGGTTCACCGGGGACGGGGTTGCCATTCCCGGTGAGTCCGGTAAAATGCGCGCTTCCTGTTACATCCGGCCCTCACAGGGCCTGTGACAGGTTCTCCGGGACGTTAGCTCAGTTGGTAGAGCATCCGGCTTTTAACCGGCTGGTCGAAGGTTCGAGTCCTTCACGTCCCACCATATCAGGGCTATCCCAGCGGGTAGCCCTTTTTTCTTGTCTTCGCGAAGTGCTCAATTTCCCGTTATTTATTTACAGGGGCTAGTTTCTAGGTACTAGGCTAGTGCTGAGTGCTGAGTGCTGAGTGCTGAGACGAGTAGGCAGTTGGCAGCCAGCTACCTCTCGCAGAGTCGCTACGAGGTAGAGAAAACCAGCCCCGTTGGTTTTATTGTTTGCGGTTTAGCGTTGGTCCAGACGTCTACCGGCATAACGAGGACATTCGAACAGTCGGCTATCTGCCAACTGCAAACTGCCTACTTGCACCTCAGCCCTTTAGAACACCAGGTTCAGCATCGGGATCGAGACCAGCAGGAACAGCACGGTCATGATGCCGCCGGCGCGCATGTAGTCGGGTACGCGGTAGCCGCCCGGTCCCATGATCAGGGCGTTGACCTGGTGGGTCGGGATCAAAAACGAGTTGGAGGTGGCGATGGCGACGGTCAGGGCGAATACCGCCGGATCGGCGCCAGCGCCGATGGCGATGTTAACGGCCAGCGGCACCAGCAGGACTGTGGCGCCGACATTCGACATAACCAGGGTAAAGAAAGTCGCCAGAATAGCGATGATGGTTTGCAGCACCCAGGTGGGGACGTCACCCATCACGTTCAGGGTCTGTTCGGCGATCCAGGCGGCCGTGCCGGAGTTTTCCACCGCCGCCCCCAGCGGAATCAGGCTGGCAAGCAGGAACACGGTTTTCCAGCTCACTGAATGATAGGCTTCATCCATGCTCAACACCCCACTGAGGATCATGCCGACCGCGCCGGTCAGCAGGGCGATGGAAAGACGCAAATCGGAAAAAATCACCAGCCCCACGGCGATGCCGAAAAACAGCAATGCCGGCGCCAGCTTGTGCGGGCGCAGCTCTTCATGCGGGTATTCGGTGGTGACCACGACAAAGTTGCGATGATCCTTGGCCACCCGGGCCAGATCGGCCCAGGTGGTGTGCACCAGCAACGTGTCGCCGGCGTGCAGAGGCGTGTTACGTACACCGCCCGCTTCGTAATTGACGATCTCCCCGCCACGGTGGATCGCCAGCAGCGACAACCCGTAGGTTTTGCGCAGCCAGACATCCCGCGCCGTTTTTCCCACCAGTTCGGAGCTGGGGGGAACAACGATTTCCGCGATGCCCGATTTTCCGGCGGAGAGAACGTCGGCAAAGGTGTCCAGATCCGGCTGTATCTCCAGTCGGCTGGCTTCTGCGAGCTGATCAATCAGTTGCTCCGACGCCAGAATCCCAAGACGGGTGCCGGCGGTAATTCCGATGGCCCTATCGATACTGTCTGTTCCGACACGGATGCCATCGCCAATGTCCGCGCACACCACGCGAACATGATATTGTACTTCAAAATCATCGATCGACGTGTCCACCAGCGGGCTTTCAGCCGGGATATTGACTTCGTAAAACCGGTAATCGTGTAGACCATAAGTCTCATTGAAATAGTCCATGGTATTGGCGGGTTCGGCGCCGTCAGTGTCGCGCACCGGCAGCACGAAGCGTCCGGCAATGATGAAATAGAGAATACCGGTGGTGATCAGCGCCAGTCCGATGGGGGTGATGGAAAACAGACCGAAAGTCTCCATCTGTTGATCGGCGGGCAGTGACTGATTGGAGGTCAACAGCAGATCATTGAGCAGAATTACCGGGCTGGAACCGACCATGGTCAGGGTGCCGCCCAGAATCGCACAGAAACCCATCGGCATCAGTAGCCGCGACATGGGCAGGTTGGTGCGCGCCGAAATGCGGCTGACCACCGGCAGGAACAGGGCGGCGGCACCCACGTTCTGCATAAAGCTGGAAATGACACCGACCGTACCGGAAATCAGGGGAATAATCCGTTTTTCGGTGCTGCCGCCCATTTTCAGAATAAGGCCTGCCACGCTGGTCATCAGGCCCGTCTTGTCGAGGCCGGCGCCGATGATCATGACGGCAATAATGGAAATCACCGCGTTACTGCCAAAGCCGAGAAACAGGTTTTTCGGATCCACCAGCGGCTGGCTCAGGCCAAGTCCGGGGGCGATGAGCCCGGTTAGCCCCAGCAGCATCATAATCGATACGGCAGTGACATCCACCGGCACGATTTCGAAAACAAACAGGTAAATGGTCAGCAGCAGAAACGCCATCACCCAGGCGATCTCGGTGCTCGGAACGGTAAAAGCGAGAGCTACCCCGGCGACGAAAAACAGGAACAGAGCCACGAGACGCTTGCTGAGAGTCGACATGCCGGATTAGACCTCTTGTCGCAGTAAGATGATGGGTTATTGGCAGACAGGCGCGGGCGTTACAGGCCGACCAGCCGGAAAAGCCGGTATTATGCCTGAATCACGGCGGGCATCAAAGTTGGCCAGCGAATAGATAGTTGGCAGATGACAGATGGCAGTCGGCAGCAGAAAATCCTGCTCGTTCGGTTGTTCCCTGATTGAAAACAGTCGGGTAACGGGTGACCGAAATATCGGTATCGGTGAGTTCAGTGTGTTCGGTGTCTCGGTGGTTCCCAGGTTACCCCCAGCAGACAAGACACAAGCTAGCGGTCGCTTCAGTATTCGGTGATCTCGCGAAGGCACAGGTTGTATTCGTTTTCCCTTCGTGTCTTCGAGCCTTCGTGGTGAGGATTTTATAAGCAGACAAAAAAAAGCCCGGCAGAGCCGGGCTTTTCTTTTAGCGGTATGTTGCTTGCCGCTTACTGGCGAATAGCCGGACCGTTCAGGCGGATGCCGTTGTTCATGTAAGTATGGAAGTACTCAAGAGCTACATACTCAGGATGCTGTTCATACTTGTATTTCTTCTTGTTGTACCACATCATCGGCAGCGCACGAACCTGCTTGTTGCAGCCGTTGTAACGACGCTGGATGGTACCAAAGCCTTTCACGCCGGACTCATTACCCTTGGCCCACTTGCGGCGCCAGACCGGGAAGTGCGAGGTCTGACCCAGAGCCGGGCTGAGCAGATTACCACGGGCCATCATGCCGGAGTTGTAGATGTGGCAATCGGCACAGGCCATGTTCAGCTGGCCACGCTTGGCGTAGAAGTGCTGCTTACCACGCTCATAAATGGCCAGAGCACGCTCGTCGTTGGGAACCACGACATTCTGCTTCTCACCCCGTGAGGTGTACGCCATGTACGCGGCGATGGCAGCGAAGTTGCCCTTGCCAAAACGCAGGCCTTCGGCTTTCAGATCCACGTTTTTGCGCTTCAGGCAGGCCATCAGGTCGCCTTCGAGGGTACGCACGGTGCCGGACTTCTTGTCGAAGTAGGGGTAGTGCTGTTTGATGCCTTTACCGCCATTTTTGAAGCAGCTGGCCAGGCCATATTTTTCAAACATGGCACGGCCTTTGTTGACACCATCTTCATACGACGGGAATTCTTCCATAAGCTGCCATTCTGCACGGCGGCCCTGGTCGAGGGCATAAATGCCATCGCTGAATTCCTGAAGTTTGATGCCAGGGAACTTCTTGTAGAAGTACTGGCGGAACTCGTTGAGGTCGCTTGCCGGGTCTGTCTTGGCGACTGCCGGAGCAGATGCACCCCCCAGAACCGAAAGCGCTGCAAAAGCGATTATCAGTTTTCTCATTGTTATAACTCCTGTCATCCAGTTGGACTGACTCGTTGATTACTTGATCTGGACCGTCAGGGAATCTTTCTCACCCTTGTTGTCCACCCAGCTGATGGAAACGTCATCACCGGACTTGCCGCCTGTGAACTCGTAAGAGAGATACGGGTTCTTGGAGACAGCCGGCCCCCACTGTGCGAGCACGACTTCGTTGCCGTTGTGCGCACAGGTCACTTCCTGGATGAAGTGAGCCGGGATCTTCTTGCCGGTTTTCTCGTCTTTACGCATACCGGTTTCCATTACATGGGTAATCAACGACTTGACCGTGACGGTGTCCCCCTTGAGGGTCGCCCGGGCGCGGATACTCTTAGCCATAATATTGTTCCTCTTGATCGATTCGTTTCGAGGTCGGGCTTAACCGCCGCAACCGCCGATAGTGACTTTGACCTCTTTGCGAGCCGAGTAGGCCTTGCCGCCGGCTTTGACCACGGCGATCACATTGGAGGTTTTGGCCATCTTGATACGGGTCGAAACAAAGCCCTTGGCATTGCTGGCCAGCTTGAAGTTGGCCGCCAGGGGCGAGCCGTTCTTCTCGGCGATGATGGCGATTTCCTCGATACCGGCGATGCCGGTGGTGACGGAGACCGGGACCACGGCGCCGTTTTCAGCGATGTCCGGGGCCTTGATGCTGATGTCATCACTGGGCTGTGCCTGGGCGCTGCCGAACAGGTCATTCATGGCCGTTTCCATGCTTTCGGTTTCGAAGGCACGCTTGGGCCACGCGGCCATGACCGCGCCGGGGGTCAGCAGACCGGCACCGACAGCGACCGCGACGCTGCTACCGGCCAGGCTACCCTTGAGAAAAGTTCTACGTTGCATTGATAGGTTCCTCCACTTGCCGGAATTAAAGGGTATAGACCCACTCGGTGATGTGATCAATTTCCTCTTCGCTCAGGATGTTGTGCTTGCCGAAGGGAGGCATCATTGAGTTCGGGTTGAACTTGGTCGGATTGGCAATCTGTTCACGCACCCTGTCCTTGTCGGGGAAGCGGGCCTTCATGGCAACCAACGGCGGACCGATGTTACCGGGCAGGTGGGCGCCTTCGTAGCTATGGCAGGCAAAGCAGTTGCCTTTCTTACGATTTTCAGCAAGCTTCTTGCCAGTGTCTGCATCGGCAGCGACTGCTGTGCCGGGTACCACGATAGCCATGGAACCGAGCAACATAGCGACAGTACTGGCGGCAGCTATGAGTTTAGCGGGTTTCCGCATGGTCTCCTCCTCATTGAAGTTAGAGATGGGGTCAGTTTTTAAGGCTGACGGTCTTATTATTGTGGACGCTTACCATACCAGTAAGACTTATACCTCGTTAAGGTTCATAGCATACAGATTGAGAACCTAATAGCAAGTACCCTCAGTGTGTTTCAGTAAATAAGTTAAAGCTAATGTACTGATAAACTGAACGATTTTGCTGACGACAGTGTAGATGAAAACCGGGGTGGTTGTCAGGGGCGATTTTCCAGTGCGGCGATTTCGTTTTTCAATTCCTGCAGGCGGGCTTCGGCCCGTGAGGCGTCATAAAAATCCAGCGCGTCGTTTTTGAGCGCCAGGTTGAACTGGGTGATGGCCTGATGTGAGAGGCCGGTACGGTAATAGTATTCGCCCAGGGCGATCTGGGCCCGGGCCGGGTTGCCGAGCTTCTCTTCCGCTTCGGCCAGCAGTTGATAAAAGCGCGGTTTGCGATCCGGCTCGCGCAGAAAATCGCGCAGTACCTCTCTGGCTGTCCCGGGCTGTTCGGCATCGAGCAGGCTTTCCACATAACCCAGTGTCAGTGCGGGGTTCTGTGGATAGAGTTTGAGTGCAGCGCGGTAGTGCGTCAGTGCTGCATCAATTTCGTCGCGGGCAAACGCCAGCTGGGCCCGGGCCAGTAAAAACGCGATGCGTTGTGGCTGCTCATCGAGCAGCTTGTCCAGAACGGCTTTGGCTCGCGGGTAGTCACCGGTTTCCATCAGGCTCAGCACATAGCCATAACGCTCAGCGGTCTGATTGAGATAACGCCCCGATTGCAGGTTATCGGCGAACTGGTTTCGCAGTTCGGCAGGCTGTTGGCTGGTCAGGACCTTGATACGGTTGCGCATCAGGTGAAAGGTCTCGGCCTGTTCGGTCAATTCGGACGAATACTGACGGGCGCGATCCCGGGCATCAGCGATGCGGGTATCGGTGACCGGATGGGTGCGCAGAAACTCGGGACCTTGCGGGCCGTACAGGCGATTGGCCTTGTGCATCTGTTCGAAGAAGCTCGCCATGCTGTTGGGATCAAACCCCGCCCTGGCGAGCAGTTCGATGCCGTGGTGATCGGCTTCCTTTTCATTGGCGCGGGTAAAGTTGATCCGGCTCTGAATGCTGCCGGCAGTGATGGAGGCGATCGCGGCTTCGCCCATCTCGCCACTTTGTCCGCCCAGCACGATGGCGGCAATCAGCGCGGCCAGTACCGGCAGGCTGCTGCCACTGCCAAAATCGTAGGCGCGGGCATGGTGGCGCTGGGTGACATGCGCGATTTCATGGGCCATGACCGAGGCCAGCTCGCTCTCGGTCCGGGTGGAGAGGATCAGGCCGTAGTGAATACCAATATAGCCACCGGGCAGCGCGAAAGCATTGATGTCGGGGGCGTCGATCAGAAAAAAATGAAAATCGGTCATGTCGCTGTCGCCGGCGGCGATCAGCCGGTAGCCCAGGTGATTCAGATAGCTGTCGATCAGCGGGTCGTTGATGATCCGTCCGCTGCGCTGGATATTGCGCATGACCGATTCGCCGACACGCTTCTCCTCGGTCGGGGTGGCGACACCGGCCGCCGCGTCACCGATATCGGGCAGCGTCGGGGCGGCCGACAGCCGTGCCGGCGAGACAATCAGCAGGAGGATCAGTAACCAGGCAGGGTGTGTCTTGAACAGGTGCAAAATATCGTCCGTCAGATCTCGTGTTTAGCAGGGTACAGCCCATGATACGGCGATTTGGCCGGGATGACGAATCTGGAGACTCAGACCGCTTACTGCTTAATGGGTTCGACTCGTATTCATTTCAATATTTCAGTAGACTATGCCGGTTTTGTTATAACCATGCTTGCCTCATGGTTATAGCGTATCCAAATCAAATCTCATGGGAGAGAGATGATGCAGGTTTTCAAGGAAATCGAGGTTGCGGATCTGGCCAGCATGCTGGAGGATACGGACCACGGCGTCAGCCTGATTGATATTCGCAATCCGGCCGAGGCGCAGCGGGAAAGCATTCCCGGGGCACGGAATGCGCCCATGCACCCAACTGTCCAAACGATTGGATGAGGTACACAAGGCGCAACTGGTGGTGCTGTATTGCCAGCTGGGCCTGCGTTCCGCGCACGCTTGTGCCTATTTGTCCGCCAGCGGGCTCGATAATGTCCATAACTTGCGTGGTGGAATTCAGGCCTGGAAATCCAGTGGTCTGGCAGTAACATGAAGCCCTATCGGCAATAGAGGATTACCACGAAATTCTTGTGTTCTAAATCCAGTTGTCATATAAGTGTAAGATTGATTGCTAATATACAATCAACACCTTTAACCCAAAACCAACTCAGATGACTTGAAGGAGAGATGAAAATGGCTGACTTCGATCAAGAACTGGATGCATCAGGCCTGAATTGCCCGCTGCCCATCTTGCGTGCAAAAAAATCCCTGGCCGGTATGTCCGATGGTCAGGTACTGCACATCATCGCCACCGATCCGGGTTCCGTGAAGGATTTCGAGGCGTTTTCCAAGCAGACCGGCAATGAGCTGATGGAATCCAAGGAAGAAGGCGGTAAGTTTTACTTCCTGATCAAAAAAGCCGGTTAACAATTACTATAATAATTTATAAATAAATACAGCTGTTACCGTGCCCGACATCCGACGGGCAGGTGACAGAAATCGAGGTGCACTATGTCTAAAAAACTTGCCATTATTGCGACGAAGGGCACGCTGGATTGGGGCTATCCACCGTTTATTCTGGCCTCCACCGCGGCCGCACTGGGCTATGAAGTTCAGATCTTCTTTACCTTCTACGGCTTGCAACTGCTGAAGAAGAAAATGAACGTCAAGGTCAGCCCGCTGGGCAATCCCGGTATGCCGATGCCCATGGGTATGGACAAATGGTTCCCGATCATCGGCACGGCCATCCCCGGTATGCAGGCGGTGATGACCAAGATGATGAAAGCCAAGATGAAGTCCAAAGGCGTTGCCAGTCTGGAAGATTTGCGCGATCTATGCGTCGAAGCCGACGTCAAGATCATCGCCTGTCAGATGACCGTCGATTTGTTCGACATGAACCATTCCGATTTCATCGATGGAATCGAGTATGGTGGTGCGGCCATGTTCTTCGAGTTCGCCGGCGATGCGGATATTACGCTGTTCGTCTGAATCGAATTCAAATCATGGGAGAGAAAAAACCCGAAGCATAAGCTTCGGGTTTTTTTATTTGTAAAGAGAAGTTGGCAGTCTTCAGATGGCAGTTGGCAGTAAAAACAGCTGATTCCGACTTTCTGCCAACTGCTATCTGCCGACTGTCAACTTTGTCCTAGAACTCCATACTCATCCCGACGCTGATCAGATCCGAGTCGGATTGGTAGGTGCCGTTATAGGCATCGGTACCATTAGCTTCCGTGCCCGCATAGGGGTCGCTGGAATTGACTTCGCGATCATCCACGTCTACCAGCATGTAAGCCAGTTCCAGATTCCAATTGCCAAAGTCGTGAGTCATACCCAGGCTGTAGAGCTGACGATCGTTATCCGGTACCCGGGCGGAGAAATGCTCGTCCGGTTGCGGGGTCTCGTCGGCGGCATAGCCGAACATCAGCCTGGTCTTGGCGTTCATCTGATAGATGGCGCCCAGACGATAGGCCCAGGTGTCATCCCAGTCGTTGGTGCTGGAGGTCAGCTCATCCCCGTTGCTGTTGACTACCTTGATGGTGTCAAAACTGCTCCAGCCGGTACGCTCCACGTCCAGTTCTACGCCGAAGCTGTCAGTGACCTGATAATGGACACCGGCCTGCAACATATCCGGAAATTCCAGGGTGGCTCGTGCGGCCATAGGCGGGAACCCGAAACCAGGAGGCGCAATGAATACGCCTGATACATCGACTTCCACGGCACTGCGATAGCTGGCTCCGAAGGTCAGTTTGTCCAGCTTCTTCTGGTAGGCGATATTCCAGCCCAGGTCGCCGCCACGGCCTTTCAGTTCGGCACCATGGGTGTTGAATACCAGTTCATCCAGATCGTAATAGTCGAGCCCCACCGCGAAGCTGCTGGTCTCATCAATTTTCCAGGCGATATTGGGATTGATGTTGAACATCTTGATACGGCTCAGTTCCGGTTCGGCAGCGCCAGCGCCAATATCACTGAAACCCGCAAACGTGCCGGCCGGCCACTTGGTTTCCAGGCCGAAGGGCACGTTGATGGCAAGCCCGAAGGAGAGGTTGTCGTGACCATCGACCATGAAATAGGCGTTGGGGATTAAAAACACATCCTCGCCGGTGGAACCGGTTGCGGTGCCGTTGTCCGGGTCGACGCTCGGCTCATAGGTGATCCGGGTCAGGCCGGCATTGATCGCGTTGGCGTCGTGAAACGACATGGCCGCCGGGTTATAGGCCAGCGCACCGGTCTCGCGGGTGTTGGCCACCAGTGCGTTGGAGGTGGCGGTACCGACGGTCGAGACTTCCGGAATCCGAAAGCCCGAGGCAAGTGCGTGTGAACCGATCAGCGTAAGCCCCGTTCCCAGCAGAACAGCGCGGGACAGACGGGAATAATGATAATGTGCGCCCATGAAGGACCTCCCATGAGTTTGGTTGTTACTTGTTGTTCACAATACTGTAGCGGGGAATTATCGGACTGACTATACAGCGCTTATAAATAAGAAAATAATAATATACTAATAATCATAATCAATAGCGTCATAAAAACTGCTTGACACTATTCATGCCCTCATGAAAGATACGGTGCCAGTTGCAAACACCTTTCGTTGCATAAAAATAACTACGAACGTCACTTCGCAACACAATCAAGGCATGTCCGCATGCCGGTGACTTTAAAGAAAATTATAAATACCACACTTCACCTTTCATGGGAGATGAAACAATGAAGAAAACCAACAAACGACTGCTCGCGACAGCCGTTGCCGCTGCACTTGCCCTGCCGACGGCGGCCTTCGCGACCAACGGCTACTTCGCCCACGGCTACGGGACCAAGAACAAGGGCCTCGGCGGCGCCGGCGTGGCCCTGCCGCAGGATTCCCTGGCCGCCGCCACCAACCCGGCCGGCATGGTCTGGGTCGGCGATCGCATGGATCTGGGTGCCGCTATCTTCAGCCCGCAGCGTGAGTACAAAGTAGAAGGCGCGGCGAATGATGGTTTTCCTGCTTTTGAGTTACAGCCGGGAACCGTTGAGAGTGACTCGGAATACTTTCTGATTCCCCATTTCGGCCGTAACTGGATGCTCGATGCCAACAGCGCGGTGGGCGTGAGCGTCTACGGTAACGGCGGCATGAACACCGACTATCCGGATAGCGCAAACGGTGGTGCCGGAACGTATTATGGTGGCATGTTTGGCGGTGAGGCCGGTGCCGGCGTGAACCTGGAGCAGCTTTTCGTTAACACTAGCTACTCGCGCAAGATCGACGACAAGTCCTCCTGGGGCGCCAGTGCCATCCTGGCCTATCAGCGCTTCGAAGCCACTGGCTTGGAAGGCTTTGGACCTGCGGGTTTCAATGCTTCCTCGGATCCGGATAACTTGACCGATAACGGTGTTGACTCAGCCATGGGCTACGGCTTTAAGCTCGGTTATCAGGGCGAAGTTGCGCCGAATCTGACCCTGGCGGCGTCCTATCAGAGTGAAATGGAGATGGGCGAGTTCGACGATTACGCGGGGCTGTTTGCCGAACAGGGGGGCTTTAACATCCCGGCCACCTGGACTCTGGGACTGGCCTACGACATGGCCGACTCCGGTACCGTGGTCTTTGATGTGCAGAAGATCATGTACAGCGATATCAATTCCATCGGCAATCCGATGCTTCCGAATCTCCAGACCGCGCAGCTTGGTGATGACGATGGCGCCGGCTTCGGCTGGGAAGACATCACGGTCTACAAGCTGGGTTATCAGTGGTCCACCAGTGCCGACTATACCTGGCGCGTGGGGTATAACCACGGCGATCAGCCGATTCCCGACTCCGAAGTGTTGTTCAATATCCTGGCGCCGGGTGTCATGGAAGATCACTTCACCTTCGGTATGACCAAGAAGACCGGTGCCGACAGCGAGTTCAACCTGGCGGCCATGTACGCACCCAGCAACTCTGTGAAGGGTGACAACCCGCTCCAGGGGCCAACAGCGCCTAACCAGACCATTGAGCTGGAAATGACCCAGTGGGAACTGGAAGCCAGCTGGGCCTGGAAGTTCTAAGCCATCAGGAATTGCTCTGATGTGACAAGGATGTAAACAGGGCCATGGGTGTGAATCCATGGCCCTTTCTTTTGCATTAGCTTGTCAGACATTACTTGAGAGTATGCACGGCGTGCATGTTTTCATTAACTTGCCAAATTAATTCAGATTCAGGATGGATAATTATGAAACCGATGAAACTTGCCTTCACCGGTCTGCTGGCCCTGTTTTTATCAACAGGTGTTGCGCAGACCGAAACAATGATCAAACCCTTCGTATTGGCCGACAACCAGGGTGCCGAGATGACCACGGCGCTCAGCACCGCCAAACAGAAGCTCACCGATGCGGGTTTTGAGATTGTTGGAGAGTATTCGCCTTACGACAACGCCACCATCGTTGCCATCACCAGTGGGGCACTGAAAAACACCGCGGCCAAAACCGATTACGGTGTGTTTGGTGCCGCGCAGCGGGTGACTTTCTATGACACCGGGGATAATGTTCAGGTGGCCTATACCAACCCGATCTATCTGGCCCATGCCTATCGGCTGGATGGCGATCTGGCGGCGGTCGCCGCACAGCTGGAAGGGGCGCTGGGTAAACAGCAGACCTACGGTTCCAAAAAGGGACTCAGCGGCGAGGATTTGCGTGATTATCAGTACAAGTGGCTGATGCCCTATTTCTATGATCGTCTTAACCTGGCCAGCTATGACTCCTACCAGGAAGCCGTTAACCGTGTCGAGGCGGCGATCTCGGCCGGCAAAGGCGGCGTAAAACCGGTCTATCGTGTCGATCTGCCCGGCCAGGAAGCCACGGTGTTTGGCGTCAATATCCTGGGCAACAGCGACGAGACCGAGTGTGCCGGTGACCAGTACATCATGGAACGCATCGACTTCAAGGAGACCCGATCACTGGGCCATCTGCCGTATGAGATCGTGGTCAAGGGCAAGAAGGCCTATGCGCTACGTGCCGAATTCCGCATTGCCATCAGCTTCCCGGATCTCTCCATGATGGGTAGCAACAGCTTTGCCTCCATCATGTGTGCCCCCTCGGCCATCGAAACGGCCCTGACCCGGGCGGCCGGCGGTAAAACCGGCGGGGATGACTGGTGACAGGGAGGGAAAAATGCTGACAAGGTCGCAGAAAAACGGCTAAACTCTGTACTTATTTGGTACCTCCTCCACGTACCAACTCAGCCCCGGCGAGTTTTTCGTCGGGGTTTTTTTTTGTTCCGGGACAGGCATTTTGACGAAATGGTGGGCCTGAGCACGCACGGAGCAGGCCGCTTTTCGTCATGCCGGGCTCGACCCGGCATCCAGTCCCGGTGCGGGAGCAGACATCGCGATTCATCCCCGCTTGAAAGCGCAGTGATGCTTCTCGCTACACTAAAACCCCTGATCGCCATGAAAAAAATCCCCGGATCGGGTAGAATAGGGCTTCTTTGCGCGAGCTGTGACAGCCCCGGGCGCACCCTGCGCTGGACTGTAATGCTCTGAATTCATTGAATTTTATCTGAACCGGGAGTAATTGATGTTTAAACGTGACATGACCATTGCGGGCTATGACGACGAACTGTGGGCGGCGATGCAGAACGAGGCGCAGCGCCAGGAGGAGCATATCGAGCTGATTGCCTCCGAAAACTACACCAGCCCCCGCGTCATGGAGGCTCAAGGATCAGTACTGACTAACAAATACGCCGAAGGTTACCCCGGCAAGCGCTATTACGGCGGCTGTGAATATGTCGACGTGGCCGAGCGACTGGCCATTGATCGGGTCAAGGAGCTGTTCGGCGCCGATTACGCCAATGTCCAGCCCCATTCCGGCTCGCAGGCCAACGCCGCGGTCTATCTGGCGCTGCTGCAGCCTGGCGACACGATACTGGGTATGAGCCTGGCCCACGGCGGGCATTTGACGCACGGTGCCAAGGTCAATTTCTCCGGCAAGATTTTCAACGCCGTGCAGTACGGCATCGACGAGCAGGGCTTCATCGATTATGACGAGGTCGAACAGCTGGCCAAAGAGCACAAGCCGAAGATGATCGTCGCCGGCTTCAGTGCCTATTCCCAGGTGGTCGACTGGCAGCGTTTTCGCGAGATCGCCGACATGGTCGGTGCCTGGCTGATGGTGGACATGGCCCACGTGGCCGGTCTCATCGCCGCCGGCGTTTATCCCAGTCCGGTCAACATCGCCGATGTGACCACCTCCACCACCCACAAGACCCTGCGCGGGCCACGCGGCGGGATCATCCTGGCCAAATCCAACCCGGATGTTGAAAAGAAGCTCAACTCGCTGGTGTTCCCCGGTACCCAGGGCGGCCCGCTGATGCATGTCATTGCCGCCAAGGCCGTGGCCTTCAAGGAAGCCCTGGAGCCCGAGTTCAAGACCTATCAGCAACAGGTGGTCAAAAACGCCAAGGTGATGGCCGAGGTCTTTCAGCAGCGTGGTTTCGAGGTGATCTCCGGCGGGACCGAAAACCATCTGTTTCTGGTCAGCTTCATCAAGCAGGAACTGACCGGCAAGGATGTCGACGCCTGGCTGGACAGCGCCAACATCACCGTTAACAAAAACGCCGTGCCCAACGATCCGCAATCCCCCTTCGTCACCAGCGGTATCCGCATCGGTACCCCGGCCGCGACCACCCGCGGCTTCGGCGAGCAGGAAAGCCGCGACCTGGCCGGCTGGATGTGCGATGTCATCGACAGCAAGGGCGATGAGAAAGTGATTGCCGAGACCAAGAAGAAAGCCCTGGATCTCTGCCAGCGGTTCCCGGTCTACAAGTAACAGGGACGAGTTACGAGGGACGAGTGACGAGGTGGAAAAATGGTGCTTACAGACTTGATCATTTTTTCTGGCTGCTGCGACGATGTTGATGATTCATGGAACCGGGAAACAGTGATATGACACAGAAATATTTTGTTCCTCGTCCCTCGTCCCTCGTCCCTCGGCACTGAGCGATGCATTGTCCGTTCTGTGGCGCCGAGGATACCAGGGTGATCGACTCGCGCCTGGCGGGCGAGGGGTCTGCCGTGCGTCGGCGGCGCGAGTGCCTCAGTTGCCATGAACGCTTTACTACCTTTGAGACCCCCGAACTGGTGATGCCCCGGCTGGTCAAGAATGACGGCCGGCGCGAGCCATTTGATGAGGATAAATTGCGTGCCGGGATGCAACGAGCGCTGGAGAAGCGGCCGGTCAACACCGACGCCATCGAAGACGCTCTGAACCGTATCCTCAAACAGTTGCGAGCCCTGGGCGAGCGCGAGATCGACTCCAAGCAGGTCGGTGAGCTGGTCATGCAGGAATTGCGCGATCTGGATCAGGTCGCCTATGTGCGCTTCGCCTCGGTGTATCGCAGTTTCGAGGATGTCAGTGCCTTCCAGGAAGAGATCGAAAAGCTCCAGAGCGTCCCCTCACCGGAAATGAAACGCCAGCAACAATCCCTGTTGCCGGATGACGACGACAAGAAACAATAAGCGACTCTTCCCCGATGAGCTTCAGCGCCGATGATCACCGTTACATGGCCCGCGCCCTGCAACTGGCCGAACGGGGTCTGTATACCACCGATCCCAATCCCCGCGTCGGTTGCGTGCTGGTGCGGGCTAACGCCATCATCGGCGAAGGCTGGCATGAACGGGCCGGCGAAGCCCATGCCGAAGTGCATGCCCTGCAGGCGGCCGGCGAGCAGGCCAACGGCAGCACGGCCTATGTCACCCTGGAGCCCTGCTGTCATCACGGGCGGACACCTCCTTGCAGTGAGGCCCTGATCCAGGCCGGTGTCAGCCGCGTGGTGGTGGCGATGCGCGATCCCCATTCGCAGGTCGATGGCGGCGGAATTAGCCAGTTGCAGGCCGCCGGTATTGCCGTGGACAGTGGTCTGATGGAAGCGCAGGCCCGGCAACTCAATCCCGGTTTTATCCGGCGCATGCAGCGCGGTCGCCCCTATGTGCGGTTGAAACTGGCCATGAGCCTGGACGGCCGCACGGCCATGGCCTCGGGCGAGAGCCAGTGGATCACCGGCGCGGCCGCGCGGCAGGATGTGCAACACTGGCGGGCGCGCAGTTCGGCGATCCTCACCGGGGTGGGCACCGTGCTGGCCGATGATCCGTCCATGACCGTGCGCCTTGAACAGGCCGAACGCCAGCCCTTGCGGGTTATCGTAGACACCCACCTGAGCACGCCGGCCAATGCGACGATTTTGCAGCAGCCGGGTAAAACGGTGATCATGACCTGCAGTGAGGAGGAATCCGTCCGCGACGCCCTTCGCAACGCGGGTGCCGAGGTCATCACGGTTCCCGAGGACGCACATAACAACGTCGATCTGGGGGCGGTACTGGATCAACTCGGCGAGATGGAAATCAACGAACTGCACGTGGAAACCGGCGCCACCCTGGCCGGCGCACTGATGCAAGCAGGCCTGGTCGATGAGTTAATCATCTACATGGCCCCGACCCTGCTCGGTGACGCTGCCCGCGGCCTGTTTCACCTGCCGGGGTTGGAGAACATGGCCGATCAGTTGCAGTTGCAGATAAAGGATATTCGTGCCATTGGAGAAGACTGGCGAATCACGGCGGAAGTGAGAAAAAACTAACCACCAAGACGCCAAGACACAAAGTTTATTGATTTAATTTCTTCCTTCGTGTCTTCGCGTCTTGGTGGTGAGCTTTACTGATCTGGACTCGCAGATATACTGTCTGGGAGCGCAAAACCGGGGAAAATGCACAGGCCATGTTTACGGGAATCATACAGTCGGTGGGCAAGATTGCTGCTATCGAATCGAAAGGTTCTGATACGCAAATGTGCATCCAGACCGGCAAATTGCCGCTGGGCGATGTGGCACTCGGTGACAGCATTGCGGTCAACGGCGTCTGCCTGACGGCGGTGGAATTGCCGGGCGACGGATTCCGGGCGGATGTCTCGGGCGAGACGTTGTCGCGCACGACCTTTGCCGATATTCAGAGCGGCAGCAAAGTGAATCTGGAAAAAGCGTTGACGCCAACCACCCATCTGGGCGGTCATCTGGTCAGCGGGCATGTGGACGGTATTGGCGAGGTGATCGAACGATCCGATGCCGGGCGCTCGGTGAAATTCCGCATCCGGGCGCCGGATGAACTGGCCCGTTACATCGCGACCAAAGGGTCGATCTGTGTCGATGGCATCAGCCTGACGGTCAATGCGGTGGAGGGCGCGGTGTTTGATCTGAATATCGTACCGCACACGCTGGTGGAAACCACCATGGGTGATTTTGGAACAGGTCAGCGGGTTAATCTCGAAGTGGATGTGATCGCCCGTTATCTGGAACGTTTACTGTTGGGTGACAAAGCGGCACAATCAGGTCAGGGTGTGACCGAGGCGTTGCTTGCCGAACACGGTTTTATCAAGTAGGACTTATGGCACTGAACAGTACACAAGAGATTATCGAAGACATCCGCCAGGGCAAAATGGTGATCCTGATGGATGACGAGGATCGCGAGAATGAAGGTGATCTGATTATTGCCGCGGAAAAGGTGACGCCCGAGGCGATCAACTTCATGGCCAAATACGGCCGTGGCCTGATTTGCCTGACCCTGAGCAAAGAGCGCTGCGAGCGGCTGCGCCTGCCGCCGATGGTCACGGAGAACCGCGAAGCCCATGCCACGGCATTCACCGTCTCCATCGAAGCGGCGGAAGGCGTCACGACTGGCATTTCCGCTGCGGATCGTTCCGTGACGATCCAGACCGCCGTGGCCCCCGATGCCAAACCGTCGGATCTGGTACAGCCCGGTCACGTGTTTCCCCTGATGGCCCAGCCGGGCGGGGTATTGACCCGGGCAGGGCATACCGAGGCCGGTTGCGATCTGGCGCGCATGGCCGGGCTGGAGTCGGCCTCGGTCATTGTCGAGATCCTCAATGAAGACGGCAGCATGGCCCGGCGCCCGGATCTGGAAAAATTCGCCGCCGAGCACAATCTGAAGATCGGCACGATCGCGGATCTCATCGAATATCGTATGCGCAACGAGAAGACCATCGTGCGCGCTGCCGCGTGTAACATGCCGACCCGTTATGGTGATTTTCATCTGTATGCGTATCGAAACAGCATCGATCGACAGGTCCACCTGGCGCTGGTCAAGGGCGACCTCGATCCGAAAAAATCGGTGCTGGTGCGGGTCCATGTGGAAGATACCCTGTGCGATATATTCGGCAGCCAGCGCGACGATTGTGGCTGGCCACTGAGCGATGCCATGCGGCGCATTGCCGATGAAGGGGAGGGTGTGGTGATTATCCTGCGCCTGGCCGAGGAGTCGGAGACCCTGGTATCGCACATAACACAGTATAATGAGCAGGATCAGGGTCACGATCTGCCACATTACGAATCGGGCGAGGATCTGCGTACCTTCGGGATCGGCGCACAGATTCTGACGGAACTCGGCGTGAAGAAAATGCGTGTACTGAGCGCGCCGAAAAAAATGCATGCCCTTTCCGGCTTTGGCCTGGAAGTGGTGGAATACGTTTACGGGGAATAACAGGAAAGTACAATGACAATGAAAACCGTGGAAGGAGAGCTGGTCGTCAAAGGCGCGCGTTTCGGGCTGGCCGTGGCGCGCTTTAACAGCTTTGTGGTGGAAAGCCTGCTGCAGGGCGCAGTGGACACTATCATCCGCCATGGCGGCAGCGAGAACGATATCGAGATCGTGCGCGTCCCGGGGGCCTATGAATTGCCGCTGGTGGTACAGCGCATGGCGCAGGGCAAAAAGTACGATGCCATCATCGCCCTGGGTGCGGTGATTCGCGGCGGCACGCCCCATTTCGATTATGTCGCCGGCGAATGCGTCAAGGGCATGTCCTCGGTGATGCTGCAACAGGATGTGCCGGTGGCCTTTGGTGTGCTGACCGTGGATACGATCGAACAGGCCATCGAACGGGCCGGCACCAAGGCCGGTAACAAGGGCGCCGAGGCGGCCATATCGGCCATCGAGATGGTCAACCTGCTGAAGAATCTGTAACCTCGATGAAACCCAATCCCCGTAGCCGTGCCCGCCGCCTTGCCATGCAGAGCCTGTATGAATGGCAGATGTCCGGGAACACGATCGACAAGATCATTGGCGACTATGCTGTTGGCGAGCAAATACGTAATGTGGATGAAGCCTATTTTCGCGAGCTGAGCAATGGCGTGGCCGAGCATAGCGAGCAGCTCGATCAATCCATTATGGCCTATATTACGCGCAGCTACGACGAGATCGACCCGGTCGAAAAAGCCGTGCTGCGCCTGGGCGCCTACGAGCTCAAATTCAGGCCGGAAATCCCCTACCGCGTGATCATCAACGAAGCCGTCGAACTGGCCAAAACCTTCGGCGCCGAAGCCAGCCACAAGTTCATCAACGGCGTCATGGACAAACTCGCCGCGGAACTGCGCGGCATAGAAATGCAGGCCCAGAAAAAAAGATAACAGCGTTTCACCGCAGAGACGCGGAGGGCGCAGAGAATAATTATAATAATTTTTTCCGATTTTTGTGTTAGCAATGAAATATCATACCTTATAAAGGTGCACTGTATTTACTGGATTAGGATATAAGTGAACAGCCTGATTAATCTCAGGAACGACAATCAATGTTACTGTTATAAAGTATTTTTCTCCGCGTTCTTTGCGCCTCTGCGGTAAAATTATTTGAATTGATAATAGTCTAATCATGCCGCTTTCCGAATTTGACATCATTACCCGTTATTTCGCCCAGGCTACGCCCGGGCGTGAGGATGTGGTGCTGGGGATTGGCGATGATGCGGCGTTGATCGATCCGCCCGCGGGTCAGCAGCTGGTGGTGGCGATCGATACGCTGGTGGCGGGGGTGCATTTTCCGCTTGATACCGATCCTTATGACATCGGCTGGAAGGCGCTGGCAGTGAATCTCAGTGATCTGGCGGCGATGGGGGCCCAGTCGGCCTGGCTGACGCTGGCGCTGACGCTCGAACAAGGTGATGACCATTGGCTGGCGGCGTTCAGCCGGGGCCTGGCGGATCTGGCCGGGCAATACGGTCTGCAGCTGGTTGGTGGGGATACCACGCGCGGTCCGTTGACGGTCACGGTGCAGGTCGCCGGTTATCTGCCGTCCGGGCAGGCCCTGACACGCGAGGGCGCGGCGCCGGATGATGAGATCTGGGTTTCCGGCACGCTCGGTGATGCCGCGCTGGGTTTGCGGATTGCGCAGGGTCAGCTGCAAGCGGATGATTCAGTGAAGGCGACATTATGCCGTCGGCTCAACCGGCCTCAACCCCGGCTGCCACTGGGCATCGCGCTACGCGGTATTGCCAGTAGCTGTATCGATATCTCTGATGGCTTGCTGGCCGATCTCGGGCATTTGTGCGCGGCGGCCGATTGCGGTGCTGGTCTGCAATACGCCGATTTGCCGTTGTCGTCTGCGGCCCATGACCTGATCGCCGCTGATCCCGCGCTCGGCGATCTGCCGCTGATCGGCGGTGATGATTATGAGCTCTGTTTCACCGCACCGGCCAAACGGCATGGGGATATCCAGGCGCTTGCCGCTCAACTGGCTTGCCCGTTGACCTGTATCGGGCGGATCGAGGCCGAACCCGGAATACGTTGTTTTGAGGAGGATGGCCGACCGAGGCCTGTAACCGGTCAGGGCTATCGCCATTTTAACGAGTCAAATTGATGCGAACCCCGGTTGATCCCCGATTGTTAATGAACCCGGTTCATCTGTTGAGCCTGGGGTTTGGCAGCGGCCTGGCACCGAAAGCGCCGGGCACGGCCGGAACCCTGGTGGCGATTCCGGTTTATCTGTTGATGGCGGGGCTGACGCCGGTCGCCTATTTACTGGTCACGCTATTCCTTTTATATATAGGCATTCATCTTTGTCAGGCCACCGCGCAGCGGCTGGGTGTGCATGATCACCCGGCTATCGTCTGGGACGAGATTGTCGGTTATCTGTTGACCATGGTTGCCGCGCCGTTCGATTGGGTCTGGATTGTGGCGGGATTTGCCCTGTTTCGCCTGTTTGATGTCTGGAAGCCCTGGCCCATCGGTTTTCTGGATCGACGCGTCTCGGGCGGGATCGGTATCATGCTGGATGATCTGCTGGCGGCGGTGTACGCCTCGATCGTATTGCATTTGACCATTTATCTGACAGGAGGCACTTTATGAAAGGAATAATAACAGTCAGCCTGTTTTTTCTGAGTGCCCTGGCGCAGGCGGGGGAGGTGGAAATCGTCAAGGTCGAACTGCTCGAACAGGCGCCACAGAACTGGCGTGCCCACGTGACCCTCAAACATGCGGACACCGGTTGGGACCATTATGCCGACGGCTGGCGGGTGGTGACACCCGAGGGTAAAGAGCTCGGTCATCGCACCCTGCATCATCCGCATGTCAACGAGCAGCCGTTTACCCGGAGCCTGTCGGGGATCGCGATTGCGGATGACATGACGGAAGTGATGGTGGAAGCGCACGACAAGGTACACGGCTGGTCTGCCGATCGGGTACGTATCGATCTGCAACAGGCTAGCGGCGATCGCTATCGGGTAGAACGGCGCTAACGGTGTTTTACTCGTCTCGCCAATGGTTGCTGACAACGCTGATGTTGGCGGGGAGCCTGCTGGCCCACGCCGCCGATTTGCAAATACAGGGACTGTTTCGCGATATGGCGATCCTGGAGGTCGACGGGGTGCAATACACCCTGCGGCCGGGGGATACCACGCCGCAGGGGATCAAGCTGATTCGCGCTGACAGCGAGCAGGCGGTACTGGAAATCGATGGCCGGCAGGAAACGTATCAGCTTGGCAGCGAGATCAGTACGGCTTACTCCCGACCCGAAATGGCCGAGGCGGTCATCTACCGCCGGCAGGATATGTATTTTGGCAGCGGTAGTATTAACAACCAGTCAGTCAGCTTTATAGTGGATACCGGTGCCAGCGCCATCTCCATGAACGAGGCCCAGGCCCGGCGTCTGGGCATCGACTTTCGGGTGGTCGGTGATCCCATCCATGTCTCCACCGCCAATGGACTGGCCCGGGCTTACAAGGTGAATCTGGACCGGGTCAAGGTCGGCGATATCCAGCTGCACAACGTCACCGGTATCGTCCATGAAGGCGGCTCACCCCGGATCATCCTGCTGGGTATGTCCTTCCTCGGCCAGCTTGAAATGCAACGCGACGGCGAGCGGCTGGTGCTGAAAAAGAAATGGTGAGGATAGTGATAATTTTGAATGTTGAATTTTAAATTCTGAATTGCAGTCTTTGTCGTAATTTAAAATTCATCATTCAAAATTCAGCATTGCCTCGCGTGGCGAGGCTCAGGCTTTTTTGTCTTTTTCGATCAGCGCGTAGGCGGAGTGGTTGTGGATGGATTCGAAGTTTTCGGATTCGACCACGTAGTAACTGACGCGCTTGTCGGCGTTCAGGCGTGCGGCGACGTCGCGGACCATATCCTCGACGAACTTGGGATTGTCATAGGCCCGTTCGGTAACGACTTTTTCGTCCGGGCGCTTGAGCAGGCCATAGAGCTCGCAGGAGGCTTCCGACTCGACCAGCTCGATGAGTTCCTCGACCCAGACGAACTCCTCGATGCGCGCGGCAACGGTGACATGGGAACGCTGGTTATGCGCGCCGTAGTCGGAAATATTTTTTGAGCAGGGGCAGAGGCTGGTGACGGGCACGATGACCTTGAGCGTCATCTGGACCTCGCCGTCGTGAATTTCGCCGATGAAGCTGACGTCATAGTCCATCAGGCTTTCCACACCGGAGATGGGCGCCTTCTTGTTGATGAAGTAGGGGAAGGCCATCTCGATGTGGCCTGACTCGGCTTCCAGTTTCTCGGCCATCTCGGCCAGCATTTCCTTGAAGGACTGCACCGAAATTTCGCGTTCGTGGTTATTGAGAATATCCACGAACCGGGACATGTGGGTGCCCTTGAAGTTGTGCGGCAGATTGACGTACATGTTGAACGAGGCCACGGTGTGCTGCTCGCCCTCGTTGCGATCGCGGATACGCACCGGATGACGAATGTCCTTGATGCCGACCTTGTTGATCGGAATCCGGCGGGTGTCGGCGCTGCTTTGTACGTCTTCGATGGGGTCGGTTACGGCATTCATTTCAAGTCTCGTCCTCTGTGTAGGTGACGCAGGCCCGATCGGTTTCCCAGATCGTCACGGCGTTCACTTTCACCACATCGGAATTCAATGATTCCGACAGTTTGCTGTGGAAAAACGCGGCGATGTTCTCGGCGGTCGGGTTAATACGATCGAACGGGGCAATATCGTTCAGATTGTAGTGATCCAGTCCGCCCAGCAACTCGCGGGTCGCATCCTTGATGTCCTTGAAGTCCATGCCCATGCCGACCCGATCCAGGGCGCTGGCCTGCACATGCACTTCCACTTTCCAGTTATGACCATGGAGCCGGTTACAGACACCTTCGTAGTCGCGCAGGTAATGTGCGGCGGCAAAGTCGGTGACAATGGTCATGGTGTAGCGTGGCGCCATGTTAGTACCTGAGTGAAGTAGTCGGACTTTACGCGAGTGTCGCGTGTTTGGCAAGGGGCGCTGCGCCCAGTACCGCGATAATCGCCCGGATTATACCCTCCTCATCCAGCCCCGCCGTTGCCAGCAGCTGCTCCCGGCTGCCATGTTCCAGAAACGCGTCGGCGAGCCCCAGATGCAACACGGGTACGGAGTGGGGTTGTTCGGACAGCCATTGGCTCACCGCGCTGCCGGCGCCGCCGTTAACTGCGTTGTCCTCCAGGGTGACCAGCAGATCGTGGTCGGTGGCCAGTTGTTGCAGCAGATCGGTGTCCAGCGGCTTGATAAAGCGCATATTGGCCACTGTGGCATCCAGTGCTTCGGCGGCGGCCAGGGCGTTGCCCAGCAGGGCGCCGAAGGAGAGTATTGCGACGCGCTTGCCCTGTCGGCGCAGCTCGCCGCGACCCACTTCCAGCGGCGCCAGGTCGGACTCCACAGCCACGCCCATCCCGGTACCACGCGGATAGCGCACGGCTGCCGGGCTCTCCAGCTGGAAGCCGGTGCTCAGCATCTGGCGACACTCATTCTCGTCAGCAGGGGCCATAATGGTCAAGTTGGGGATGGCGCGCAGATAACTCAAGTCGAAACTGCCGGCATGAGTGGCGCCGTCGGGACCGACAATGCCGGCCCGGTCGATGGCGAACAGCACCGGGAGGTTCTGGATCGCGATGTCGTGAATCAGTTGATCATAGGCGCGCTGTAAAAAGGTGGAGTAAATGGCGACCACCGGTTTCATGCCGTCGGCGGCCAGGCCGCCGGCGAGGGTGACCGCATGCTGCTCGGCAATGCCCACGTCAAAATAACGATCCGGGTACTGTTCGGAGAAGGCGACCAGCCCGGAGCCCTCGCGCATGGCCGGGGTGATGCCGACCAGCCGTTCGTCGGCGGCCGCCATGTCGCACAACCATTGGCCGAAGACCTCGGTGTAGGTGGGACCGCTGGCCGGGCTGCCGGCATGGGGCTTGCCGCTGTCGATATCGAACGGCCGTACCCCGTGATAGGTGCAGGGGTTGTCCTCGGCCGGGGCATAGCCCTTGCCCTTTTTGGTGACAATGTGCAAAAACTGCGGCCCCTTGAGCTGGCGCAGGTTGCGCAGGGTCTTGATCAGCGTATTGAGATCGTGACCGTCGACGGGGCCGATGTAATTGAAACCCAGCTCCTCGAACAGGGTGCCGGGAATCATCATGCCTTTCATATGCTCTTCGGCACGACGCGCCAGCTCCCACACCGAGGGCATGACGCTGAGCACTTTTTTACTGCCCTCGCGCATTGAGGCATACAGCCGGCCGGAGAGGATCCGTGCCAGATGGTTGGCCAGCCCGCCCACATTGGGCGAGATGGACATGTCGTTGTCGTTGAGGATCACCAGCAGGTTGGCGTCCATGTCGCCGGCGTGGTTCAGCGCCTCGAAGGCCATGCCGGCGGTCAGCGCGCCGTCGCCGATGACCGCCACGGCGCGGCGATCGCTTTTTTGCTGGCGGGCGGCCAGGGCCATGCCCAGCGCCGCGCTCACCGAGGTGCTGGAGTGACCGACGCCGAAGGTGTCGTATTCACTCTCTTCACGGCGCGGGAATCCGCTGATGCCGTCTTTCTGGCGCAGGGTCGACATGCGCTCGCGGCGGCCGGTGAGGATCTTGTGCGGATAACTCTGGTGACCGACATCCCAGACCAGCCGGTCCTCGGGGGTGTCGTACACATAATGCAGGGCCAGGGTCAGTTCGATGGTGCCGAGGCTGGCGGCCAGATGCCCGCCGGTGCGGCTGACCGATTCGATCAAAAACCGGCGCAGTTCATCGGCCAGGGGCAGCAGCTCCGTCTGTTCGAATTCGCGCAGATCGGCCGGCGTATCGATACGGTGCAACAACGGATAAACGGCGGAATCGGACATCGGGGTCAGGTCATCAGAACAGGTGGCGAATGAAGGGGGTGATTATAGCAACTTGCGCCGGGTTTGTGCCGGTCGTGATGATCAATGTTTGCGCTGCACGATATAACGGGCAATCCAGCGCAATGCTTCGGCCTGGTCATTCCAGGTGGCCAGGCTGCCCAGGGCGTCGTCGACCAGCTCGGCCGCCAGCTCTTTGGCGCCGTCCAGGCCGAGCAGGGCGGGGTAGGTGGGCTTGTTGCGAGCCAGATCAGCCCCGTGGGTCTTGCCCAGCGTCTCGGTATCGCCTTCCACATCCAGCACGTCATCCTGGATCTGAAACGCCAGGCCGATGCACTTGGCATAGTGATCCAGCTGTTTGAGTGTGGGTTTATCGATGCCAGGCCGACACAGGGCGCCGAGCTTGACGCTGGCACGGATCAGGGCCCCGGTCTTGTGGACGTGCATGTTTTCCAGTTCGGCGACATTCAGCTCCCGGCCAACGGCGCCCAGATCGATGGCCTGACCCCCGGCCATGCCGCGCGATCCGCTGGCCAGCGCCAGATCATCGAGCATCTGCAGGCGTTGTTCGGCGGGAATGTGCGGATCGAGATGCCGGGCCAGGACGTAAAAGGCCAGTGATTGCAGGGCATCGCCGCAGAGAATGGCGGTGGCTTCATCGAAGGCCTTGTGCACCGTGGGCTGGCCGCGGCGCAGATCGTCGTCATCCATGGCCGGCAGATCGTCGTGGACCAGGGAATAGGCATGAATCAGCTCCACGGCCGTTGCCGGTGCATCGAGCTGGTCGGATTCAACGCCCAGAGCGCGACCGGCGGCGTAGGTGAGTACCGGGCGAATCCGTTTCCCTCCGTTGAACACGGCATAGCGCATCGCCTGGTGCAGGCTTTGCGGCAGGGTCTCCGCCGCGGGTAGCCAGCGATCCAGCGCGCTGTCGGCGCGCTGGCGCCACTGTTCGATCAGTGCCTCGGTCACGGTTTACTGGTCGTCCGGTTCAAAAGGCGCCAGCTCTTCCTGGCCGTTTTGCTGGAGCAGCTGTTCGACTTTCTGTTCCGCGGTTTTCAGCGCCTGTTGGCAGTTGCGGGTCAGGGCCACGCCGCGTTCGAAATCCTTGAGCGACTGTTCGAGGGTCTGATCCCCCTGTTCCATGCGCTCCACCAGCGCCTCCAGTTCCGCCAGGGATTTTTCGAAATCGGGCG
The DNA here is from genome assembly GCF_034522235.1 of Thiohalophilus sp. NCBI lineage: Bacteria > Pseudomonadati > Pseudomonadota > Gammaproteobacteria > Thiohalomonadales > Thiohalophilaceae > Thiohalophilus > Thiohalophilus sp. The sequence continues at coordinate 2,189,542 of NZ_JAXHLN010000003.1, read as the reverse complement.
AGGCGGTTTTGGCCGTCGCCTTTTTACTGGTTTTCTTTTTACTATCTTTTTGGCTCACGGCACATATACTCTGAAGTTCGGGTAGTTGCAGCGCATTTCGGGCGCAGGGTCTAATGATAGGGGGATTTATCCGCCGAAAACAGCCCCGTAACAAGGACATTGTCCCGCTACGGTTTAAATCGACGCCGTGCGGCCCCATGCAGCAGGGCAAGGCGCCAGCGCAGGATTTAGACTGAGTCTTGACAGGGGGACCCCGCTGGTCTATTTTAGTATCACGATTTAGACAGAGTCTAAATTTTTGATTTTTCATTAAGTTCTTGATAAATGGAGGAAACGATAATGGCAGAACTGAAAGGCAGCAAGACCGAACAGAGTCTGAAGGACGCCTTCTCTGGCGAATCCCAGGCTAACCGTCGCTACCTGTACTTCGCGGCCAAAGCCGACGTCGAAGGCTACAACGATGTCTCCGCCGTCTTCCGCTCCACTGCGGAAGGTGAAACCGGCCACGCCCATGGTCATCTGGAATACCTGGAAGCCTCCGGCGACCCGGCGACCGGTCTGCCGATCGGCGGTACCGGGGACAACCTGAAAGCCGCGATTGCCGGCGAAACCCACGAATACACCGACATGTATCCGGGGATGGCCAAGACCGCGCGCGACGAAGGCTTCGATGAAGTCGCCGACTGGTTCGAAACCCTGGCCAAGGCGGAACGCTCTCACGCGAACCGTTTCCAGAAGGCCCTGGACAACCTGGATTCCTGATCCGGCGTTGCACTTGAAAAGAGCCGGGATCAGAACCCTGATCCCGGTTTTTCAAATTCCGTTTCACCCAATTTAATAACAACGGGGAGCTCTCATGGCCGGTTCAAACGCTCGTGAAGGTAGTCTCGATGCACCAACCCGTCACCCGCTTGACTGGAAAAGTGAGTCGTTCTATGACGAACAGGCACTCAACGAAGAGCTGGAAAGGGTCTTCGATATCTGCCACGGGTGTCGTCGCTGTGTGAGCCTGTGCCACTCTTTCCCGACGTTGTTCGACCTGGTGGACGAATCCGAGACCATGGAAGTCGATGGTGTCGCCAAGGAAGATTACTGGAAAGTCGTGGAGCACTGTTATCTGTGCGATCTGTGTTACATGACCAAATGTCCTTATGTGCCGCCGCACGAATGGAATGTGGACTTTCCACACCTGATGTTGCGCGCCAAGGCCGTCAAATTCAAAAAAGAGGGTACGAGTTTCCGCAACAAGATACTCTCTTCGACCGATACGGTCGGCAGGATCGCCGGCATCCCGGTGGTCGCCCAGACCGTCAATACCGTGAATAATACCAAGCCGCTGCGCAAGCTGATGCAGCCTGTCACCGGCATTCACGCCGAGGCCACGTTGCCGCGGTTTGAAAGTAAGTCGTATCGCCAGCGCTTCAAGGGCAGCGGCGACATGCAGGCCGATCCCGGCGAGACCACCCGGGGCAAGGTGGCCATGTTTGCGACCTGCTACGGCAATCGCAATGAGCCGGGCATGAATGAAGACATGGTCGCCGTGCTGGAACACAACGGCATCCCGGTGGTGCTGGCCGAGAAAGAACAGTGTTGCGGTATGCCCAAGCTGGAACTGGGCGATCTGGAATCGGTTGCCGCGGCCAAGGAAGCCAATATTCCGGTGCTGGCCAAACTGGTGGATGAAGGTTATGACCTGGTCGCGCCGATTCCCTCTTGCGCGCTGATGTTCAAGCAGGAACTGCCGCTAATGTTTCCCGATGACGAGGATGTCAAAAAAGTCCAGCAGGCCTTTTACGATCCGTTCGAATACCTGATGCTGCGCCACAAGGAAGGCAAACTGAAGACCGAGTTCCCCAACAAACTGGGCAAGGTTGCCTATCACGTGGCCTGTCACCAGCGGGTACAGAACATCGGTCTGAAAACCCGGGACGCTCTGAAGCTGGTGCCGGATACCGAGATTGAAGTCATCGAGCGCTGCTCCGGTCATGATGGTACCTACGCGGTGAAACAGGAGTATCACGAGATTTCCATGAAAATCTGCCGCCCGGTGGTCAACAAGGTCAAACAGGCCGAACCGGACCACTATACCAGCGACTGCGTCATGGCCGGCCACCAGATCGAAAACGGCCTGCGTGACGGTTCGCATCCCGAACACCCGATGACCCTGCTACGGGTTGCTTACGGCATATAAGCAACAGGGCCGAGGGCCGAGGGACGAGTTACGAGGGACGAGGAAAAGCACTCACCACCAAGACGCCAAGACACGAAGATTAATTTTTTGCTTGGTGTCTTTGTGTCTTGGTGGTGAGATTTTAGTTACTTTGTTGTTGACCGAATACACAAGCCGATTCGAGAGGTTCGATAATGGATAAGTTGACACGTGACGATCTGATGTCGCTGGAAGAGTATGCGAAACAACGCAAGGATTTCCGCAATCAGGTGCTGGCGCATAAAACGTATCGCAAGGTTCGTCTGTCGGAGAATGCGACTCTGTACTTCGAGGATCGGCTGACTATCCAGTACCAGATTCAGGAGATGTTGCGGGTTGAGCGCATTTTTGAACAGGAAGGGATCCAGGAAGAGCTGGATGCCTACAATCCGTTAATTCCCGATGGCAGCAACCTCAAAGCCACCTTCATGATCGAATACGAAGATGAACAGGAGCGCAAAAAAGCGCTGACCCAGCTGATCGGTGTGGAAGACAAGGTGTGGGTTCAGATCGAAGGCCACGACAAGGCTTATGCCATTGCCGACGAGGACATGGAACGTGAAGACGAGACCAAGACTTCGTCGGTACACTTTATGCGTTTTGAGTTCGAACCGGCCATGGTCGAAGCGGTCAAGGGCGGCGCCGCCATCAACATGGGAGTCGATCACGAGAACCTGACAACCAGCGTTACGCCGGTCAGCGAAGACACCCGCAAGGCGCTGGTGTCCGACTTCCAGACTGGCGGGCAAAACTGATGCCGATTTCGGTCACTTCCAGGCCGACCAGATCGATCTCCGAATCGATGCCGTTGGTGCCGAGATATCGGACACCGCTGTTGGCCTGGATATAGCGGTTGGCACTGACCGCCCCGGCCCATTTTTCCGCCGAGAAGCCGACATTCAGGGCGCCGTTGCCGATCACATCGAGCCGCTTGCCGTCGGCACGGCTGGCCGCCGCATCCATGCCGGCAAGATCACCGGAATCGTATGCATCGCTGAAGTCCTCGAGGTCCTCCAGCAGATTTTCGTTATCAATCGCCTGCACACCGACACCGGCGGTGAGAGAAAAATCATCCTCGAAGCGCTGGGCGGCGAGCATGGCCGGGTTGGTAAATGGGGCCGAGGCAATGTTGCTGCTGGCCACGCCGGTGGTGCCCATCCCGGCCGAGCGGGCCTCGTAGGTGGCAAAGGGCAGGGCGGCGGCGTTCAGGCTGAATCCCAGCAGGGAGGCAGTGAGTAGCGGGCGTGTCAGTCGCATGGCATCCTCTTTATTCTATTTGGCAAGGGGTCCCGGCGATCCGGTTCCGGGAACAGGTTGGCGAAAAGTGCGTGATTCTGCCGATTTTTTGTTATTATCGGACACTAATCAAATTGCTTTAATAATTAGTATATTACGAGCTATCACCCGTTGCAGCCAGAAATCATCCCACGTAATGCCCATGCGGTCTCCCGCGCCGATATCAGTGAGTATGCTCTCAAGGTGCTGTATCGGTTGAAAAAGGCCGGTTTTGCCGCCTATCTGGTCGGTGGCGGCGTGCGCGATCTATTGTTGCGTCATCAGCCCAAGGATTTCGATGTGGCGACCGACGCCACGCCGGAGGATGTCAAAAAACTGTTTCGCAATTGCCGGCTGATCGGCCGCCGTTTTCGCCTGGCGCATGTCCATTTCGGGCGGGACATCATCGAGGTGGCCACCTTCCGGGCCCAGCATCGGGACGGCGACGAGGACGGGGTGATGACCGATGGGATGATTTTGCGGGATAACGTCTTCGGCACCCTGGAAGAAGATGCCTTTCGTCGCGATTTCACGGTCAATGCGCTGTATTACAACATCGAGGATTTTTCCATCGTCGATTACACCGGCGGCATGGCGGATCTGGAACAACAGCGCTTGCGCATGATTGGGGACCCCGATGTGCGGATTCAGGAGGATCCGGTACGCTTGCTGCGCGCCCTGCGCTTTGCGGCCAAGCTGGACTTCAGCCTCGATCCCGAACTTGAGGGGATGTTTGCCCGCCATGGCGAGCGTCTGCTCGATGTGCCGCCGGCGCGCCTGTTCGAGGAAATGCTGAAACTGTTCATGTCCGGGCATGCGGTGCAGACGTTCGAATTGTTGCTCAAATACGGCCTGTTCCAGTTTCTGTTTCCCCAGACGGCCGAACGGCTGCAAACCGATGGTGGCTATACCCGGCGCTTTATCGAAGCGGGCCTGGCGAATACCGATCGGCGCATTCAGGATGAAAAACCGGTGACCCCGTTCTTTTTGTTCGGGGTACTGTTGTGGCCGCCGGTTCAGCAGCAGGCGGCCCTGTTGCGGGAACAGGATGAATCCGAACTGCAGGCTCTTCACCAGGCGGGACGGGACGTGGTGCAACAGCAGACCCGGCGTATCACCATTCCCAAACGTTTCACCCTGCCGATGAAGGAAACCTGGCAGATGCAGGCGCGTCTGGTCAGACGTCAGGGCAAGCGGGCGGCCCGGCTGCTGGAGCAGTCGCGTTTTCGCGCGGGGTATGATTTTCTGTTGCTGCGTAAACAGGCCGGTGAGCCGCTGGATGAATTATGTGAGTGGTGGACAGAGTTTCAGCAGGCGGATGAAAAAATCCAGCGGGAAATGCTGCAGACCGTGTCGCCGGGTACCAAAAGCCGACGCGGCCGACGGCGCCGGAAAAAACAGACATGATTGACAGCTACATTGCCCTGGGCAGTAATCTCGATGATCCGCTCGCCCAGGTGAGACAGGCAATGTACGAACTGGCACAGCTGCGCGCCTCACGGCTGCGCGCGGCCTCCTCGTTGTATCGTTCGGCGCCGATGGGATCGGCCGATCAGCCGGACTATATCAACGCGGTGGTCGCCCTGGAGACCGAATTGTCACCGCATGCCTTGCTGGATGCCTTGCAGGCGATCGAGCAGGCACATGGACGGGTGCGCGAGGGAGAACGTTGGGGTCCGCGTCCCCTGGATCTGGATGTGTTACTCTATGGCGAGGAAACGATCAACGATCAACGTTTAACCATTCCGCACCCGGGCATGACTGAACGCGCCTTTGTGTTGTTCCCGTTGCAGGAGATCGTCGCGCCCGATTTCACCATTTTGGGCCACGGTTCGCTGCAGGCGCTCCTGTCCCGGATCGCGGCGGATCGGCCGGAGCGTCTGCACGATGCGTGATAGCGGTTCTCTCGGTTATATTGTGGTGGAAGGGCCGATCGGGGTGGGCAAGACCACGCTGGCCCGGCGCCTGGCCGACTCTTTCGGCTCGGATCTGATTCTCGAAGGTGCCGACGAAAACCCCTTTTTGGAACGTTTCTATGAGAACCCCCGTGCCGCCGCCCTGCAGACCCAGCTGTTTTTCCTGTTTCAACGGGTGCGCCAGATCCAAACCCTGCAACAGAGCGATATGTTCGCCCCGGTACGCGTGGCCGATTTTCTGATGGAAAAGGATCGGTTGTTTGCCGAGCTGACCCTGGATGCCGAGGAATTCAAGCTCTATGATCAGGTCTATCAACATATGGCGGTGAGCGGCCCACGTCCCGATCTGGTGGTTTATCTGCAAGCGCCGGTCGAGGTGTTGCGCAAGCGCATTGCCGAACGCGGCCGCGTTTATGAACGCAGTCTGGATCCCAACTATCTGCACCGGCTGAGTGAAAGTTATATGGCGTTTTTTCATGACTATAATGCATCGCCGCTGTTGATCGTCAACGCCGCGGAAATTGACTTTGCCAACAAGGCGCAGGATTATGCGCTGCTGCTGGAGCAGATCAGTAAAATCCGCAGCGGCAGGCACTATTTCAATCCCGGTCCGCTGGAATTATGACTCAGACAGATACCACACCTCCCCCGGATGCCCGCGCGTTGCGCGAGATGAAACAGCGCGGTGAGAAGATCGCGGTGCTGACCGCGTATGACGCGAGTCTGGCCAGTCAGTGCGAACAGGCCGGGGTGGACGTATTACTGGTGGGCGACTCGCTGGGTATGGTGATCCAGGGGCATGATTCGACCTTGCCAGTGAGCATGGCCGATATGATCTATCATACCGGTCATGTCGCACGGGCCCGGCAACGGGCGTTGCTGATCGCCGATATGCCCTATCAAAGTGATACCACGGACGCGTTGGCGCTGGAAAACGGCCGCGCTCTGCTGGCAGCCGGGGCCGACATGGTCAAGCTCGAAGGCGGCGGTGCACTGATACCGCGGGTGAAACATCTGGTTGACAACGGCGTGCCGGTCTGCGGCCATCTCGGGCTGTTGCCCCAGTCGGTGAATGAGCTGGGCGGTTACAAGGTTCAGGGGCGCGATGCCGACGCCGCCCGGCAGATGATCGAGGATGCCGTGGCCCTGGAAGCGGCCGGAGCGGGACTGGTGGTGCTGGAGTGTATCCCGCAACAACTGGCCGCACAGATTACCGCTGCGGTGTCGATTCCCACCATCGGCATCGGCGCGGGCAGCGGCTGCGACGGCCAGGTGCTGGTGATCTATGATCTGCTGGGTATTACCCCGGGTAAACGGCTGCGTTTCGTAAAGGACTTTCTGGGCGAACTGGGCCCGGGCAAGGGCGTTTACGCGGCGATTGCGGAATATGTGCGCCAGGTCAAAGCCGGCGAGTTCCCGCAAGCGGAGCATACCTATCAATAAGCGAACCTTGAGAACACGAAAGGTTCTAAGTAAAACAACGTTTCTCTGGAGAACAGTATGAAAAAACTTCTCGTGGTATTGGCACTGGTGGCCCTGCAGGGTTGTAGCTGGGTCAAGCTGGATCCGGCTGCTGAACAGGTTAAGGTAGTCGAGACGGAACATGTCGAAGGTTGCAAGCTGATGGGCAAGACCACTGTCTCGGTCAAATCCACCGTGGCCGGTGTCGAGCGCAAGGAGGCGACCATGCAGGACGAGTTGGAAACCCTGGCGCGCAACCATGCCGTGGATCTCAAAGGCGATACCATCGTCGCCATCTCCGGTATCGAGAACGGCAAGCGGGTCTATAACGTCTATCGGTGCAAGCAGGCCGACTAAGCGTTCATGCGGATTTTCGATGCCGTACGCGACATGCAGTTGCAAAGCCTGTCGTGGCGGGCCGCCGGCTGGCGCATTGCCTTTGTGCCGACCATGGGCAATTTGCATGAAGGTCACCTGAGCCTGGTGCGCGAGGCTGCGCGCCGGGGCGACAGGGTGGTGGTCAGTATTTTTGTCAACCCGCTGCAATTCAACGACGCCACGGACTACCGGCACTATCCCCGCACGTTTGACCAGGATCGGCAACAGTTGGCGGCGCTGGGTGTGGCGGCCGTATTCGCCCCGGACGAGACGGCCATGTATCCCCAAGGGCGGGAGGCTGTGACCCGGGTGGAGGTGCCGCAGCTGACCTCGGAACTGGAAGGCGCGCATCGCCCCGGTCATTTCACCGGCGTCGCCACGGTAGTGACCAAGCTGTTTCAGGCGGTCTTGCCGGATATCGCCCTGTTCGGCGAGAAGGATTATCAGCAGTTGCTGGTGGTGCGTAAACTGGGGGCCGATCTGAATATGCCCGTGGAAGTGGCCGGCCTGCCGACCTGCCGGGAAGCGGACGGCCTGGCCATGAGCTCGCGTAACGGCGGGCTCAAACCGGCCGAACGCCGGCAGGCACCCGAGTTATACGCCACCCTGCAATGGGTTGGCCAGCAGTGGCGCGCGGGCGAGACCGATTTGAGTGCGCTGGAAGCGGCGGCGATGGCGCGGCTTGCGGATGCCGGGTTCGCCCCCGAATATGTCAGCGTGCGCGATGCGACGACCCTGCGGCCTCCCCGCGCCGGCGCGCCGGCCGTGGTGCTGGGTGCCGCCCGCCTCGGTGAGGTCCGCTTGATCGACAACCTGCGGATCGGCGCCTCGCAGCCGCAAGGCGCCGGCGCTGTCAAGTGATGGCGCTAAAAACACCTTATAAAAGAAGACCTTGTCTGGTAGGAAGCCCCGGGCGGGCATGCTAAAATAAACAGTCCGGAAAAGATTCTCGTATTCAGAGAAGGAAGCGCAGGACCATGATGACCACCATGCTGAAGGCCAAACTGCATCGGGCACGGGTAACCCACTCGGAGCTGGAGTATGAAGGTTCCTGCGCCATCGACGGCAAACTGCTGGAAGTTTCCGGTATCCGCGAATACGAGCAGATCGAAATCTACAACGTCACCAATGGTGAGCGGTTTACCACCTACGCCATCCGCGCCGAAGACGGCTCCGGCATCGTCTCGGTCAACGGCGCCGCCGCGCACAAGGCCAATCCCGGCGATGTGATCATCATCTGCGCCTATGTCGGCCTGGATCAGAAAGAACTGGCCACCTACAAGCCCAAACTCGTCTATCTCGACGAGCACAACAAAATCACCCACACCCGCAATACCATCCCCGTCCAGGTCGCCTGACCTTCGTTCCCGTTTGTTGGCGAGTTTCAGGGTAATGTCTCTTTCCCCTGACGCTCTGGAAAATAACGCAGAGGACGCAAAGGCGCGGAGGACGTAAAGTAATTTTGAATTCTGAATGATGAATTTTGAATTGGTTAGTGAATACCGTCACTCAAAACTCAACATTGAAAATTGTCACTTTAATTAGAAAATGACCTCCTTTGAACCGGCAAGTTCTATAAGGAGGCCATTATGAGAGAGTGGTAGGCCGGACATAGCAACGCGGTGTCCGGCAATCGGCTAAAGACAATCTCGGATGTCGCCAACAGCGCAAAACCCGATTTAGACGAAATAACATGAACTTCCTTACATATTTTCTGCATCTTTTTGTCATACATAAATTTGTTGTGCCCCGAAAAGGCTTTGATCAAAATGCGCCGGGTTGATTTGTTCGCTGGCGGGTTGCATCGGTATTCGCTTATAAGGTAATGTTTTTGTAAAGTGGTAGCTGGATGTTTTACCACCAGAACAACGACGCAGGTTTTCCCGGTGTCGTCTATTAGATAATAACGATATAGATCGAAATATCATAAGAGCTGTAAGGAGAATGAGTATGCATACGGTAACGAATTTTGTAAAAGGCGGACTGGTTTCGGTTGTACTTGCTACTGTCTTTCTGGGGCAGACTGCCCTGGCGGGGCCGATGGATCCGGATCACAAGGTGATTATCCAGGTCAGTACGGATGATGCCCGCACCCAGAAGATTGCCCTGAATAATGCTGCAAACCTGCAAAAAGCGTACGGCATGGATAATGTTGACGTGCAGATTGTTGCCTATGGGCCGGGACTGAGCCTGCTTACCAAAAACGGTGCAAATGCCTCGCGCGTTGAGAGCATGGCCATGCAGAATATCAACTTCAATGCCTGCGCCAATACCATGGCCAAGATCGAGAGCAAAAAAGGTAAAAAGCCGGCCCTGGCCGAAGGTGTTGAAGTGGTTCCCGGCGGCGTTGCCCGGATCACCGAGCTGCAGGAACAGGGTTACACCTACATTCGTCCGTAACCGTGTTTTACGGACAAGCTCGACTGCACAAAGGGCCGGTTTACCGGCCCTTTTCTATTTTTAAAAAGCTCTGTAACGCAGAGGCGCAAAGGCGCAGAGTGTGTGAAAATATAATTTTGAATGTTGAATTCTAGATTTTGAATTTCAGGAACGATTTCCATTCACAATTCAACATTTAAAATTCAAAATTATTTTTTCTCCGCGCCTCTGCGGTGAAGATCTTTTATTAACCAGTGTTGCGCATTCCCGCGGCGATAGCGTTGATGCTGCGCAACAGCGGATTGAGCCAGTGGTTGCGTTCTTCCTCGCTGCACGACTCGTCGCGGAAGCGTTCGATGAGGATGCGCTGGATCTGGTTGAGGGGATCCAGATAGGGATTGCGTCGGGTGAGGGAGAGGGCGAGGTTGGGGGTTTCGGCCATCAACTCCTGCAGCCGGGCGGCCTCGAGTACGCGCAGGCGGGTGCGGTTGTACTCGGCGTTGATCATCTTGTAGATGGTGTCCGCGGTTTTCGGGTCCTTGCACAGATCGGCGTAGTCGCGGGCGATGTGCATGTCGGCCTTGAACAGCGACATCTGGGTATTGCTCAGCAGGGCGCGGAAGAAGGGCCATTGATGGTACATCTCCTGCAGCTTTTGCAGTTTTTCCGGACTGCGACCGACCCATTTTTCCAGTGCCATGCCGATGCCGTACCAC